>JAVEPM010000165.1:0-4504 GCA_034008115.1 Methanolobus sp.
GGATCTTCCAACATTGCAATAGGGTATAATGCAAGCGCAAACAATAAGACAGGTTACAACAATATTTCGTTAGGTCAGGCATCAGGTTATTTAGGAACAGACTTACATCATAATATTTTTATTGGTGATAGCACTGGTTATGCTACAGTTAGCCCTAATGCTTATCAAAATGTATTTATTGGATATGCCGCAGGAAGAAATAATAATAGCAACAATAATGTGTATTTAGGTGATTTGGCGGGTTACTCTTGTGTAACTGGTCAAAATAATATTGCAATTGGCAGCAAAGCAGGTTATAAGAACGAAAGCAGTCAGAATATATTTATTGGCACCGAAGCAGGTTTAAATAATACAACAGGTTTTTTCAACATCATATTGGGGCGTTGGGCTGGGCATTCTATAACCACAGGTTCTCAGCAAATCATTATTGGCGGAGGTGCTGGGTCGTCGCTAACGACGGGTGCCGAGAACGTTTTAATTGGAACAAATGCTGGAGTCATGAATGATGGCAATAAAAACATCTTTATTGGCAATTCTGCGGGGTGGAGCAATACTGGCTCAAATAATATAATTATGGGATATAAGGTAGGTTATTCCTACTTTCATACGGTGTCAAATCGATTAATCATTGATAACTCACAGGTTGCAATACCTCTTATTTGGGGAGAGTTTGATAATAGAAGGCTTGGTATTAATGTAATTGACCTAACTGCAACCTTAGATATTGGGGGAACCCTAAGAGTTCGTTCCATTGGATCAGGAGCGTATTCAACTGCAGTTAGCAGAACCTCTGATGGAACCTTAACCACATCAACTTCGGATATAAGACTTAAGGAGAATATTAGCACCCTTTCGGGTTCTCTTGCTAAGGTTATGGCGTTAAGAGGCGTTAATTTCACCTGGAAATCAGAACCAGGCATGGGCAATCGGGTTGGCTTTATTGCTCAGGAAGTAGAAAAGGTTGTGCCCGAACTGGTATTCACAAATTCTGAGGACGGTTACATGGGTGTTAACTATGCCGAGATGACAGCAGTTCTTGTGGAAGCAATGAAAGAGTTAAAACAAGAAAACAACGATCTAAGGATGCGTGTTGAACAACTAGAAAAACTCTTTGAACAGAAATAGATTTTGAGAAGCCGATTGTTTACCCAGTCGGCTTTTTATTTCTTCAGTTCAAACCATAAAGGAGAGATGTTCGCAGTGTTATATTCTGTGTGCGGTACAAAATAAAACGAGAGGGAAATGTTTCCTTCTCGTTTTTATATGTCGGTATATTTATTTTTTAACCAATTTCCCAGTTCTTATTTCATCGTTAATTTTAACCTTTATCATATAAATCCCGGTGGGCAGATTTTCACAATTGAGTTGTAATATTCCATTGTTGTTATCGTTAATTTCACTTGAAATTAGTTTGCCTGTGAGTGAATATAGCTCAATAGTTGCTTCTCCAGTAATTCCGGTGGTTATCTCAACATGGTTGTTGGTTGGGTTTGGATATAGTGCTAAACGAGTGTTGTAGTTTTGATCGTTAATACCACTAATGACATCCACTTTTATTTCAACGAGTGCGGTATCTGCTATGGTTGGGAATTGATTCAGATAAATCCTGTAGTACATCGTGTCTATAAAATGATCCGATGGCATATATATGGAGTTGTAGTTGAAAATAGTATTGGCAACATTGTAGGAGCATATTCCAAAGCTTGATTGCCCCACAATTTCGAATGTAAAATCATATCCTTCCGGGATAATATCGTTGGCAAATAGATCAATGTTCACCTCGTTTTTAACCAAATGCAACTCAATATTCACCAAGTCATTGTTTGCTATTAACTCAATGTTAGGGATTACCGTAATTATAATCCACGCGTGGCCACATAATTCAGGCATTGTCGCGTTACAGATCCTATATTTCAGACTGTCGATGCCCACATAATTATTTTCAGAGACGTAGATTATTTGATTGTTCATCACACTTGCTGAACCATGTTTTGGTTGCTCGCTAATGGTTGTGTTAGTTGATGATATCTGGTTGTGAATGAAGTCGTTGGTGGCGTATTCAATCCTAGTTTCTATCCCTGATTGTGTGCTAACGATATCGTTTTGTGGTTTGGGAGTCAACAGATTATTAAAGCTTTGCGTAAATTCCTGAAGAAAGAGATTTGCAATAGCAGCATCGTGAATTATCAGAGTATTTTCGTCGTTTTTATTATCTGCAGCAGCCGTCCAGTTGTGCGATCCGTTAATTACCAAAGGATCCGAATCGGGATAATTGCTGTCCACAATGGCATATTTGCTGTGAAATGTTGCCCCTTCGGGCCAAACCGAGCCATCTGGATTTTGGTAATCCAAAACTTGGACTCCGTTGTCAAGTAGCATCTGGAATTCGCTGCCGGAGTACTCCACATAATCGATAATCCCACGGACATTAACGCCCAAATTATGGAGGTTTTTAACGGTATTGCCTAAAAGATCTTCCGTAAATGCCATAACTCCAAATTCAAGTTCGTGGTTGGCACTCATAAGGGCATTATTGATTTTAGAGGCTGTGTGGTCGCTTGGCGAAAAATATAGTTCAACGTATTTGCCTCCAACATTGATTTGATGTGGTGTATTGTCGCTTTTTTGTGAGCCAAATTTCGCATTGTTGGGATTCGGAATCATTGATGTGCTACCCCACATTTCGTAAAATTCAAGCATGTAGGCTTTTATCAGCGATTGGTCTTGAATTATCACCATATTGTTGTAGTCGATGTTAAGATTTGCCAATGTATGATTGGTTGATCCAGTAATAATTTGACATTGATTGACGTCGTCGCGATCAAAAATCAAAATTTTGTTGTGCATAATTGCCTCTGTATTTCCCGCCAAAAATGCAATTTCGGGATTAAGATTGTTCAAGACTGTATCTTGGGTTTCACTTTGACTGGGAGCATCCGTAATAAAGCGAATCTGTACACCGCGGTCGTGTGCCATATTTAGTGCATCAATTATAGCTCTACAATCGTTATCATACATCATCATATCAATGGTTTGTTGCGCTCTGTTGATATAGGCAATAGTGGTATCGGTAAATTGATTTATTAGGGGAATTGCATTTGACTCGGTTGCTACCGACACATCAACTTCTTGGTTGAAATAGACTTTTATCTCACCGCTTGAAAGCGATTTGGAGATAAATACATTAGTTCGACTAAAGGCTGTATCCGTTCCATCCACCGAGAAAGCGTTGACGTAGATTAATGTTCCAGGTTCTGTGGGAATGGTTATCTGGTGGTCGATTGCTTGGGTGTTGTAATTTAAGTGTCCAAGTTCCAAATTAGGCGTAAGACCGTAAAATATTTCGGTTGAGCCAATGCTATCGGTTTGCCACGAAAGTGTAATTGAGTTGGTTTCAATGACGGTGGCTTTTAATGCTGTAACGATGGAGATTCCTCCATTGGGGATAATGTCCTCGGTATCGCGTGGCAATAGTTGATACCCCGTATTTGGATTCGACGAAGAGAATTGCGATACTATGGCAATGAGCGTAAACGCATTTGTGGGAATTGATGTTCCCACAAGAGGGTTTCCATTCCCAACTCTAATAACCGTTGTTTCGCCGTTGGCCGATATTGTGTAATTGGTATTTCCTGTGAAACTTCCATTGGCGCCTGCAATTAAAGCGTTTTCAATGGATACCAACTCTGCTTCGTACACTTCGCCCACTTCGCTGGGGGTAATAATTTGCGGTTCTGGTATCGAATTGTTGCTCGATAGAACGGTAAAACTGCTAACGGGATCAATTTCAAGCAAATTGTTGTAATCTTTTAATGTTCCAGTAACAAGAATGGAGTCGCCACGCAACACCGTATTTATGGTTGGTGAGTAGGCTGCAATACCGGCAGTTTCGTCTTGCATATAACGAATGTTTCCCAGTTCCGATCCATTGATTGCAATCCCTTTTACCGTCACTATGGTTCCTGGGGGCAATGCCCTAGCTTCTGCTATTGTTATTTGTGCTTGTAAGCCAACCGAGAGACTAATGATTGCTATCAGCGTAATTAATTTTTTCATAAGTATTGTTTTTATAGGATTGTTTATCTTTTCTATCGTACTAAGATACATAATAAGTTCAATAATATTATGATTGAACCATGTAGAGAGAATGGGGATTAATAATTTTTCTAAACGTAGAATATAATACAGTCCGACGTTTAATGTCAGCTCGACTTTAAGAGTGTTTTCTGCTGCGTGACGAACTTATTTTATAATGAGTAGTTTGTGATTATTAGGAGATTAAAGTCGTTATTGTCTATTAAAGGGGCTTTTTTCACAAAGATTTCAGTGTGTTTATACAACGCTCTGTTAAAATCACTCTCCTTTATTAATAACATCCATTTTGAGGGAATCGTTGCAATAACTTCTGCAAGTTGAGTATATTCTTCGGGGTTGAATGCATCGTGTTCGTAATGAATATATTTGGCATTAAATGGAGGATCAAGAAAAACGAAATCGTCGGGTG
>JAVEPM010000166.1:0-4464 GCA_034008115.1 Methanolobus sp.
GAAATCTACGACCAAATGACCCACTGCCTCGGGAATAGCACAGAGTATCGCTCCACCCTCAATCCCCCTCCCGGCCCTCCCTGCGATTCAGAAGGCAACTTCATCCCCATAGAGAAGTGGGACAAAAACAACTGGCCGATGCATATACATAAAGGCTTGAGTTGATGTTGAAAAGTGTATTGAGAGCTTGGCAGAAATATTTATCTTTTATGCTGAGAAACAGAGAAACCAGAAATAATAGTGCTCTGTAAGATCTCTTAACTTTGATATATAATATTTAGGAGTAATTATGAGTGACGTTAACATTCACGATCGTTGGAAGGATCAATCTGCTTCGATAAGGCAAGTTATTGTATCTTCTGAAAAGTATATTGTGTTTATTGATCACGAAATAGACATTGATTGGGAAACAACTGACGAATTTGATCAAGAAATCGAAAGTCATAAAACCGATATTAATAAGATCAAGAATCTCATATCCCTATCTGAATGTCAGCCATTAGATCATCATAACGAAAAAATCAGGCTTAATTACAAAAGAATGCTTGGGGAAGCTTTTGTAAGGATGTTAGAGTTAGATTTTGAAAAAGCTATAGAAATGATAGAAATAGCTAAAGAGTACATTAGCCAAAGAAACTTAGAAATATCAAGGTTATGGATACTAACGTCTTCATTTCACATATTAATCATTTACGGAATCCTTTGTATTGCGATAAGCATAATATCATTCAATAGACTAATTAACTTATCGACATTTACAACGGAAATTCTCTTGTCATTTGTTGTTGGCGGTATTGGTGCAATTGTATCATTGATTCTTCGACTTGGCAATACGCATTTCGACTATAACTCTGGACAAAAAGCGCATCTATACGAATGCATAGCTAAAGTGGTGATAGGCTCATTTGCGGGGGTTTTGATTTATACACTTGTAAGAATAAAATTCATTTTGCCTTTCATAAACGATTATTCTGCAACAGGGACTCTCTATATGTTGTTCCTTTCATTTATTGCAGGTTCATCTGAGCGATTTATACCTTCTATATTAACTACTTATAAAATACAAGATAAGGAGAAGTAATGAAAAAGCATGCATTCATCATCTCATATCCTGGAGAACCGGGAGCTAAAAATTACTGTGCTGGGGTCAAGGAAGATATTGTTAATATTAAATCATATCTAACATCACCTTTGGGAGGATATTGGTATGACACGGAAATCTCCTGTATAGAAAATACTCAAAAACTATGGTTGAAGTCAGCATTGGAATCATATAGAGGATTTGATTATCTAATGATATTCTTTAGTGGACATGGGTTTTCTAATGGTTCTGATACGATTTTGGAGCTTTCTCAAGGAAGTGAGATTAATGAAAGAGATCTGAGAAACTATGCTAACAAACAACTAATAATTCTTGATTGTTGTCGGGTGGTAGCCCCTGCCCTATTACTAGACCATAAAATGGTAAAATTGGCAAAATCTGCTGGTCAGAGCTTAAATGCCAATGAGTGTAGAAAATATTACGAAGAAAGTATCATGAATTGTGCTAATACACTAACTTTATGTTATGGATGTCAAATTGGAGAGTTCTCAACAGATCATCCTGTTGATGGAGGTTATTATGTATCAAGTTTATTGGATTCTGCACAAGATAAAAAATCAAGTGTAGTTATTGATTTAACAAAGAATTATAAAATCTTCGATATAAATACAATACACCAAGAAGCAAGAAATGCGGTTATTTTGAAGTCAGACCAAGAGCAACACCCAATTATTGTCAGGCAAAAATTGGAGTCTGAGTTTCCTTTTGCAATTCTGGCATAGAAACCTGAGAAACTGACCATGATGTCTTACTATTGGCTAGACCTTAAACTCTTACCAGGGAGGTTAATATGTACTTATCCGAACTCAAGATATGGAATTTCAGAAAATATGGGCAAGATAACGACGCCATTGTTTTAGAAAGTCCACATTTATCTGTTAAGTTCAATAACGGGTTGAATCTTCTAATTGGGGAAAACGAGTCAGGAAAGTCGACCATTATTGATGCTATTAGGCTAATACTTCACACTCAAACATACGAATACCCCAGAATCTATGAAGATGATTTTCACTTTGATGGCAGGTCGTATCGACAAAAACTTAGGATTGAATGTAATTTCAGAGGTTTTAGTGACGCAGAAGCTGGTCAGTTTCTGGAATGGATTGGTTTCAATACAGATAAAGAATATGAACTGAGAATTTGGTTAGACTCTGAAAGGACTAATGATAATAAAATTATTTCCGACATTCGAGCGGGAGCCGACGATACCGGAACGAGGATGGATAGTAATGCTGCTAATCGGCTGAGAATAACTTACCTCAAACCGCTTAGAGATGCTGAGGTTGAAATGTCTGCAGGTAAAAGATCACGATTTGCTCAATTATTGAAGAACCACTCACTATTCAACCTTACGGACGAGCAGAAAGAAGAACACACTTTAGTAAGTGCTTCCAAGCAAGCTAAGAGCAATATAGAAAACTTCTTTAAGCCAACAATTAGGGAACCAGGTGAGCAAGAACAATTACCAACCGGCGAAGTGATTACTAATGCTGTTAAACAGTATCTCAATAACTTCTCAGGGGAGTGCAAAGAACCCAATGTCACTGCTATGGGCACAAAGCTGTGGCAGATATTACAACAACTGAATCTAACAGTCGATCATGATCAAACCAGTTTAGGGGTTCTAAACCTGTTGTATATGGCGGCAGAAATGATAATGATAGAAGATAACAAATCGCCGTGCTTAAGATTAGTTGCAATAGAGGAACTTGAGGCGCATCTGCATCCTAATTATCAAATGAATGTTCTTAGAGCTATTGAGCAGAGCAAAGATATGCAGTTCATTCTGACCACACATAGCACGGTGGTTGGAGCAAGCACAAAATTAGATAACCTAATAATATGTAAGGATAAGGCAGTCTTTCCTATCAAGAACTATTCGAATCTTGGAAGTGATGACAAGCAGTTCCTTGGTAGGTTTCTTGAATATACAAAAGCCAATCTCTTTTTCTGTAAAGGTGTAATAATAGTTGAGGGAGATTCCGAAAATCTTCTTGTTCCAGCCATTGCTGAGATTGTATTAGGAAGACCCTTACATTCGTATAGTGTTTCGATTGTTAATGTTGGCAGTACTGCTTTAATGCGTTATGCCAAGATATTTGAGCCTAAGGAAGGGCAATCAGAGATAAACATGAAAGTGTCTTTAGTTTACGATGGCGATATCCCGACATTCGAATTTTTAAATGATAGAGACAAAAAAAAGAAAATCTATGCTTATGACTTGGGTGATGATGATTTTATAGTATCAACTGATCTAAATGATTTCAAAAGAAAAGTTGCAGAGCGTTTCTCAGGCTTTGATGTCAATACACTTACTACTGATAACAAAACTGTCTTGGAAGCTCGTCATTACCCAAAATTCAAGGAGTATATGCTATCTAAACGAGATGATCTATCTGAACTAAATCAAAACATATTCTGTTCAAAAAAGAACGAATGGACTTTAGAATACTCTTTAGCAAAAAGCTGTCTTAAAAAGCGCTTTCTCAGAGCAATGGTAAAAGCTAAGAGTCAAAGCAATAACTCCCGGACAATTCCTCAAAATGATCAAGACGCGACATCAATAACAAAAGTGTTCTATGGTGACAACAGTCTATCAAAGGCACTTACTGCGCAGAATTTGGTTGAGATCTTGCTGACTCCATTTAAAACTCCAGAGCTTAATAGTAGAATTAGAGAGTCTTATCGTCAAAAAATGATAAGTGATCCAGAGCTATCATACATCATTGAAGCAATAAAGTTTGCTTGTGGTATCGATTGATGGCTATCCCCATTTCTGAAGCTAATATACAGGTATATGTAGAAGAAGCGGAATCCTTACTACTAAAAACTGGAGAGCATTTCGACGAACAAAGTAGAGAGTTTATTCGCTGCATAGAGAGTAAAGATGTGATCGCATGTCCTGGTAGTGGGAAAACTACAGCATTGGTAGCGAAGCTATACATACTAACTAAGTTCTTGCCGTTTGAAGATGGGTCAGGAATATGTGTGCTGACTCATACTAATGTCGCTATAGACCTGATAAAGGAGAGATTAGGTAAACAGGGCTCAGTTCTATTTGAACATCCCAATTTCTGCGGGACAATACAGAGTTTTGTAGATAAATATCTTGCACAACCAGTGTATGTAAGTACCTTTGGGCACCGTATAAGCACTATAGATGATGATTTCGCATACTCATACCTGATCACCAATCTCAAACGCTGGAACGCTGTAAATCAAAGACCCAATTTCCTCGAAAGCATAAGGAACTTAAGAATTGATTTTTCAACAGGTAATCTTATTGACAGGAAAGGACAACCATTTTCGATCCCTTTTACCTCTGAGGGGACGAAGCATATTAGGGATGAGATCGAGCGTCG
>JAVEPM010000167.1:0-4451 GCA_034008115.1 Methanolobus sp.
CCTCTCTTCGTCTCCCAGTCTCCTCACCTCTCTCGATGCTTCTGCTAAGATAACTGACCGAGGTAATGGCAGCATCATATTGAAAAATCACTCCGGCTTTTTGCAATACATATTCACGAGAAATGTACGATGGGGCAAAAAGTTTACATGCGAGTTCTTCGGACGAATAATTTGCTTTTGAGTAAATTCCTTTGCGAGGATTTTGCAACTTCCCGATTCTGACATAATAATTCAAGCTGGCAGCAAGCAACTGACGGTTTGTTATGCCCGTTAACAGTGCAATATCCATCAGCCTGAATACCGTTGCGGAACTCTGATAGATGCTGAACAAAACATCCGCCTTTTGAATTTGTGAACCAGACATTGTAAATTTTCTAATGTTTAGTTCACAAAAATATCAAATAATTCAAAACAAGCAATTCTAATATCATTTGGCGAAAAATAGGGGAACACGTATCGGCGTCACCTGTCCGACCACCGGCGGATCCGTAACTTGTCCGACCACCGGCGGATCCGCGTTCTTCATTCATAGGAACACTGATGACACGGATTGGACAGATTTACACGGATTTTTTATCAGTGGTCATCCGCAACATCCGCGCCTGCCCCGCTTTTTTGGGCGTCACCTGTCCGACCACCGGCGGATCCGTGTTCTTCATTCGTATGGACACAGATGACACGGATTGGACAGATTTACACGGATTTTTTATCAGTGGTCATCCGCAACATCCGCGTCATCCGCGTTCTGTTTTTATGGGGACACGTTTTTTTATCTGCGGTTATCCGTTTTATCGGTGTCACCTGTCCGACCACCGGCGGATCCGCGTTCTATTTTTATCGGGAACGAAAATTGTTTCTCATCCGCGACCATCCGCTTAATCTGTGCCTGCCCCGTTTTTTTTTGGGGTCACCTGTCCGACCACCGGCGGATCCGCGTTCCTCTCTAGTGTCACCGATGAAATAAAATAGCCTGCAAGAATTCCCATTGCTACGCCGGCACAATTGGCGGCAATGTCGGCGAATTCAAAACTTCGCAAAGAACTTCTGATCCACAACTGTAGAAGCTCCATCAATACACCATACGCTGAAGCCAGAGTAAAAACGATGAGATAAGTCTTGAACCTCGTTTTTTGGGTGATATCATTAATGAAAAGAAATAACAGGAATCCCAAAAATAGATAAATGATTACGTGAACGATTTTATCTGCTCCCGGAAACGACACCAGACTACTTGAAAAATATGAGGCTGGAGTCAGAGATAGCCATGCTAACAAAGCCAGATAGACCAAAAGAGTTGTTATAAGAAAAGTTTGGTATCTTGAGAACATGGTGAAGGAGACTTGGACGAAGGAACGAAAGAACGGGGAGACTTAGAGACGAAGGGACTTAGAGACACGAAGAAACGAAGGAACGAAAGAACGAAAGAACGGTGACTTGTCCTGAAATAAGTTTACACTAAAACTAAACACATTTCAGGATTATGATGAGAAAAGTAAATCATTACACGGACGAATTCAAATTGAAGGTCGTTACAGAGTATGTTGAAACCGACATTAGCCAAAAAGAATTGAAAAAGAAATATGGCTTTGGCGGGAACAATTGTATTTCAAATTGGATGATTAAATTTGGCATGAAAACGCCGGATGAAAGCCAATTAAAACTTCAAAGAATTATGTCGAAAGAAAAAGAAAAAACGCAAAGAGAGTTCGAATTGGAAGCTGAAGTCCGAGATCTCAGAGAGAGTTTAGACTACGAGAAATTGCGTACACAGGCACTAAACAAGGTGATAGAAATAGCCGAACGTGACTTAAACATCACCATTAGAAAAAAGCCTGGAGCCAAGCGGTAACGGAACTGCGCACAGAGCAACCTGAAAAAGATGCTGACACTTTGTGCGGACTGTTTGGTAAGAGTAGGCAAGCTTACTATCAGCGGATAAAATACAATTACAAAGAAATGGCAAAAGAAGAAATACTCTTGCAAATGATAGCCAAGGAAAGAAAGTTGATGCCCAAGCTGGGTGGTCGCAAACTGTTATTCAAGATTCTGCCCCGGCTTCCATTAGAATTGCAAATGGGACGTGATAAGTTCTTTGATTTCCTACGGGATCACAACTTGTTGGTTCGCCGCAAACGCTACCGAGCCATAACTACATTTTCTAGTCATTGGTTGCACAAATACCCTAATCTGATCAAGGATTTTGTTCCCGATAGACCGCATCAGTTGTGGGTAAGCGATATCACCTACATTGAAACTGCCCTGGGCTTTGTTTATCTATTTCTGATCACCGATGCCTATTCAAGAAAAGTGATAGGGTGGAGTGTTGGCCAGAGCCTTGAAGCAGAACATGCCCTCACAGCATTGTATATGGCTTTGAGACAATTGCCTGCCGGTATCAGAGATGTTTACCATCACTCTGATAGAGGTGTTCAATATTGTAGTCACAAGTATGTAGAAATCTTAACGAAAAACGGCTTTCAAATTAGTATGACCGAAAGTGGCGATCCGCTCGAGAATGCCATTGCAGAGCGAATAAATGGAATTTTAAAACAAGAATGGTTAAATGAGATGAAATTCAAAACCAAGCAAGAAGTATCAAAGCAGGTTGGGCTGATTATTGACATTTACAACACTGAACGCCCCCACAGCAGCATCGAAATGTTAACACCTGCCCAGGCACACACTATGCAAGGAAAGCTACAACGGCTTTGGAAAAATTACTATAAACCGAAAGAAAAAGAAGAAGAAATCGAAGTTTAAGCACCAAGGGAATTGATTGGTTGGCAAGAGCCAGCATAACATTTTTTTTGCCAAAACCCTTGTTTTTTGTTTTTGATGGATGGTGCAAAGAAATAGAAATATCTATGTCGAAGAAGTACAAAGTAATAGCAAAGATCAGGAATAATCCGGATGGAAGTGCATACTGCATAAAGTACAGGGTTAATGACTTGAAGAAGTTTACAGCCTTTCTGGACAGCAAATGGCCTGAATGGAAATGGTTTAATGTTTACTCAAACTCAGGCATAAATAAAGGAGAGCAGCTGACAAGTTTTACAAAAAACAGCAGGCCTTTAACAAAATTTGTTTAGCTGTTCTATTTTGTGAAATTCATCAAAAAAAGAAATACCCTCTACTACGCGAATAATAGAGGGCTGACAAAATAAAATTGTCTATTTCTTTGCGGAGCAAAAATATAATATTTTACTAACTTAAAATTTAGAAAACAGGCTAAGGTTTTTAAGAAAATAAATTAGCAGACAGAACAATACAATAAACGAAAACAAGTTGTCAACTAAAATCTGTAAACAAAAATCAGGACGGGTCACGGAAAGACTTAGGGACGGGGAGACGAAAAGAGTGAGTGATGGGGGGCGGGGATTTTTAGTTTCGGAAAATTTTGAGGAAAGATTTACAAACAAAAACAACCATTTGAAGATTTGGAAATCAGACAAAACGGGGTTTAAACTTTTCATCATTAAGTTTCCGGCGCAGGAGGGTAAAAAGTATGATCCTGATATCAAGTAAGAACGAGCGGCTGCTGACGTATTCCCTGTTGATCCTTACCTTATCAGGAAATAGCTTCTCATTATAAAACTTTTGTGGATCCTCTACCTGTGCCAAAATTTTTTCTTCATCAGGATAGGCAAGCGAATCGGCTCCGGAGAGGCCGGGTTTGATGGTTAACAGCTTTCGGTCATCACCTGTAAGCGCATCATGGTAGCCCGGAACATCAGGACGGAAACCCACAAAACTCATATCTCCCTTCAGAATATTCCACAGTTGTGGCAATTCATCAATCTTACTTGTGCGGAGAAATTTACCAAAGGGTGTAATACGGCTATCGGAGGCCAGGGTTATCGAATCTTCGGACTCATTCACCTTCATCGATCGGAATTTGAAAATCCAAAAGGGCTTGCCATGCTTCCCAATTCTCACCTGACTAAAAATTACCGGCCCGGGCATGGTGAGTTTAATAAGGATTGCCACGATGATGAAAAGTGGAGAGAGAATGACGATGGAGAAAAATGAGAGGGTGGTGTCGAGGAGTTGTTTCATGAGTTTAGAGAGAAGTGATGAGAGGTGAGTAGTGAGTAAGATAGAATTGAGCATTTTGGTAAAGCACAACATTCTCACCTCTCAATTTTCTATAAAAGGCGATGAGAGTTGAGTAGTGAGTGGGGTTTACTACTTGCAGAATTTTTCAGGATTGTTGATCATTGAAATCAACATCTTCCGCACCTCCTCGTAATCAGATAAAAGCTTTGTATGGTGCTCCTTATCTATGTATTTTGTGTTTGAAAGCAAACCCTGAAATTCGAATTTCAACATAGGTAGTTTTCTTTCTGACACTAGATAGTGTCTGTCCATAAAGTCGGTGGAAACTTGACATTATCTTGGTCTGTATAGCCATGCTGGTATGATTTCAGGTTGAAATTTTTAAAACATATGCA
>JAVEPM010000168.1:0-4440 GCA_034008115.1 Methanolobus sp.
CGCGAACCGTTACAAGCAAGCCTAAAAAAAAGACAGCGACATGAAAATTGACAAGACGACATACAAAGACAAAGAAGAAAATCAAATCGGACTGGCTGCTGACCACACCAGCCGACCCAATAAAGTTTTATTTTTGGCCGACCCACATTTTTTGTTTTATAGAAGCCGGCACACATTGCACACATTGGCAAGTCGCACGAGCCGACACACAGACCAAAACTTGCCAAAGAGTGCAATTCAACCTACACACAAGCGGAATAGCAACTATTTAAATCTAAATATAAAGCAAATGAGTAAAGTAATTCAAACTCTGTATTTGTTTGCAGTAATTATATTACTTGCATCATGTGGAAATAGTGGTAAAAAGACAAATGAAGAAATAGCACTAAAAGATGCCATTAAAGTTGAAACAATAAAACCAACTGTTAATGTTTACATTGAGAATTCTGGGAGTATGGATGGTTTTGTCAACCGAGGTAATGAGTTTACTTCTTTTATAACTTCCTATTTGACTGATATTTCCATTAAGTACAGCAATGATATCAACTTGTATTATATAAATAGCCAAATAATACCGCTTGGTAGTGATCTTACTAATTTTACGTCCAGATTGGACGCAAATTCCTTCAGGCAAATGGGCGGAAACCGTGGTGAGACGCATATTTTTCAATTACTCGATACTATACTTAAAGTAAAAGATCATAATTCAATATCCATTTTTATCACTGATGGAATTTTCTCCCCTGGAAGGAGAAGAGATGCGAGTAATTATATTGTTGACCAATATAACGGGATTAAGCATGCTTTTTCAAATTATTCTAGAAGCAATCCAAAAGCTGCAGTTGTTGTTTATCAGCTATTATCTCAATTCAATGGTACTTTCTTCGACCGTAATGACAGACCTATTGTGAATATTCGAGAAGAGTTACCTTATTATGTATGGCTTATAGGTGATTTGGCTAAAATTAAAAAACTTGTTGATAGTGTTTTAATTACAAATGTTAGATCGAGCAATGACCCAAATATCTTTGCAATCTCTAAAGGCAACAGAAAGGTTAATTACGCAGTTAAAATGGGTTCTGGGAATTTTAATTTAGATAGATCAAATCCCCTAAAAGAGATAACCAATCTCAAAAGAGATAAACGTACTGGCAAAGTAAAATTCTCAGTTGATGCAGATCTATCCGGGTTTTTACTTAATAATGATTATTTACTTAACCCGAGTAATTACAAATCAAGCAATTCAAACTATCAGTTCAATATTAAGAATGCGGTTAGTAATCCACATGGTTACACCCATACATTTGAATTTACGGCAGATAATGTTCATAAAGGGAATGTAACTATTCTGTTAAAAAGTCAAATACCCCAATGGGTAGAAGACGTAAATGACAATGAAGGTTTAAATGTAATCCAAGGAAAAACTTATGGGATAAGGTATCAAATAAATGGTGTTTATGAGGCTTTTACTTTTAACAATATCAACTACACTGAAATAACAATTAACATTAAGTAATATGGAAGATTTTTTGGGAAACATTTATTGTGGGTTCGAATCTTTGTTCGGGCAAAACTTAGCAGAACACCTTTGGGGGTACAACTGTGTATCGCAAGTATTTGATGGTAAGAATTTATTTAACTCAATTGGGTTGATAACTGCCGGAGTATCTCTAGTTTTTGTATTGGCATACTATTACTTGCCTCTTTATTTTTTTAACCACCCCAGATCGAACAGATGGTGGAATTGGCTTATCATACTTTTAATAGCAGGTATCATAAACTTTTTTATTGCTTATGGCTGGACAGTCAATGACTTTCTCAATGGAAATATTGGAGATTGTTTGATGTACAACAGGGATGAACAGGGGAATATCATTGCTCAGCATATTTTTACGAGTGATTGTTGGCTATTCGGATTAAGCAACCTTTTTGTCTCTACTCTCTTTTTCATTGGATGGAGTCTGGTGTTTAAATGGTGGAGCCGAAACTGTAAACATTCACCATTATTTTAAAAGTATTGAAAAATCGAAAAAATTGATATTATGAGTAAACTATATGTATTCGGAATAGGCGGCACTGGAGCAAGAGTGCTTAAGTCACTTACAATGCTACTTGCTGCAGGGGTGGATTGTGGTGTTGATACCATTGTCCCAATAATCATAGACCGCGATATGTCAAACAAGGACTTGTCAAGGACAAAATTAATAATCGAGGATTATATTGCAGTTAATAGGTCTGTTGGTGCAAACGGAAAGAACATGTTTTTCAAGACAAAGATATCCTTGCTTGATGGGGGATTGTATTTGCAACTTAAAGACAACACTCAAAAATTTGATGAGTTCATTGGGAAAAGAACGATGACAAATGAAAACAAAGCCCTTGTTGATATGCTATTTTCAAGCAAGACTTTAGGCTTAGATATGACTGAAGGATTTCAAGGCAATCCAAATATTGGTAGTGTGGTATTGAATCAATTCGATGACAGCAATGTTTTTAAAAAATTTGCCAATGACTTTAAAAATGGTGATAAAATATTTATTATAAGTTCAATATTTGGTGGTACCGGGGCAAGTGGTTTCCCTTTGTTGCGAAAGATACTGCAAACAGCAAATGTAAAAGATGCTGACGGCAATAACCTGCCAAATTGGGGATTGGTAAGGCCCCTATTGGTGCAATTTCCGTATTGCCTTATTTTATCGTAGGCCCTGCAAAAGAAGAGAGTCAGGTAGATTCTGACACCTTTATAGATAAAACAAGAGCAGCTTTATCATACTATAAAACTGAAGACAAAAAAATTGACACTTTATATTACATTGCTGACAGACTTACTTCAACTTACGAACATAATAAGGGAGGCGATGCTCAAAAAAATGACGCTCATTTTGTTGAATTGGCAGGTGCTCTCGCCATACTTGACTTTGTAAATCCTTTAAAGGCAAGCAAAAACTTTTTAAGAGAGAACGACAACATCCAACAGACGACTTATAAAGAGTTTGCGATAAATTCTAATTTGAAGGAATTTAATTTTAGTAGTCTTGCAGACGAAACTAAGCGACTTATCATAAACCCGCTTTCCAGATTTTTGCTTTTCTCTAAATATATGGGGTATTCAGTTGTACAAAGAGATATTGATGGAAAGGATGCGTTGGTTGTTGAATTGATTGAAAGCAACGATACATTTAAAAAAGAACACAAACACCAGCCTTATGCCAGAAAAAGATTCACTGGTGAGTTTCGCCAGGAAGATATAATTAAGAAACTGGAATCAATTCAGTCCAAATATCTTGAATGGCTATTGGAAATGGAAAAACAAGAACGAAAATTTGCACCATTCAATTTAATGTCAACAAACTGCAATAATTACATAAAGGGAGATTTAAGTGTTTCAAAAATTAAAGAGTTTCCTTATAAAAACTGGGCAAGAGTAGATGATGAACTCAATGCTCAAATCAGAAAGGTTGATAAGTCCCTTAATAATGATGAATGTTTTATTGAACTTTTCTACAGGGTATCAGAAAGATTAATTAACTATAAAAATTGAAAGTTATGCCTGATAATACGTTCACTTTCAGATTGCAAGACGAAAACGAGCAACACGATTTGTCTAATAGCCTCAAACATTGGGATGAATCTCGTATGTACGATGATAAGCAGATTGCAGCTATAAAAAGCTCAAACAAGAAATCGCTGCATCAACCAACATCAATCCCTTCGCCATTTGCACGAATTGCATTAGTGAAAACTGCCTTTGCAGAAGTAGCAGAACATGGTAAAAATGCCCTGGCTGCATACCAGAAGATTGTTTCTGACAGTCTTGATGTGGCAGAAATATTTTTCACTTTTGAAAAATGGCGGAATAAAATCGAAATTATTAAGTGGGATAAGCATGAGGATTTAGAAAAACTTAAGGGTGGGCACCGACAACTATATAAAACGCTTAAAACTTTCCTGGACAACGATGCCACTGAATATAATTTTGACAGGATGCAATGTATTTATATTTTAAAATTCAAGACCAAAGGAGAGATGATAGGTGCAACCTCTCCATCTACAATTTTTTTCAGTTCCGAAAATGATTTAAGCCATATTGATATACAACTTCCAAATGAACACAAAGCATTTAATGGCATAAAGCCTTTACATGAGCGTAGTTGGGAATTTCAGAAATATCTACATATCTGGATAGCTGCAAACAATGAGAACCGAAATATTGATGGAAGAGCTGCGACTTCATTATTTCAGGAATTTGCCAAATATCTTGAAGTTCAAAAAAAGCTTTGCGGAAAGTTTGAAGAAATTGATGATCTATTAAGAAATGCTTCAGGTGAGTTAGAAAGCTCATTCAAGGTGTTAAGAGCACCAGATGTCGAAGTTCTTGGTAAGAAAATGTATCAGAGTAAGAATATTTCATCTGTTACAGAATATTTAACGGTGAAGGAT
>JAVEPM010000169.1:0-4375 GCA_034008115.1 Methanolobus sp.
ATAAAGTTGTAAAGCCTGTCGTTTAACAGAATCGGGGCTGGCAGTTGATTTTAGCTGCACTGAATAGTTATATCCGCAATCATGACATTTGTAGCGCTGGCGGCCAGCAGCCATACCATTCTTTTTATGACTGGAACTCTTACATTCGGGACAGTTCATAAAGTATATACGTGCTTATCATATAGAACTATGATTTATTAACAATACCAAATAGAAATATAGCTATATGACTTCTTTGCTTATTGGAACATTTAGTGATCAAACAGAAATGGTATTATATTATAAAGAAGCTATTTAGCCATCATATTCCAGCTTATATAACGTATGCAAAGAGGTATATCAATGTCCTTAGAAAACCCATTTGAAAATTCAAGAAAACAGTTAGCAAAATGTGCAGCTATTCTTGACCTGGATGAAAATGTTCACGAAATGCTAAAGCATCCAATGCGTGAAATGCGTGTAACACTTCCTGTTACCATGGATGATGGAACAATCAGAGTGTTTGAAGGCTTCAGAATACAGTACAATGACGCAAGGGGCCCTACAAAAGGTGGTATCAGATTCCACCCTGAAGAAGATATCAATACTGTAAGAGCACTTGCTGCATGGATGACCTGGAAGTGCGCAGTGGTAGACATTCCACTTGGTGGTGCTAAAGGTGGAGTGGTATGTAACCCAAAGGAAATGTCAGATGGGGAACTTGAACGTCTCAGCCGCAAATACATAGCCAGCATCGCCCCGATAATTGGTCCGAGAAAAGACGTGCCTGCGCCTGATGTTTACACTAACCCACAGATCATGGCATGGATGGCTGACGAGTTCTCAAAAATCTCTTCATTCAATGAATTTGGAGTTGTCACAGGCAAGCCCCTGACAATGGGCGGTTCACTTGGAAGAGGTGATGCAACAGCAAGAGGGGGCCTTTATACTATCCGTGAGGCGGCTAATACGCTGGGCATCGATCTTGAGCATGCAAAGATGGTTGTTCAGGGATACGGGAACGCCGGGTATTACGCAGCAAAACTGGCAAAAGAACTCTTTGGATGCAGGATAGTAGCTGTCAGTGACAGCAAGGGTGGCATCATGAACATGGTGGATGGAATTGACCCGGAGGCCGCACGACAGCACAAGATGGAGACAGGATCTGTTACAGGTCTTCCAAACAGTACAGCGATCAGCAATGAAGACATCCTGGAACTTGAAGTTGATGTATTGATTCCTGCAGCTCTTGAACATGTGATCACAGAGAAGAATGCTCACAAGATCAAGGCCAGGATAGTTGCGGAACTTGCCAATGGTCCGACAACACCTGATGCAGATGAGATACTATTTGAAAATGGTGTACATGTCATTCCTGATTTCCTGTGCAATGCAGGTGGAGTAACAGTATCATATTTTGAGATGGTACAGAACTTATACATGTATTATTGGAGCGAGGTCCGTGTCCACACCCGTCTGGACAGGAAAATGACCGAGGCATACAAAGCAGTGCATGAGGCATCACAGAAATATAACATTGACATGAGAACAGCAGCATACACAGTTGCAATTGACCGTGTCGTTGTTGCAATGAAAGATCGTGGATGGATCTGACCGTACCCAACAATATTTAAATCAAGCAGCATTTATATGGCCTGAGGCAACAGGTCATATAGATACTTTCTTTTTAGGAATCTAATAAATAGTATATAGTTTATTGATGGGATAATCATGAAGATTGCAATAATTGGCGGTACAGGTAAAATAGGGAAAGGTCTTGCTCTTAGATGGGGACAGAAGCACCAGATAAGCATAGGTTCAAGAGAACTGGAAAAAGCCCGAACCAGAGCAGCTGAATATGTTAGCATATTAAAAGATCATGGTTATGAGGCAGACATAACAGGTGAAATAAATATAAAAGCAGCATCAGAAGCTGATGTTGTGGTTCTTGCTATCAGATACGCCCAGATACCTTCCATGATAGAGCAGATTAAAAAAACACTTGCCAATAAGGTTATTATATCAGTGGTTGTGCCAATGGAAAAAGATCAATGTGTTATTGTTCCAGATGCAAAAACTCTCCAGATAATGGCAGATTCAAGAGAAGACTACAAGACAGACTACTTCTGTTATGTAAATCCTCCTGCCGGAAGTGCTGCAGAGGAAATCGCCTCTCTTTTGCCGGCTGGAACTGAACTTGTATCTGCATTCCATAATGTCCCTGCGGCCAAGCTTGCAAATATTGAAATGGAACTTGATTACGACATAGGCGTATGCGGGAACAGTATGAGTTCAAAGAATCTCGTCTTTGATCTTATAAAAGATATTCCCGGAATGCGGCCACTGGATGTAGGACCTCTTGAAACCTCTTCCATGATGGAAGCTATCACTCCACTTCTTGTCAATATAGCCATACGCAATAAAATGAAGGATGTGGGAATCAAATTTGTAGATTAATATAAATGCTAATCTAGTATTTTATTCTTTAATTCACTATTCCTTAGATTATCAAGTTTCTATTTTCTTTCAAGCTGAAAATATTCAGCTCTTTGAAAAAAGAATTTATGACCGGATTTGAAATCACGCAAGTAATGATTACTGAAGGAACAATAAAATTTATTTCCTTCTGTAAATCAAGAAAAAATATTTTATTTTATTTTATTTTATTTTATTTTATTTTATTATGGTACTACAAGTACTTTTTTCTTTGAATAACGTACAACATTCTCTGCAACGCTTCCAAGCATGATGTGTTCCAGCCCGGTTTTCCCTTTAGTTCCAATAATTATAATGTCTGCATCATTTTCCCTGGCAAAATCTGTGATACCATCTGCAGAGCTTTTATTCTCTATGATCTTTGCACCCACCTTGACGCCTTCCTTTTCCCCGGCATCTATAACATATTTGACAGCTTTATTGCCTTCTTCATGCAGATGATCTCTAAGACCTTTTGCCCACATTTCACCACGCATGGCAAGAGTGGCACCGGAATCAGGTATAACATAAACAGCAGTAAGCTCGGCGTTATTGACTTTTGCCATCGCTACACCCCATTCAACAGCATTTTTTGAGTTCTCAGAACCGTCTGTGGCTACAACTATCTTGTTAATTTTAACAGTCATTTTATCTCCCATTTAATGGTAGGTTTTTATAGACAATAAAATTGTCGGTTAGTAATTGATAAACATCAAAACTAGATTTCCTGCCAAACCGTGGCGTAGCGTACTAAAATTTTAATTACATCTTACTCTTGTTTCGGTCTCTTTTCCTTCTGATAAAAACAAAAATAATTGCCAGCAGTAGGGGTAAGCCTATCCCTAACAGTAATATATTGTATCCATCCTCTGCCACATCGAAACCATTGCTTTTAAACAACTCAGTTTTGTTTTCAGAAAATGCTCCTGAGAAAACGAATAACAATAGTACTGTTACCAAAATGATACCTGCTATAAGGTATCTGCTATATTTCATACCAACCATTTAATTGGTTTATTGTATAGCTAATAAATGTTGTGGTTTGTATGTAATAATTTTGAGCAGGGGTTTTATTTTAAACAACACCATATAATTATAATTCCTCCTGAAAGTAATAGTGTGGAACAGTTGTCTTGTTTATCATAAGGTATATATGACATGATATCCAGTTACTGAGTGAGAGAGGAAGGACGGTCGCCGGGTCATTTGACCTGAGGAAAGTCTCCCCACCTTCTAAACACACGAATACTTGTAAAGAGTATCAGGCGAGAGCTTGGGCAGTTGCTTTGCAACTCATGCAGTTTTCTGCATGCTGGCACAGAAACGATACCGTACCATGTTAATGCTGTGATGCTAAAAAGCTGAGGTCACATGGTTTGCGGATGGAACGGCGAATCCTCGTGGGTGCAAGTCAGGAGTAGGGGGCAATGGTTGTTTGGACCATTCCCGAAGTTTGTGGACGCGTAGCCGAATGCCGTCAATGCAGCTCTTAGGAGCGTATAATCCTACCATGCAGGATAAATATATTGCATTAACAGAAGGGAGCTTACTCTCCTCACTCACCAAATATTTATTTTTTTAGCCAAGAGGGCCTGAAATTGAACATGAACCATTTTATAAAGTCTTTATAAGTCTATTAAACGTCACCACTTCAATGAATATATCAAGAATTTCTGTCTTTTTTATAAGTGTATTGAAAACCTTTTCCGGGAATTTGTACATCACTCTTGCTACAAAAAGTGAATATTTTAGATGTTCACCTCATTTGTTCCGGAATTAGAGAATTGATGCTAGAGCTCACATTCCGCAGGTATAATTCCATTTTGAACAATTTTGCATGATAGCGTTTTTCAAACATAATTAATATCAATCTTATTTTTATATATTCAGGAAAAGCTTGTTTTGGTTGCATTCTTATTGA
>JAVEPM010000170.1:0-4335 GCA_034008115.1 Methanolobus sp.
GACGTTCAGATCGAATACGACTCAGAGATGAACCCAATCGGTGTCTCCGGAGCGCATACTCCGTTCCCACCCTTTCATTGGAAATGTAGGACGACGACCGAAGTTTATTAAACTAGAGTTGCTACTAAATGGAGGCTATGTTAGTTAATCCATTAAAATGTTCTGTGTCAATCTTCCTTACTTCATCAAGCAATTCTTTGATGATTTTTTTCGAGTTTTCTAGGCAGCTTGTATCAAAATCTGTTAGTGCATCGGCTTTTCTGTCATGGGAAAAGTCATTAACAAACCTATAAAGTCTCATACGTTTCTCTGAGTCTTTGATAAGTTTTTCCATTTTGCTATACAGATCTTTATTGTTTGGGATGCGGAAATTTAGAAAAGTCTCTAAATAACGTCTTGCAATATTTGGATAAAAGTAGCATTCATCTAATTCTGTATCGCTGCTGTTCGCAAACTGATGTAGCAGTTTAAAAAGAAATTGATACTCAGATTCGTAATCAGCTAATAATCTATCCATCGGCGCAATACTTGCGTTTCTTGCGCCATCGACTATGTGGTTTTTAATCATCAAGAATTGATAATTTTTCTCAGCCTCTTTTATCTTTTGGGGATCTACTTTTTTCTGACGTTTCATCCACATTTTAACCATATTAAGAAACTTGTAATTGTGAGTGAAAATAAGTATCTGCTGAGCATTATCTATGTTATCAACCATATATGAGAATGCATGGTATAAGTAATTCGAATCCAAGCTTGAAACAGGATCGTCAATGACTATAATCGTATCTTCTATCCGGGTATCCTTGTCGGAAAGTGTAAGAATAAAGTAAATGAATGCTATTGCGCTTCTTTCGCCCTCACTTAGTCTCTGAGCAAGACCGTTATTTCTATTTATTGTATAGCTTACATCATCCTTTGGAACTAGCCTTATATCATCTCTTCCTAAGAAACTCTGAAGGTGCTTATTGAAAGTGTCCATAGCAAGTTTGCTATCCGATATTTTTATCTTAATCTCTTGAATTCTATCTGTTAAGCTTTTAAACGTGGGTTCTGACTCTTCAATCTCATGATTAAGAGAGGATTGTCGAGTTACTAACTTCTTATAATCTGGGTACAATCGATTGACTATGTGCTTCTCTATCTTTGCTTTATATCCAATGATTTCCGCCGTAAAATTATCTGATTTCGTATTATGTTTATCCACAATCAAATTGCATTTTTTTAAGTCGCTTCTTAGTTGCTCTATCTTTGGATCATCATACTTCCCTGGCGTAAAATTTGGCGAACTAAACACATTCGATTTTTTGGTTTCAAGAAGACCCTTCAATTCGTTGATTATATTTAAGTAGCCTTGATAGTGTGTTGATAAATCAGTATAAGCAGTTAGATAATCACCTTGTAAATCTGAGTATAACTCACTATAACGAGACTGAAGATTTTCATTTATGTACAACTGTAGTTTTATTAAGTTTAAATCAATGCGATTAGTTATATCTATGTAGCTATCACTAAAATGGCCCTCTAATTCATTAAGACGTGTTTGATCAATTGTATTCCCGCAAAACTGACATATAGTCTTGCCTTTGTGTAAGAACAGGCCTTCTTTGACCCATAAATTCAGTACATTATCTTCCATTAAGTCATTAATAGTCTTTGAAATCACAGTTTCGTTACATATGTTTAACATCTCATCATAGTCTTTTACAGTGAGTAGATTCAAATCTGGGATATTCGCCAACTTGGGTTTAACATGCTGATTTGTCATTTCTTTGGCAATTTTGAAGTCATTTTCAGTTAAGTAATGAGCGCTTTGATTTGTATCTAACTCAGTACTTATCGCAATAATTGTATCCTTCAAATGACTTTTATTGTAGTTCTGAAAAATATCTTTGTTTTCATTCCTAAGAAGTTCTTTGATGTCCTTTGATTTATTTATCAGTAGCTTATCGACTTGTATGCTTAGGCTTTCGGATTCCAACTTGTTATGCTTGATTTTGCTATCCAAGGATATCAGTAGATCCTCCTTTATCTTCAGTTCTTCTTGAAGATCAATACTGTCTTTCCCGATATAAAAGATTAAATTGGTTGAGCATTCATCCCACCTAATGTTGGATTTTACGAACTCATCATCAAAAACCCTTGCCAGTGGTTTGTGGTCGATGTAATTAGCGTTGTTAATTTCAACTGAGTCAATGGTTAATGAAAATTCTGAACTACTATCTACAGCGCCAAGTGAGATTTCCTTAAGCAACTTTGCTAAAGTTGATTTCCCTGTAGCATTCCATCCGTAGACAAGATTATACTTCTTCAACTGCAGAACCGGAATGGACGATAAATAATTGTTATATATCCCATAGCCCTTGATTTTATTGATTGAATCAATCATACTTCCTCTTTTGGTTATACATTATCAGTATCAACTATACATCAAGTAAGTCGTGACTGTTTTGAGATAGCAATATCGCCAACATTATTTCTATCTCTGCCGGAGTAATAACATCCAACCATCTCATTTGATTTCTCATTCTTTTCCAGAGTAGTAGTACCTATGTGCATATGCATAGTATGTAACGCAGCAGGTATTGGATTATTGACATATTCATAAGTTAACGTATAGCAATGCGGATTACTTGTAAAAATCGAAGCAGAATGACTATATTTCTAATACTATCAAAATTTCAGTCCAAGTTTGATATACAATAATCCGAATATTTTTATTGGCTTGGAAGTTGTCATATGAAGACTTCAAGGTTCCGGTCCATTCACCAGATATAACAGGAACTCTAACCAGTTTAATCTTATGCATAAAGCTAATTCGCCATAACCACTCATTAAAGATTAAATAGAGAAAACCGAATACTCCGAATACTGAGGGTATGGATATCCAATAGGATACTTCGATTGTCTTATGTTCAAGAATGTAGTATATCCCATAGCAGATGATAACGCTGAGTATAGCTAAAATAAACAGAACATTTTTCCTTTCATTTGAGTCTGTAGCGTATGGGTGTTTGCTAGCTCCAATCATTCCAAAACCCTATTGCTTCATTAATGAACTTCTTTGCGTCGATAAGGTTCCACTGAGTATTACCAGTACCGAATAAGTCATAGAGATCATGCTGACATCTAAACTTCTCTATTAGACCATTATTTCTTGATTTCCCAATGTAATCTAAGATGTTATATGTTGTATTGTAATGATTAGTTCCAAACAGATTGTTGGGCACATTATATAGTAAACACTCGATGAAATATGATGGAGCTTCTTTCTTTGTAATAGCTTGTTTATCAACAAGGTTGTTGCGTATGTTCTTAAACACTCTGATAGTAGGTTTGTACCACGAATTAGTGCTCTGGTGCTTTGAGACCCCATTATTATAATGATAATCTGGATAGTTGATCACTTGAATACCATCTGCCGTCCAAAAAGTAATCCCTTCATAATAGCTCGATAGGTTATCTGTATAAAATCTATACTCAGCGCAAACAACTACATCACAATTCAATGTCCCAGTTGGTTTTACGACCTGTAACGCTTTGTTCTTTTCTTTAACCTTCCGATCATCGTAATAATCAAACAAAGCAGATAGTATGTCTTTCTTGAAATCTGAAAACTGGTAACTTGCAGTAGTTAATCCCAGTTGTTTCTTCTGATCAGGCGTTAGATTGTTATAAAAAGTAGATGTTAAAGATACGACAAGATCAACATCCATGTCTCCATAGATATTTGTATCGTTCTTATATGAGCCTTGTAAGTATTTATCGTACAAAATCCCATCAGGAAATTTGCAGGAATCGATCGCATTTCTTACAGATTCATGGGTTTGCTCTGCCGTAACTTGTGCACCAATATGTGACCATGTTTCTAATTGACTTTCTGAGATTGACATGTAACCTCCAAACTTAGTTTACCATAGAGTTTATCATGGTTAAGCACTTCACCCATTTCCCCATATTCTCCCAAGCTTCATTCACATCAGACAGCTTGACTTCCACATGGGCAACACGAGTGTTTCTGAATTCATTCACTTCAGATAGTAGAACGTATAGCTCTCCCATCTTTTCTCCGGAATATGCTTTCTCGACATCATTCCATACTCCATTTGCTCCAAATCCTCCTTTCTGAGCATATTCTAAGCAAAATAGTAATGTCCCTAGCTTCATTATCGGACGCGCAAA
This sequence comes from Methanolobus sp., assembly GCA_034008115.1. Classification (GTDB taxonomy): domain Archaea; phylum Halobacteriota; class Methanosarcinia; order Methanosarcinales; family Methanosarcinaceae; genus Methanolobus. The sequence goes on from JAVEPM010000170.1 coordinate 4,180, forward strand.
GACTAAGTTATCCCTAAGGTATCTGCCAAACTTCTCCAGTACATTTCTTTTCCTATCATAGACATTTGAAAGATCTGGCATAAAATATGCCTCTCTCCATGACATATCAGCCGGAATCTTACTTTGTAACCCACTTACTAATAAACGCATAGCATA
>JAVEPM010000041.1:0-28362 GCA_034008115.1 Methanolobus sp.
ACCAGGGCAATTTGAAGACCTTCTTCTAAGTATCTCTTCTTTATTCTTCCTACAGTATTTCTGCTAATGTCTAATATTTCAGCAATCTCTCTGTCCTTTTTGTCTTTGTTTGCAAGTAGCAGAACCCGTGCTCTTGTTAGTTCCCGTGCAGCTTTCTGCCCCTTTTTGACAAAGTCATTCAAGTATCGTACTTCATCAGCCTTTAGTTTTATTTGAACCATAAAAGTATATAATGCATTCAAGGGCTATAAAATAGCATTACATTTAAATTGCTGGCACACTAGTTATGGAACCGTAAATAAATGGCATATCCTCATCTACAACCTGTTATAAGAACAAAAGAATTCAATTGATGAACTTGCAGTCATCAGCTCTCTTTCTTCCGGTTATTGGTTGTGGTGGAAGAAATCCTTTAATAAACTTCCATTGTTAATCAGAGAGTTCTTTGAACTCCATTCTAAGCCCTCATATATAATTATATGAAGTGTATTTATACTTTTGAAATAAGCTCATAAGCAAAACCAACAAACAATTTTAAACAAATATGATTATACTTTTTTGACCTCATTTGTAAGGTCTGTATCTATGATATAATCAAAGTCAATTATTTCCGGCCATTTCTGATCCATGAACATTGACTGGAAACAAACACCTATAACAAGTTTCTTTTCAGCTTCCTGCAATAGAACATCCATAAGCTCCTTCATCTTTTCAGGGTCAACACCTATTTTTGGCATCGCAAGTCCGCCAAACAAGACAACTGTGTCTGCAGAAGGATCTGTTATGTCTCCAAGTTTCATTCCTTGGGAAGATGAAACTAGCATACGTGCTTCATCAGGTTGCAGATTTGGGAGGAATACCATCTTCTTATCTGTGCCCCTGAGGACAAATGCCATCAGTTCCGCAAACGGTGTGCAGAAACCAACAGTGCCGATAAAAGTGATTTGCTGGGATTCTTTCACAAGTTTCCTGAATTCCGTAAGCTGGCTACCGATACCTTTTGAAGTACTTATTATATTCATTGATTGTCTCCGAAAGAAAAAGAGTAATACAACCTTTAAGGTTGTATCTGCATATAATAGACCTGTTAGAAAGTTATACTTCTTTTACGCCAAATGATTCCAGGAGAATGCCCGGGTTAATCCTTCCGCTTGTAAAGGTTTTCTTACTCTTGGTATCATTCACTGTTATTTTAGCTGGTGCAAACATACCGGCATCAACCTTGAAGAAGTCAAATTCAGCTTCCTTGAATGTGGTATAGAATGGCTTACCATAGTCCCTTGAGGTTGTAGATGGAGCCTTCCTGACAAACTCTGCCAGTTTTTCTTCATCTCCATATTCAACTGTGTAGTATGTTTCACCACAGTAGATGACGCAATCATTTGTGGAACCCATACATTTTGTATCGTCACCGACAACAGGTGCAATTGGAGCAACACCGAAACCGCTTTTAATCGTGTTGATGTCGAATCCTATTGATTCAAACTTATGAATACCTGTCTCGACTGCACGTGCTGAGATCTGGACGCAACCTGCAATTGAAGCTGTAGGTGCAACGGCAATGTAAATATTCCCAGTATCAACACTGCAGTGTTTTGCAATGTATTCGACAACCTCTTCGGTTGGTAATTCACTTGATTCCATAACAAGGACTGCAAATTCAGAATCATCCTTGTAACCTATCTCTTCGTACAGTTCCTTTGGCTTAAGTCCGAGTGCCCTTGCAGGACCAGAACCCATAGCAAAATACTTACCGACTGAGATTCTCCAGCCTGCATACTGAGATCCCATACATGCAATTGTTGGATTGTCAGTAGCTACCTGAATAGCAGGTACTGGAAGACCATCCAGATCGAACTTGGTGTAGCTTATATCTGCGAGATCTGCAAGACAAAGACGTGACAGATACATTCCTGCATCATATCCACCTTCTACATTCACACCACAGTCAATTACAGTAGCACCGTTCTCAAGCTCTGTGGACTGGACTTTCAGTTCTTCTTCCCAGTCAAGCATCTCATCGATTATCGCTAATCCCTTTTCGTTAACACTTATCACGTTTATCACTCTTAACTTGTTGATCGAGTGGACATTAGGCAGTTAAGAATATATAATTAGCGATTCCTCATGAATAATGGAATACTTACTTTTCGCTAAGCTGTGACTTTTAACTTTGGAGCGAGAAGTCCCCTTCCTCTGAGCGAAGCGACAGGCAGAGGATGAAAGCATCTTATACAAGAATAATGATTATAACTAATACTTAAATACCTTGGTATCCTTATATCGTATGGGTTTTTTCCGTATGCAGTTGACATTACCAGTTAAAATTGAACTTACTCCAGAACAAGAATCTGTTCTATGGGATCTTTCTGAAAAGTGCAGATTAATCTATAACTTTGGACTTAGTAAACGTCAGGATGCTTACAGGAACAAAATTAAGATTGGATATATTAAGCAGCAGAACGAATTACCCGGACTCAAACAAAGTTTTCCTGATTATAAATGGGTCTATTCCAAAGTACTGCAGGGAACCTTGAAATGTCTTGATAACGATTACAAGTCTTTCTTCAACCTGAGAAAGAACAAGGATAAGAAAGCAAGACCTTCTGGATTCAAAGGCAAGAAATATTTTACTACTATGCTATACAACCAACCTGGTTTTGGAACATCTGATTCCAATGGACATGTTTTCGTAAGTAAATCAATGGATACTAGAATCTACAAACCAGAAAGAAAATATTCAGAACAGGACAAGATATTCATTGATCTCTCACATAAGCATCCATCTGGAATTCCTTTGAAATTTGAGCTTCCTGCTACTTTACTTGAAGAAAGAATATTTGATAAAGCTACTGATATAGTTCAGGTTAACCTTTATCAAAACGATAAAGAATTCTATATTTCAATTACTTACAAGATTCCTGCAGTTAGACATAGCAACAATGCCTGTTACCTTGCTATTGATATTGGTACTTCTAAACAAAGCATGGTTGATTCTGATAGCAAATTCATTGAATTGAAAAATAGGAGACCAGATAAGTATTGGGAACCTAAAATTCAGCAGATTCAATCAAGACGAGACCATTGCTTGAAGAACAGCAGGAAGTGGAAAAGACTGCATAATAACCTTGGAAAGATGAAACGAAAGTCATCTAACCAGTTGAAAGATAACCAGCATAAAATTACCAGCATAAAATTACCAGGAATATTGTTGAGAATACAGATGCTAACACTATTATCATTGGTAACTTAGATATAAAGCAAATGTCATCAAGCTATCAACAAGTAGTTGATAATCTACGACAAACAGGTTTGTTGATCGGGATCATTCCTACAAGGATGATTTCGAAATGAGACTAAAACTCATAGGAAGCTCCTTCCTCGACTGCAGAGCAGGCAGGGAGGAGTAGTTCACATTATGACCTTTTGAAGGTATATCATGAAGATCGTAATAATAGGGGCTGGTGAAGTTGGCTATCATATTGCTAAGGCTCTTTACCAGACAAATGATGTTGTCATTATAGACAAAAATGAAGAAGCATGCGAACGTGCAGATGAGCTTGATGTTCATGTTTTACATGGCAATGGTGCCAATGTATCCATTCTCAATGATATTTTAGAGGGAGCTGATCTTTTGGTTGCTGTGACAGGCTCTGATGAAGTAAACATAGTTGCCTGTATGGGATCCAAACTCATTGCCAAGGACAAAGATAAATTAAAAACCGTGGCCATGGTCAGTAATCCAGATTACATTGATAAACCCGTGACAAAAAGACCTCAAATAGGCATCGAGGTCATGATATGTCCTGAACTATCGCTTGCTTCTGAGATTGCCCGGATACTTGCAATTCCTTCTGCAATAGATGTGGAATATTTTGCAGATGGAAAAGTTGAGATGATGGAATTCGTAGTTCCAGAAAATCATTCTTTTGTAAATAAACATGTACAAGAACTCCACCTTGCAAATTGCTGTATTGTAAGTGCTCTTTTCAGGGATTCTGAAGTAATAATCCCGCATGGTGATGATATTATAAAAGGCAACGATCGTATCGTGGTAATAGGAAAACCGGATTCAATGGTTGAGGTCCGTGATATGTTTGGTGAAAAGGTCGGCAAAAGAAGTAAAGTGATGATAATTGGTGGGGGAATTGTAGGTTTCTATCTTGCGAAACTGGTCGCTAAGAGTGATTTTGATCTGAAGATTATAGAGTCTAATAAAGAAAGGTCAATGGTTATAGCTGAAGAACTTCCTGATGTATTGGTCCTCAATGGCGATGGAACTGATATAGATCTATTAAAAAATGAAGGTATCTCTAATATGGATGTTGTGATATCAGTCACCAATAGTGATGAAAAGAATCTTTTATGCTCATTGCTTGCCAAACAGCTTGGAGTGAAAAAAGTTATAGCTCGTTCTGATCGCTCTGATTATGTTTCCCTTTTTGAAATGGTTGGTGTTGATAGTGCTGTAAGTCCAAGACAAACTACGATCAATGAAGTTCTAAAACTTACTTTTGGACAAGGCATTGAATCTATTGCAAGCATAGAAGGCGAAAAAGCCGAGATAATTGAGTACACTACTTCAAAAAAATCAAAGATAGTAGGAAAACCTCTGAAAAATATGAAATTTCCTTCAGGTGCGATAATTAGCATGGTTGTCCACAAAGGTAATACAGTGATTCCCCGTGGTGAATATGTTATAGAGGGAGGGGACAGGGTAGTTGTGTTTTCCTTGCAGTCCGCAAATGCAGAGGTAGAAAAATTTTTTAAATAATCATTTATCAGGGTGGAATATTTGAATCACGGTGTTGTATTAAATGTTTTGGGTGCACTTCTCAGGTTCCTCGGGGCTATTATGGTAGTTCCTTTACTTGTCGCCCTTTACTATGGTGATTCCCTATATCCATTTTTAGCAGCAGTTATTATTACTGGATTAACAGGCATCTTGCTTTCTTATAAATATAAATCGACCGATGAGTGGAAGGCAAGGGAAGGGTTTGCCATTGTTGCATTTGGATGGCTGGCAGCTGCTATTTTCGGTTCGATTCCTTTTATGCTGGATGGCTTCAGTCCTATAAACGCAATTTTTGAATCCATGTCTGGTTTTACGACAACCGGTGCTACAATTTTACTGGATATAGAATCCCATTCAAAAAGTATCCTCTTCTGGCGTAGTATGACTCAATGGATTGGGGGGATGGGCATCATCATGCTTTTTATCGTCATTCTTCCAAAGCTTGGTGTTGCCGGAAGGCAGTTGTTCAGGGCAGAAGCTCCCGGTCCCACTGAGGACAAAATAAAACCGAGAATAAGGGAAACTGCAAAGATTCTATGGATTGTATATTTATTCATTTCTATAATAGAGGTTGCAGCTCTGATACTTGCTAAAATGTCACTATATGATGCTGTTACACACACCTTTACTACAATGGCATGCGGTGGTTTTTCTTCATATGCTAACAGTGTAGCAGCATTTAACAGCCCTTTTATAGAAACCATAATCACATTTTTCATGTTTATTGCAGGAGCTAACTTTGCACTTCACTACAGAACATTATACACCGACAAGCAAAGTTTTTTGAAGGATGATGAGTTCAAATTCTATTCACTCATTATTGCTGTTGCAACGTTGGTATTGACTTTCAGTCTCTGGAGTGACATGGGGGAAACAATTGTTACGGCATTCAGGTATGCTATTTTTCAGGTAGTTTCCATTATGACTACAACGGGTTTTGCAACTGTGGACTTTAATCAGTGGACCGATTCTGGAAAAATAATACTGCTTGCAGTAATGTTTGTGGGCGGATGTGCCGGTTCGACTTCCGGGGGTATAAAGGTAGTAAGGCTCTTTTTACTCCTCAAATATGCACAACGGGCTTTGTTCAGATCCATTCATCCAAAGGCCGTAAAACCAATAAAACTCAACAGTAAGACAGTTCCTGATGATGTAATGCAGGCAATCGTCTCTTTTGTAGTAATTTACTTCATGATATTTGCTGTATCCACCGGCCTTCTTTCATTATTAGGGATGGATCTTATTAGTTCACTAACATCTTCCATAGCCACACTTGGGAACATAGGTCCTGGATTTGGTGTGGTGGGCCCAATGGCAAGTTTTGATGTGGTACCATTTATCGGAAAGCTGGTGCTGATAGCAAATATGTGGATTGGCAGACTTGAAGTATTTACAGTGATCGTTATGTTGACTCCTGAATTCTGGAGGCGTTGATTTCCAGACTATTAATATGGTTTCCTTGCAGTTCCAAGTATGTGGCAGACATGCTTTTTTGTCTTTCGTTTGGTTCCATCTAAAATGATTATGCTAATCTCAGTGACAGCAGTTAAAAAAGTTTATGTGGTAAACCAGAAGCAATTCAAAAAACGGAAAATAACATAAATAAGAAGAAAGTGATAAATTATATCACTTTACCGTTGTTCAAAGGCCATTTCATACTTCACAACATTCTTGAAAAGTCCTCTTAGGTCCCATAAAAGTTTTTTATTTGACTTGAAGAGTGCATACAAAAGGTCCAGCAGGCTCATACTGGTGAAATTTACATTTTCCAGGGAATATGCCAGAGAATTTAGTTCCTTGTCAGTAAAGTTGATGAACTTATTCTTGACCATCAGACTGTTATCTATTTCATAACCGATCGTTTTACGCCACAGTTTCTCATATTCCTGAAGAGTATTGGTTGAAACGTCACCTTCGGATATTGCCTTATATGCAACTTCTCCTGCAATCTTTCCGGCTTCCATTGCATTGATGATCCCACCGCCTGTTATAGGGTCAGTTTGCCTTGCTGCATCTCCTATGAGCATAAGGCCATTAGCTATTGTTTTCTCAATGGAACCACTAACTGGTACTCCCCCAACAACCATTTCCAGGATATTGGCATCGGGATATGTCTTTTTTACAAATTCATTCAGGTAATCAATAGCTTTCTTTTCCCCGGATTTGCTGCCCAAGATTCCAATTCCAACATTTGCAAGACCATTTCCTTTTGGGAATAACCACACATAACCACCTGGAGCTATTTCATTTCCGACATGGAAATAACAATAGTTCTGGTCGATATCTGTACCGCTTAGAAGGTACTGAGCACAGGTCTCAAGGTCACCAAGTTTGAGGGATGTGTCAATGCCAGCCCACCTGCCTACTTTTGATTCGACTCCATCTGCACCCATGACTATTTTAGCTTTGATGTTGTATGATTCTCCAAGGTGCATGACCTTTACACCTTTTACAAAACCGTTCTCCATGATCAGATCAGTTGCTCTTGTTTTGACCATTACCTCTGCACCGGCTTTTGCACTTTCATGTGCCAGTGCTCTGTCAAAGACCTTGCGTTCAAGGACATATCCAACTTCTCCGCCAGCAATCTCTTCTGACATCTCGATCATAGTTCCATCAGGTGAATATATGCGTGATCCTTTTACATCTGCACATATCCACCGATGGTCAGGTTCTATGTATTTCCTTAGTCCTATTTTGCCAATTCCCTCTGCGCATCTGACCGGATCGCCAATTTCCTGTCTTTTTTCTATCAGAAGGACATCAAGACCTTTCTGAGCGGCAGTTTTTGCTGCGATCGAACCTGCAGGACCAGCACCTATCACCACTACATCGTACTCGCTCTTCACCTTTTCACCTCAATAGCTTCAACCGGGCATATCTTTGCACAGATGCCACAGGATGTGCATGCCTCACTGACCTCGATCCAGGTTTCGACCAATTCAAGTGCGCCAACCGGGCATACGCTTACACATGCACCACAATACCCGCATTTGAATTTGTTTACGTTAATGGTCATTATTATCACCTATAATTTATATGATTCATCCCTATATTTTTTGGAATATATTTTTTGATTAAAATCAAAATAACATGATTTAGAATGTCATTATAGTATAAGCCCTATAAGAGTTTATGCATCACACGGAGCAGCTATTCTGACTCTTGCCTTGCCTGTTTTCATATCAAATCTTTCCATTATATATTTTCGGGAATTTCCATTTCCATGAAGTATTATTTCCACAAGATCTTGGGGTTCATCAATATCTGTACTTAACAGGAAAGAATCATAAATATACACCGAACAGTTCTGTTCTTTTGCTATATTGCAATGATTAAGGAAACTGGATCCATAATATTTGACATGGAAATTCGAAGGATCTTTTATGAATAAGACGTTTGTACCTCCGCCTTTCCCCGGGACGATAACTACGTCCTCTGGTCTTGTCAATATTTCTTTTATGTGCTGCGCTCTTACAAGGGGGAGATCTGCCATTATTACAAGTATGGGTTTTTTTTCATTATCTAGATAATCATTGATGGCTTCGTTAAGGTCATGTTCACTAAGCACTATGTTTGTCTCCAGATCCTTGGGTACTCCGTTGTCAAGTGTTGTGAGTATGTCTATTTCCTCAATTTCAGCTTCCTTAAGGCTAGCAAGCACATCTCTTAACATAAGTTCTATGAATTCTTCCCGTTCCTCCCGGCTAAGCGCAGGTGAAAGCCTTGATTTGGCATTTTTCTTTTTATAGGGGATCAATGCTTTCATAGTACTGCCTCGTAAAGTGCATTTCTTTGTTTTGGCGTTCTGCCTGTCTGGCGAATCAACCACTCGATTTCGGCTGCCGGGGTATATTCTCCGTTAGTTCCCCCTGAAGCAGCTGTGATCCTGTCTTCCATAAGAGTGCCACCAAGATCATTAGCCCCACAGCACAATGCAACCTGTGATAACTTCTTTCCAAGTTTAACCCATGGTGCCTGAATATTATCAATATGCTTGTACAATATTATCCTTGAAATGGCCTGCATTTGAAGGTCAGTAATGCCCGTGCTCATGAACTTACCTTCCTTCATCATTTCTTCTCCGATCTTATTATTGTATGGCATAAAGGCCATTGGAATAAACTCAGTGAATCCCCCGGTACGTTTCTGTATATTCTGTATAGTGAAGATGTGGTCAATTCTTTCTTCTGCAGTTTCTACGTGTCCGTACATCATAGTTGCGTTTGTCCGAAGGCCTACATTATGTGAAGCTTCAATGCTGTCTATCCACTGCTGCTTTGTAATTTTAGTTGGACAAATTATCTTCCTTACGCGGTCTGTAAGTATCTCAGCAGATGTTCCCGTCAATGTACCTACTCCACATTCTTTCAAAATACTGAAAGCTTCAGCAACTGGTATCTTCTCCATTCTTGCAGCATGGAATACTTCCATTGGTGAAAGGGCATGTATGTTCATTGAAGGATAACTGGAACTAATAGCATCAAAGATCTCAGTATAATAATCCATGTTGAGTTGTGGGATATATCCCCCCTGGACGCAAACCTCTGTAGCTCCTGCACTATGTGCCTTTTCAACTTCTTCAAGCACTTTATCAGTTGAAAGGATGTACCCTTCTTTTTCTTTAAAGGCACAAAAACCACAATTTCCTGCACACATATTAGTGAGATATATATTGCGGTTAGTGATGTATGTGACATCGTTTCCTACTGTTTTGTAGCGCAAATCATCTGCAAGGGAAAAAAGTTCAAAAGGATTTGCATGTAGCAATATCATTGCATCTTCTTTGCGAACATCACCATTGTATGTCCTTTCAATAATATCATCTGTAATGGTTGAATACATTGTTTTTCCTCAAGCGACCTTGAGTTTCACTTTTTCATGGTTGCTGGTCTTGATGATTGGTTTATATGAGGTATTTCTTTGAAGTGCCTGCCTTCCTGATGAAACGATGAACCATTCCAATTCCTGTGCGGACATGAATTGACCATTTGTTGAACCGGCTGAACTTGATATTTTTTCTTCCATCAGGGTTCCTCCAAGGTCATTAACACCACAGAATAAAGCTACCTGGGCAAGTTTCTTTCCAAGCTTAACCCAGCTTGCCTGGATGTTCTTTATGTGTGTATTAAGTATTATGCGTGCAAGGGCATACAATCGCAGATCTTCCATGCCAGGGGTTGCATACCTTCCGGCCTTTATCATATCTTCACCCACTTTGTTATTGTAGGGCATAAAGGTCAATGGCACGAATTCATGGAAACCACCTGTCTTTTTCTGTATATCTCTTATTATCATCATGTGATCAATACGCTCTTCAATCGTTTCGATGTGACCATACATAATGGTTGCAGTTGTGTTTATTCCTGCTTTGTGTGCTTTGGTAATCACATCTATCCATTCATCAGTCTTGAGTTTCCCGGGGCAGATTATATTTCTTACTCTGTCAGACAAGATCTCTGCAGCAGTTCCCGGCATGGAATCCAGTCCTGCATCTTTAAGGCGAATAAGGGCTTCTTCAACATTTATATCACTCTGTTTTGCGGCATGGTACACTTCCATAGGTGAGAATGCATGTGTATGGATGTGTGGGTATTCTGTTTTAACCGCTCTTATTATATCCGTGTAAAAATTGATATCGACATTTGGGAGCAATCCTCCCTGGATACAAACTTCTGTTGCTCCAAGTTTTTCTGCTTCTCTTACTTTTTCAAGTATTTGTGGGATCTCCAATACATATCCTGTATTGTCTTTGAATGCACAGAAACCACAGGTTCCAATACATCGGTTTGTAAAGTTTATATTGCGGTTAACTACATAGGTCACAGTATCACCTACTGTTTCCCGGCGTAACATGTCAGCAAATTCAAAAAGTTTGAACGGAGGGATCGTCAAAAGAAAAAGTGCATCTTCTTTTGTTATCTTACCCTTATAGGCACGCTCAGTAATATCATTCGGAATTACAGGGTTCATTTTTTCTCCGATACTTATCTTTTGTTTTTAGGTAGTGTGTCCCGTTTGGAACTCATATTTTCCGGTAGCCTTCTTCATCTGAAAGATCATGTATAAGTTCTTTCAGAATATCGCTATACCATCCATTTTTAATGTATTGTGGATAAATAGGTAACCTTTCCTTAAGTGTAACTTCCTGCAGCATTTTTCTTAGATCAGATATACTTGGCCACTCAGCCTCCGGGTTTATCCAGTCGATGGTGGTAGGAGAAATTCCTCCAAGGTCAGTGGCACCACATTGTATCAAAAGATAGGGGTCAATAAGATTTGGTGGTACTTGAATGGTCACATCATTAGGGAGTATTTCCCTTGCGATCAATATGGTCTGCATCATCTCCTCTTTGCTAGGTGCAGGATGGTTTGCCATGGGAGTATCCGGTTTTGGCGTGAAGTTCTGTATGATAACTTCCTGTATATGACCATATTCTTCATGTAATTCTGCAATAGACAGCAGGGAATTGATCCTGTCATCAAGGTTTTCACCAATACCCACAAGAAGACCAGTTGTGAAGGGAATACGTAACTCTCCAGCATAGCGTATTGTCCTGATCCGTTGGGCTGGTACTTTTCCAGGTGAACCTTCATGTGCGGCAACCTCTGCACTTGTCTCTAGCATCAGTCCCATACTGGAATTAAGGGGTTTTAGTTTTTCCAGTTCTGTATAATTCAATATACCCGCATTGGTATGTGGCAAAAGGCCTTTATCTATTGCCAATTTACAAAGTTCGCAAATATAATCGACAGTATTGGAATAACCCAGATCATCTAACCATTTTTTGTATTCAGGTACTTCTTCGGCATATTCTCCAAAAGTAAAAAGCACTTCTGTACATTCTGCTTTCTTTCCCTGTTCAAGGATTGGTATAATATCTTTGATCTGCATCAGTTCTGCTTGTGGATCATCAGGGTCACACCTAAATGTGCAGTATGCGCACTTATTTCTGCATATATTTGTGACGGGTACGAAAACATTCCGGCAAAATGTTACAAGTTCATCCATTGTTAATTCCTTGATACGACAATTACGTAAATTTAATCAATTTCGTTTTTTATATTAGCTATTTATTATTGATTGCATACAGCTTTTCACTCCAAGTGCAATACCTTCTACTTCTATGCCACCTTCGCCCTTTGCTCCATCTCCTACTACATAAAGATTTGTTATCGGTGTTTTATTGTTAAGGTCTGCACCTGAAGGTGATCTGTTAACAGGCCATTCATTTGAATATGATTGTATCAGAAGTACTTCATATTCCTTTCCTGCAAAAATATCTCTTAGATCCTCGAGTCCCAATTCAATTTCTCTATCAAGATCATCTATGTCACTCCAGTGAACACACTGGTGTGCCATGGTAAGGTGTTTTCCTTGTGGGGCCAGTTTTGGGTCTATGTTTGTGACCTCAGTGATTCCGTTAACTCTCTTGGCATATGGTGTGAGTAATACCCCTCCATGTCCTATAAGTGGTTTGTCTGAAGTGAGGCATATCTTGACCCCTGCAGAAGGCTTGAGGGTATCTGCTTTATGTACATATTCTTCCATGCCGGGAATATCTGCATTTCTACCTATCATGCGGGCTGTGGCCACATGGCCCATATTACTGATAACAATATCTGCAAGATACTCTTCCTCATTAATAATAACGCCTTTGATAGTTCCGTCTTCGATCTTAAAGCCAGTAACTTCTGAAGATCTGTGTATTGTTCCTCCATTGGATTCGATCACACCCACAAGTGCATCTGTGATAGCCTTACATCCGCCCATTGGGATACCTGGTCCACCACAACGATAAAGATTCTCTATAATTGCAAAAGCTTCTTCTACAGGTACATCTGCTGCTTTCAGGCTGAGGGCCCAACCAAAGAATGAATCAGAGATTCGATAAGTCCATTCTTGGGGGATGTGCTCTTTGCACCATTGTTCGAAGGATTTTCCAGATGGAGGATTTTTGCGGGTGCTAATTACATAATATATCAGCTTTATACGGTTCCAGAGGGTAAATGGGACCTTGAAGTTCTCAAAAAGAAGGTCTTTATGGCCGTACTTATAATCGCTGTCTCCTCTTTTTCTAGGAACCCTTATTACAGCGACTGGTTTTCCACGAATGATCTTCACATTTGCTCCTATCTCTTCAAGGAGTTGTGCAAGAGGTCCGGCAGGTCCATGTGGGAGCATATGTAATGCACCGGTGCTTAGCTGAAAACCTTTGTATGGTATATTGGTGAACCTTCCACCTATTATTGGAAGACGTTCAAAGACCTCTATTTCATATCCTGAATTTGAAAGTTTAGCTGCGCTCAAAAGCCCTCCAAGTCCAGAACCAATAATTATTGCCTTCATTTTATACCTCTATTGCTTTGACCGGGCAGTATGCGATACATGCTTTGCATTCAGTACAGGCAGTTGTAATAGTTGCCTTACCTCTTACTTTAATAGCATTAAATTTACAGAAGACAATGCATTGGCCGCATCCTACACAGTTTTCATTCACTTTCATAGTATATTCCCCGGATTTCATTGTATAAGGTTTTCAACAATAAAAAGTCTTATTGTTCTTTATTTTATTTTGTTTTCGTTGTATTGCTTTATTAGGCAAATTTATTTACATAATAGTTATATATTTTTGGAAAAAACCTTTTCAAACGGAAATATTTATTATTATGGCCGTATAATTATATTATCATGGATGACGTTGACCTTGCTATATTAGAACGCCTTTGCAAGAATTCAAGGATGCATAGTACAGAAATTGCAACCGAACTTGGTCTGGCGACATCTACGGTGCATAAAAGAATCGAAAAAATGCGTGAAACTGGTACTATTCATGAGTTTACTGTTAAAGTGAATAGTACAGAGATTGGCCTTAATGTCACTACATTTATAGGGGTTAACATTGAGCAAAATAAAAGGATCAATATAATAAACCGCTTAAAGACCATCGATGATATATTGGAAATATATGAATTGCTTGAGCCCTATGATATACTACTGAAAGTGCGGACATTTGACATACATTCACTGAAGGAAAATGTTTTGCAGATACTTGGAAATATGGATGGTATAAAGGATTCTCAAAGCATTCTGACAACAAAGTGCCATAAAGAAGTAAGTTGTATAATCCTTAAAAAGTAATTCTTTGTATAATGATTATTCGTTATGTATGTGCGAAAATTATATATATGGGTCCGGTTATTTTAATTTTAGGTGGTTTTATGAAGAAAGAAGTGATCCAGGTTGTCTCCAGAGAAAATGGAGAATTGTCATCTAAGCAAGTAAAAGCCGCACCATATGAATTTACAATGGCAACTCGTGCAAAATGGGAAATGGTGATATCCAATGAGGACGCTGAGGTACGTGCCGGTGAATTCAAAAAAATCAATATAAGAGAAATACACATGGAACCGGACATGGTGGCTCTTCCATGTACTTTCACCCATCATGCGGTTGTTTCATTGGTCAAGGTAGGTGCAAAAGGTGGTGCCAAGCCGGTTGACAGTGCGCGTGTAATAAATTCTGCCTACATACTGGGCCAGGAGTCTGGCAAAGTCAGGGAGGGTGACCTGCTGGCAGTGCTTAATATATTTCCTATAATGTTTACTCGTGAGGCTATGACACCAAAGACTCTTAAGTAAGTATATAAAAAGAAATAAAGAAGGGAGGGTGTTACTTGGAAACTTGTGATATATGTGGTGAGTTGCAGGACCTTAAACTTTATGAAAGGTATAATATCTGTACTACCTGTGCGGATATAATGGAAGATGTTATGGGGGAATATTTTCTCCATACCATCTGGAAAAGCGAACCGAAAGCACATGGTGCTTATTTGAATTATCTTAATAACACTACAAAGTATATCTCTGATTATAAAAAAATTTCTCAAAAGTCAAACCGGTATACAAAAGAGGTCAGTGATCGTGTTTCAGATGCACTTGTAAATAACACTGAACATCCTTCAAAAAGACGTTATTTCGAGCACATGCAAAAGGTTCTTGAGTGGCTGAAAAAAACACCGTATTTCTATCATTATTACTTTAGGGATTATTACGTATGTCCTGGATGCAATGCTTCAATTTTTGATAAATACAAGCGCATGGATGTTGGTGACTGGATGGTTATCTCATGTTCTGAATGTGGCATTGTCATCAAGAAGTATTTCTCTCCGAAAAGTGCGTGACTTATTTTTTTCCAATCAATTTTAATCAGTTTCATTTTTTTTTGTACTGTTATTAATTGGTTTGTTTTTCAGGCTTTTAATATTGTAATTGAGACAATTTAAATATAATGAATTATTATCAACTAATAGCCAACACTATCTATTGAATAATATGTCAACAGATATTGTTTATCTATCTATATATATTTGAGATGAGTTTGTATCATCCTCTACACGAAGGTGTTTTATACAAATAGTCTATCTACCCTTATAACTTTCAGGAGAATAATCTATGTCAGGAATAATCGATATTAGTAACATAGCCAATAGTTACATACCGGTTGCGATAATTTTTATTGTGGCGCTTTTGATGCCTCCGATAACGATGTTACTTGTAAAAGCATTAAGTCCGAGGAGTAAATCATCAGCAAAGTACACGACATATGAAGCTGGCTCCCTTCCTACAGGAAGTGCCAGGATACAATTCAATGTTGAGTACTATCTTTATGCCATTGCCTTTGTTCTTTTTGATATTGAAGTCCTATTCCTATATCCGTGGGCTACTATCTTCAAAGGACATGGTATTACTGAAATAGCAACCATAGAAATGTTAGTCTTTATTTTTGTTGTATTGTTTGGCTACGTGTACCTAATCAAGAAGGGGGCTCTTAAATGGATGAAGTAGAGCAGATGGATGTCGAACAAACTGAAGTCCAGAACGTCGGATACGATGACGTTCCAGGTACGATACTTACCGATACCAATGCTATCAGCGAGTTTCTTAAGAAAACAAAAGTGCAGGATGTCCTTAACTGGGGCAGAAAAAATTCATTGTGGTTCACCGTAAACGCAATGGGGTGCTGTGGTGTGGAGCTGCTTGCTACAGGTATGGCTCACTACGACACTGACCGTTTTGGTATTATCCCACGTAACTCTCCAAGACATGCTGACGTGCTGATCATCAGTGGATATGTTACCAAGAAGTATCTACCTGCATTGAAAAGGGTCTGGGATCAGATGCCTTCACCAAAGTGGTGTATATGCTTTGGAGATTGCGCTATCAGTGGCGGTCCATTCTATGAATCATACAGTACCCACCAGAACATTGATGACATATTCCCGATAGATGTTTTTGTTCCGGGATGTCCGCCAAGGTGTGAAGCTCTTATCCAGGCATTTGTTGAGCTTCAGAAAAAGATCGAAGAAAAGAAGGACAAAGGTACGGAGTATTGAGGTGGATAAATGGATGCTAATTCTATAATCGCTTCGCTTAGCGATAAGTTCCCGGATGAAATATATGATACAGACATCGAGTCTAATATAAGGATCGTTGCTAAAGTGAAGCCTGAAAATGTAGTGGATGTATGCCGCTACCTCAAGGATGAACTATCTTTTGGACACCTCTGCTGTGAATTCGCAGCAGATTATCCGGACAGGAATGGGATTGAAGTAATATATGTAATAGGTTCCTACGACCATCCGGTTATACTTACCATGAAGGCTCTCCTTCCAAGGGATAAACCGGAGATAGAATCCGTAGTGCCTGTTTACTGGAATGCTAACTGGTACGAAAGAGAAACGTACGATTTGTTTGGTGTGAAGTACCTTAACCACCCCAATCTCAAGCCTTTTATAATCCCAGCTGAGATGATAGGTGAGTGGCCACTGCGTAAGGACTACAAAGGCTTCCCTAACAGAACAGCTAATAATTTGGTGTGAGGGTTAAATTATGGAAGAAACAGTTGGACCTTCTGAAATGATAGTACACCTTGGCCCGCAACATCCCATGCTCCCAGGCCCATTCAGGGTTAATGCGAAATTGAGAGGTGAGACCATTGTGGACTCCGAGGTCGAAATAGGCTATATCCATAAGGGTATCGAAAAGATTCTTGAGAATAAAACATATCTTCAGGGAATTACCATCGTGGACAGGATATGTTACCTTGAAGCACTTACCAATGAAGAAGCATATGTTGGTTGTGTTGAAAAACTTGCAGGTATCGAAGTACCTGAAAGAGCTCAGTATATCCGTGTAATCATGGAAGAGCTTTCCAGAATACAAAGCCACATACTTGGTATGGGTGAATATGCAAGTTTTATTGGGTTTGTAAGTATGTTCATGTATACCATCAGGGACAGGGAAGATCTGATGTCTGTTATCGACTCCGTTACAGGAGCACGTATCACGCACAGTTTCCTACGTTTTGGTGGTGTGAAAGATGATCTGCCTGATGGGTTCAAGGATGATGTGAAATATGTCTTTGGAAACCTGAAAAAGGCAATTGATCAGTATGAGGTATTATTCAGTAGTGACTCTATCTACAAGGCTAGGACAGTGGGTATAGGCACACTTACAGCAGATGTTGCAAAGGATCTTGGTGTTTCCGGTCCTCCACTTCGGGCAACAGGCGTTGCTTTTGATATACGCAGGGATGAACCTTACCTTGTCTATAATGATTTGGATTTCAAGGTGTGTACCCAGAAAGACGGCGATGTTTATGCCAGGATCCAGGTGCGTCTTGATGAAATGCGTGAAAGCATGTACATCGTAGAGCAGTGCCTTGACCAGATCCCATCCGGACCTCTCTTCCCAGAAGGTACGGCGTATGGTAAGAGATCACCTGTCATGAGAATCCCTGCAGGAGAGGTTTTCCACCGTGTGGAGGCCCCAAGAGGAGAGATGGGATTCTATATGATTTCTGATGGCTCAGACAAACCATACCGTGTAAAGATAAGAGGACCTGTGTATCCGACTCTCCAAGCATTACCGCCACTTCTTAAAGGTGTGACTGTAGCTGACATCGTGGCTATTGCCGGAAGTATGGACACATGTACCAGTGAGGTTGACAGGTGATCATATGCAATTAGATGATATAATTTACAATCCACTTTTAAGAGGTATTTTAGGTCTGTGTCTAATGGGTGCCATATTCCTTGGTGCAATGGGAGCTGTGTGGTTTGAGCGTAAACTTGCTGGTGATATCCAGCAGAGATTAGGTCCGGCGAGGGCAGGTCCTTATGGGTTACTCCAACTTGTTGCCGATGCTATCAAGCTGTTCACCAAAGAGGACATCATCCCGAAGAACGCTGACAGATTACTGTTCATATCAGCGCCTATTCTTATGATGGGATCTGTTTTCCTTATGCTTGTGGCAATTCCATTTGGTGCGATAATCATCGACGGTGTGACGTACCCGATTGCGGCAACAGATATGGATATCAGTATCCTTTACATTGAAGCTGTATCAGCTATTTCTGTAATCGGTATATTCATGGCTGCATATAGTTCCAATAACAAGTTCTCTCTTCTTGGCGCTTTCAGGAACTTTGCACGTATGATTGGATACGAGGTTCCTCTTGGTATCTGTATCGTGAGTGTGGCCATCATGGCCGGTTCACTGAATATTATAGAGATTGCTCAGGCTCAGAGTCCGCTCTGGTTCATAATCAAGCAGCCATTAGGATTCATTGTATTTTTCATTGCTATTATGGCCGACATGGGTCGTCTTCCATTTGACCAGAACGAATCTGAGGAAGAACTCATTGCCGGATGGATAACTGAATATACAGGTATGAGATTCGGTCTTGGTTTCTTCGCAGAATATATCCACCTTATCCTTGGTTCAATGCTTATTGTTCTGTTGTTCCTCGGAGGATGGAACCTGCCTGCAGCACTGACTGCAAACACTATCCTTGGTATTATCCTTCCAACTGCTTTCTACTTAGGAAAGGTAATATTGGTAATTCTTACAATTATCATGATCAGATGGGCAGTTCCAAGATATAGGATCGATCAGGTAGTGGACCTGAGCTGGAAAAGGCTTTTGCCATTAGCCCTACTTAACCTTGGGTGGGTAATTGCACTTGGCCTGCTGGGGGTGTGAATGAATGGTTATTAAAAATATCATAACAGCAGTTAAAAATATTTATTTCGGCCCCACAGTAACAAGAATGTGTCCGGAAGAAGCTACTAAACTTTCAGACAGATTCAGGGGCTTGCAAAAACTGGATAAAGATAAATGTATAGGTTGTGGAATATGTGCCAATACATGTCCCAACAATGCTATCAAGATCATAAGGGCACGAATCAATCCAGATAGTGACAAGCAGAGATGGTTCCCTGCAATAGATGTCGGTCACTGTATGTTCTGTGGTCTTTGTATCGATCAGTGTCCAAAGGATGCATTATCAAGCACAAAAGTGTATTTGACAGGTATTATCCGCTGGAATCACGAAGATCTTCTCTTTACGCCGGACATGCTGGCAAGGGAAGTTGACATTAATGCTGAAGATGAAGCTGGTGAAGAGGTGAGCAGATGGACGCCACAATAGGCTCAATTATTGAAATGATCGTCTTTGCGATACTGGCATTTGCAGCAATAGTATTCTCACTGTTTGTGGTGACTGCTAAAGATGTAGTAAGAGCAGCCATTGCGTTGATTATAACAATGTTTATTGTTGCAGCTCTTTACATATTGCTCAATGCACAGTTCCTTGGCGTAGTACAGGTACTCGTATACATCGGTGCAATAGGAGTATTGATCATGTTTGCTGTAATGCTTACAAAGAAGGAGTTTGGTACAGATGCTGAATAAAACAATCTCATTCTCCTTGATGCAGATTATCACGTCTGTGTATGGCTACCTGAAACCACGTATATTGGGTATGCTAGTTGCGCTTCTGTTCCTGGCAGTCATACTTGTAGCAGTTGCTTCAACCGGCTGGCCATCACTTGATCAGCTCCCTCAAAACCTGGAAGACCAGAGTAACATTGAGGGTATAGGAGTGCTGATATTCACAGATTTCGTGGTTCCGTTCGAAATATTATCAATCGTATTGTTGTCTACACTGATGGGCGCCATTTACATGGCAAAAGGAGATGATAACTGATGATACCTATCGTCGCTTACCTTGCTCTTTCCGCAGTTATCTTTTCCATAGGTCTCTATGGGCTGATGACGCAGCGTAGTGGTATCCGTATTCTGATGTGCGTGGAACTCATGCTCAACGCAGCAAACCTCAACCTTGTGGCATTTTCAAGCTACAATGGTGATCTTACAGGACAGGTATTTGCTTTGTTCTCCATTGCACTGGCAGCTTGTGAGGCAGCAATTGGTTTTGCTATATTGATGTCCATTTACAGAATGAAGGATACGATCAATCTTGACACCATTAACATACTGAGGTGGTAAAAATGGCAGTAGAAAATCTCGCATTCTTAATACCACTCCTGCCTGCACTGGCCTTTGTATTGACTTTTTTCTTCGGGAAAAAGCTTCCAAGTGGCGGTGCAATAATTCCAATAGCAGCTATTGCAACATCATTTGTGTTATCATTATTAATAACATTGAGATTACTTGCAAACCCTGGAGAAGTTGTGACCCAGTCATACAACTGGTTCGCCATGTTCAACATAGGTATCCTTGTTGACCCGCTGGCAGCTGTTATGCTTACAATGGTGACATTTGTCAGCCTGCTTATTCACATATATTCATTAGGCTACATGTCACATGACAAGGCACAGTCCAGGTACTTTGCCGAAACAGCATTCTTTACAGCTTCAATGCTTGGTCTGATTCTTTCAGATAACATCCTGCAGCTCTTTGTCTGCTGGGAACTTGTGGGTGTTTGTTCATACCTGCTCATCGGGTTCTGGTTCCATAAGCCATCCGCTGCAACAGCAGCAAAGAAGGCTTTTCTGACAACCAGAATTGGTGACGTGATGTTTCTTGCAGGAATAGTTATCCTGTTCTCAGACCTCTTTAAGATATTCAACGGTGCAGTTCCTGATGGTGTGTACATACTCAGGTTCGATACAATATTTGTTCACATTCCTGAAATTGCAGCAATAAATGCAAACATTTTCGGAATGGAAGTAAGTCATATCACACTGATAACACTCCTGTTCTTCGGTGGTGCTGTTGGTAAGTCAGGTCAGTTCCCGCTTCATGTGTGGCTTCCTGATGCAATGGAAGGTCCAACTACCGTCTCAGCTCTTATACATGCAGCAACGATGGTTACAGCCGGTGTATATCTGGTTGCAAGAACATTCCCAATGTTCATGGCAGCTCCAAGTTCACTGATGATCGTAGCGTACCTCGGTGCTTTCACTGCAATATTTGCAGCAACAATGGGAATTGTCATGAACGATCTTAAGCGTGTACTTGCATACTCCACCATCAGTCAGCTCGGTTACATGATGCTTGGTCTTGGTGTTGGTGCAACTATCGGTGCTGAAGCAGTAGGTATATCACTCTTCCACCTGGTCAATCACGCATTCTTCAAGGCTCTTCTCTTCCTGTGTGCAGGTAGTGTTATTCACGCTGTAGGTACACACGACATGAGGCAGCTTGGTGGTGTTGCTAAAGTAATGCCAATTACAGCAGCAACAATGCTCGCTGCATCTCTGGCCCTTGCAGGTATTGGTATTCCGGGAACATCCATCGGTACAAGTGGTTTCTTTAGTAAGGATGCCATCATCGAAAACGCATATCTCTTTGGAGAAACGACTGGATCATGGATTCCATACGCACTTTCTATCGCTGCAGCTCTGCTGACATCCCTGTATATCTTCAGGCTTCTGTTTATGACATTCTACGGAAAGCCACGTACAGATTACGGTGGACATGAGTCACCTGCATCAATGACGGTCCCACTTTCAATACTTGCACTGCTTGCGTTGTTCTTCGGTGGTCTGACTTCAAAGACATTCAATACTTTTGTAAGTGATACCTTCGTGAACAATTTCGTGAACATGGACATTTCCGCACTTGCATCACTTGGTGGCTACCAGCTTGCAGAACATGCAGGACATGAGCCAATGCTCATACTCTGGATGCCACTTATCGTCGCAGTTGCAGGTTTCCTGATTGCCTTCCTCGTCTACGGACTGAAGATAGTCAATATGGACCGTCTTGTTTCAAGAAATAACCCAATTTACAAGCTTCTGTACAACAGGTACTACCAGAACTCTATCTTCACGAACTTCTTCTCAGTCAAGGTCATCTACGAAGGATTTGCCTTTGCAGGACGCGCCATTGACAGAGGATTTGACTGGATAGTTAGCTGGTTTGCTGACCTTATACTGGAGACTGGTGAATCACTACGTCAATTCCAGACAGGAGCTGTACAGAATTATGCCACAGTAGTGATAGCCGGAGTAAGTCTTCTGGTCATACTGATTACAGTGGTAATGGAGGTACTTTGATGTTGCCGATACTATCTTTGATCGTGCTGATACCTCTGATATTTGCAGCACTGACATTATTAACAAAAACAAAAGAACAGGCAAGGTCACTTGCCCTGGTAGCTACTGTTGCTGTACTGTTACTTACAGTATACATGTACTTTAACTTCGATAGCAGTATAGCTTCTAATCAATTCGAGGAACTTGCACAGTGGGTACCTTCCCTTGGAATTACCTACCATCTCGGTGTTGACGGAGTTTCAATGCCATTGATACTTCTCAATGCAATTGTACTTCCACTTCTCATTCTGTTCACATGGAATGATGAAAGGAAATCACCGAACAAGTTCTATGCATGTATACTTGCAACAGAGGGCGCAGTCATTGGTGTATTTACTGCACTGGACTTCTTCCTGTTCTACGTGTTCTGGGAACTTACACTCATACCGCTCTTCTTCATGGTGAGCATATGGGGAGGACCCAACAAACATCATGCAGCAATAAAGTTCTTCATATACACTCACGTGGCTTCTCTTGTGATGCTGCTTGGTATATTCGGACTTTACTTTGCATCATGGGATATGACAGGGGTACCAAGTCTGGACATACCAACACTTATTGCCCAATTCCAGTACATTGAATCCGGAATTGCAAAGGATATGATATTCCTTGCACTGCTCTTTGGTTTCATTGTCAAGATACCAAGTTTCCCGTTCCATTCATGGCTTCCTGATGCATATACTGAGGCACCAACTGCCGGCAGTGTGCTCTTTGTCATGCTCAAGATCGGTGGATATGGTCTCTTTAAGATAATGCTTCCAATGTTGCCATTCACAGCATCACCAAACCTGATGATAACAATCCTGGCAGTCCTTGGTTCTGTAAGTATAATCTACGGTGCATTTCTTGCACTCTCGCAGAAGGACCTCAAGAGAATGGTTGCATACTCCAGTGTAAGTCACATGGGTTACGTAACACTTGGTGCAGCCGGTCTGGTGTCACTCTCCGTATCAGGAGCAATGTTCCAGCAGTTCTCACACGGACTTATCATGAGTATTATGTTCATGTCATGTGGTGTGATCAACAATGCAACAGGCACAAGGATCATTAATGATCTTGGAGGCCTTGCACAGAAGATGCCAAAACTGGCAACTATCATGTTATTTACCTTTATGGCATCCCTTGGACTCCCGGGACTCACTGGTTTCGTTGCGGAAGTATCAGTGCTTGCAGGAAGTTTTGTAAATCTTCCTGTCTATGTAATTATTGCACTGCTTGCTATCGTAATAACAGCAGCTTATCACCTGTGGGCTTTCCAGAGGACAATGTTTGGTGTTTACAATGAGAAGCTCGGTACAGTTTTTGATATCAATAGATATCAGACACTTTCAATGGGTATCATTGCGATTCTCATACTGTACTTCGGATTTAACCCAAGCCCGGTGTTCGATATGATGTTGACTAATTCAGAACATATAATCAGCCTAATGGCTGTTGTGGGGGTGTGAATAATGGATCTAATGTTATTTGCACCTGAACTATCCCTTGTGATAACAGGGCTGGCAGTATTGCTTATCGGGCTCTTCATTCCAACAGAGTCAAAGAAGATACTGGGTTACATCGCAACACTGGGTGTTATTGTTGCCCTGTTCTTCACGGTTTCAAGTCTTGGAACCCAGGCAACGGCATTTTACGACACTGTGTCTATCGATGCTCTGTCCCAGTTCTTCAAGATAGTGTTCCTTGTGGTCGCATTACTCTTTACGATCTCAGGTATAAAGTACACTGAAGGCAACAGTAACACTGAAGAGTTCTTCACACTCGGATTATTCGCAACCACAGGCATGATGTTCGTTGCATCTGCAAACGATCTCATGGTATTGTTCATTGCATTCGAACTTGCAAGTCTTGCAACCTATGCGCTTGTAGGCTTTGAGAAGAAGAACCCCAAGTCACTGGAAGCTGCGCTGAAATACTTTATCATAGGTGCACTTTCAGGGGCCCTTATGCTTCTGGGTATATCTTATCTCTACGGAGCAACAGGTACAACCAGCATTCCGGGAATTGCAGCCAACGCAGATATACTCGTATCTAGTCCAATGGGACTTGTGGCAGTGGTTCTTCTGATAGCAGGATTTGGTTTCAAGATCGCTCTTGTACCATTCCACATGTGGGCACCTGATACATATCAGGGTGCACCGTCAGTAGTATCTGCATTGCTTGCAGCCGGTTCAAAGAAGATGGGTATTGTAGCAGCTCTTAAGATATTCGTAGTTGCACTCATAGCCCTTCAGGCTCAGTGGCAGATCGCATTTGCAATACTTGCAGTTGTCACAATGACATACGGTAACGTTGTAGCTCTTAGGCAGACAAGTGTCAAGAGAATGCTTGCATACTCCTCACTTGCACAGGCAGGCTACATCACAATGGCATTTGTGGTACTCACACCTTTGGCACTTGGTGGAGGTATCTTCTATGCACTGTCACACGGTTTCATGAAGGCAGGAGCTTTCATTGCGACTGCAGCTGTGGTATACATGGTACTGTCCGAGAACAAGGATTCAACTGATCCTGACCATATTGATAACTTCAAAGGTCTTGGCAGGAGAATGCCAATAACTGCAATGTGCATGACACTTTTCGTATTTGCACTGGCAGGTATCCCGGTCACAGCAGGTTTCATGAGCAAGTTCATTCTGTTCTCATCAACCATCAAGGCAGGATTTGTGTGGCTTGCAGTAATTGCAATTCTTAACAGTGCGATCTCACTGTACTACTATGCAAAGGTCGTCAAATACATGTACTTCCTTCCAACAGACAGTGAAAGGGTTTCAGAACCATTCCCATACACCATTGCAATGATAATTGCAGCAATCGGTGTACTTGTGCTTGGTTTCTGGCCTGAACCATTTGTCTACTGGGCAATGGAAGCTGCAAAAGTATTGATTCCTGGAGGTTTCTAAAATGGCAGATTGTGATCTTTGTGGAGTTGCGATACCCACAGTAATTCCTGTAAAGGTGTTCAAGCCAAAGTATGCGGAGTCCTATCCACATGGTATGTGGCAGGGTCTTTGTGAAGACTGCCTCAAGGCAGGAAAGAAGACCCGTGATATGCAGGCAGAGTCGCCAAGCAGCGGAACATCAGGCAAATGTGATCTCTGCGGTGTTAAAGCGCAATTGTATGACGTATCTATCAGCAGACCCTCATTTTCAAAAGGATCTGAGAACGACACGGTACAACTCTGCAAGACATGTCTTGTTTCAATCGATGATTCACACAGGACATGGGAAGCAGAAAAGGCTGAAGAAGAACACGAACGTCATTGAGTATTAAATGGAAGACCGGCTTTGTTGCCGGTTCTTTTTTTCTTTTTTTCTGAATTGAAATGTAGCAGAGGATTCTTTCTGAAGATGGCTGTATATCTCTGGAAGTTCTGGTACTCGAAATTGGTACTATGATTGTTTATCAATTATTTCAATGCATATAATCAGCTAACTATTTGAATAAGTTTAGTACCAATGGTTATTTTCATATAGCTGATTTATATACTTTTAGTGTATATACCTCATGTGAGATTATTGAGGTGTGTGTATGGAAATAAAAAAAAGTCATAAGATTGTCTTCATTGGTATTGTAGTGCTGTCTATTTTACTTGTCACTGCAGTCCATGCCATCTCTGAAGCCCATAAAACTGTAGTAATTGATTCCCAGTCTGACTACGGCAGGGAATTGACATCTATGGCAGAGAATGCCATTGAGGAGGAAGGTATTGATACAAAGTATCTTTTTCTCAAAACTATTTACTACGAGTCAGCAGATAACATTATGCTAAGATTCGGTGGTGCAAAAAGGTTTTCCAACGGTGTGGTTTACTCCCATGCTAACCTTGGTGAAGATGAAACAGTTACATTTTTCGCAGCTGATCTTGACAGATACGGTGTATATACGTACTATGTACAACCGGAAAATGGAAGAATATCTAACAAAAACGTTGTAAGTTTGTCTGAAACATACGGGCAGGGAAAAGACTACAAGTATAACGTACAGGGTAACTCTATAGAACTAATTGACCCTGCAACAAACAAGGTCATGTTTGTGTTGTCAGACTACAAAGTCTATCAAGATGAAAATAAGGCAGACACAATTGCAGATGAGATTAATTCCAAATATGCTTATGCACAGCAACCGCTTCCTATCGATAAAGAGAAGCCGTACATCATAATAGATGTAACAGGAGAAGAGACTGAAGGCTGGTTATCGATAGATGTCAATTTCTATAAAGAGCAGCTTTACTCTTTGCATATAGCTCACATTCCGCAGGTCGACAATAAAAGTTCATCATTTTGCTTGGTAATGATTTTGATTATATGCTCTGGAAAATATGTTCTGCTTGTTCAATAAGAATGCAACCAAAACAAGCTTTTCCTGAATATATAAAAATAAGATTGATATTAATTATGTTTGAAAAACGCTATCATGCAAAATTGTTCAAAATGGAATTATACCTGCGGAATGTGAGATATAGAAGAAGGAATAAAAACTTTCCATACAACAACGATATCTCACACTGTAAAATACTATGATGAAAATGGGGAGGTTGTAACTGAAAATTCCAATTGAGTAATTTACGATGAAGAAAATAAAAATGATGGGATGAATCACATCATGGATTATTCAAATGACAAAGTTCCATAGTTCTCATCTTGCATAGCATTTTTTAAGTTATCCGTCTGTTTTCTATTTTTCTTAGTGCTTTCATTCAGTAAAACAGCATATATGCTACACCCGTCAACATCAGACTGACAATCCCCATCACAGCGCCACCCAGTGTATAACTTTTCAGTACTTCGGAAGTTTCCAGCTCAGCAAGGTCCTTGTATATCCAGAAGAACGGGTCATTGAAATGTGAGATAAGAAATGTTCCCGATGCCATTGAAAAGAGCACGATCTCTGCAGGTAATCCCAGAACCGGCATAAGAGGTATAACTATTGAAGGTGCCACCAGCATTGTGACCACTCTTGAACCCTGCACACTCTGTATGGCAACCGCGATGAGGAACGGAACAAGAATTGCAGGTAGTGGCAGTACTGCAAGGAGATTTCCCATGTCCTGTCCAACTCCTGTCATGGCAAGGGTTGCTCCAAGTGCACCACCTCCGCACATATCCAGGATTACCACACCACTTCTTTTAATAGCTTTCTCAATCCACTGCCTGACAGGAGTGAATGTGTACTGCCTGTAAGCAAAGAAAATAGCCATGACAACACCAATTAGTAGCGCCATGTCAGGTTCCCCCAGTATATTGAGCACAGAGATATTTGTAAAAACATCTGTAAGAATCAATACAACAGGAATTGCAATTGGAGAATAGGCTGCTATTCTTCCAGGCAGTTCCTGATCCGGGTTATTGTTTTCGTTTTCATTGTCTACAATAAAACCGGACATATCTCCTGTACTGCAGAATCTGGCAGCATAAAGATACCCGACTGTTGAAACAATAAATGCAATGATAATTCCTGGTAGCAGTATAGAATTACTATTGATTCCCATTTCAGACACTGCAGAATAAACAACCGGAGAAGGATAAACAAGATTGTACGATGCCAGTGTTCCAAAAACAAGTGCAGATGCCGTAAGTACTTTTGGAAATCCCTCTCTTGTTTTTATCTCCCTTGCCACTGGGACGAAGATCACATAGGCAAGGATACAACACATGAGGGGGACTGAGAATATGAATCCAAGGATATTCAGTCCAAAAAGTGGTTTTCGTGAGATTCTTATGATATCAGTGGCAATAAGCCTTGCTCCGCCTGTTCTATGTAATATTATCCCGATTATGCTTCCTGCAGCTATTATTATAGCAAAATGAGAGAATACTCTTCCCATACCACTTGTTATGGCTTCAATGGTACCTGCTGCTTCTCCTGCAAATATTCCGGTTATGACAGATGTTAAAATAAGGCCTAAAAAAGGGTGTAATCTCAGCTTTGCAGTGAGGATCAGTATAATAAGCAGTGAAAAAACAAAAACGATCAGGGA
Organism: Methanolobus sp.; assembly: GCA_034008115.1. Classification (GTDB taxonomy): domain Archaea; phylum Halobacteriota; class Methanosarcinia; order Methanosarcinales; family Methanosarcinaceae; genus Methanolobus. The sequence goes on from JAVEPM010000041.1 coordinate 28,186, forward strand.
GTTCATTAGTAGAAAAACGGTTATAGAGTAGTATAAACCTTACCCTGTATACAGTAGTTCCGAATGACCTTAGTTCCGATTAACTGCTCTTTTTACAAACTGCAAAGCTTATGCTATCCAATTACAATGATTTTACCAAAAACACTTTTTCCAAAAACATGGAATTGTTGTATGTGA
>JAVEPM010000198.1:0-3748 GCA_034008115.1 Methanolobus sp.
AAACCGTCAGCTGAATATATGCACTAAAGTTGATAGTAGCACAAATGCTCAATAACTTCCTTCAGCCGTGCTTTTGCAAATATGTTTGTTGGTGGCTGCTCTTAATCTATGTCATTAGGTCGCACTGCTGAATACCGTATCAATATTTATTTCACTTGATAATTTTATTTCGAATGACTTAATAATATTTATAGTTGCTAAGTCAATTGGCTGCAAACAAGCAATTGCTAAGAACTTTCTTGCTCTACTAAACGCAACGTAACCCAATCTGAAATCATCATCGTCAGTTATTATTTTGTCTACAGTCAACCATTTTAATAATTGGTTTTGAGTTTCTGCACAAACCAATACCGAAGTTGCCTCAAGCCCTTTTGCAGTATGGATAGTTGAATAAAAATCTGTTGTCTTCTTATTTGAATTGATAGTTTTAATGTTTTCAGTTGCTCTTTTAGTATGCACTTTGCCCCTTGTTTTTTTATCAAGTTCAACTTTAAATTCATCCTGAAACATTCTTCTGACTGAGTTCTCACAATGAACATCGTCATTAAATACTCGTTGTCTGATTGTTTTGAAAACCTTTAAGCAAAACTTTCTGTAAGTTAATTCATCAGAAGTAATAGAAATTATTTGTGGCTTCTTTAAGCCAATCATTACGGTAGCAAGTTGCATTACTTCTTTTAAATAACTGGAGGGTTTTGAACTATCCTTAACGAGGCGATTCAAATTAGTATCGCTTGCGACACTTTCAAATAAACGCCACTTATCAGAAAGGAATAAATTCTTTGCAATTCTTTCATCTTCATCAGCAATTCCAAAATTTTGTTTACAGATATTATATTCTTCAATGATTTTTTTGATTTCATTCTCTTTAAGAAAAACAATAGGGTAATCAATTTCTGAATTTATCCCTTTTGCTTCCTGCTGAAATAAAGAATCAAACTTTACAATGAACTTATTTATTAGAGAAACAATTGGAGTTGAGGAACGATAATTTTCATTGATGAAAACAGTTTCATTCTTTTTCTCTTTGTAAAGTTCTAACAAGGGTGTTTCCTGAAATGATTTCGGCTTTGGCTCATTTTTAAGTTGACTTTGTGTATATGTGAATCTGAAAATTGATTGTAATGGGTCTCCAATGCAATACAATTTTGTTCTCCCTTGTTCAACTATTTTCTGAATAATCTTATGCTGATATACTCTTGAATCCTGATACTCGTCAATGAAAACATATTGCAACCTATTGGAAACTGCTTTGAGAACCGTTTCATTCTTTAAGAGTTCAAAAGATTGTTCCAAAATTTTATCGTAAGTAATAATACCATTTGAACATAAAGCATCTGCATTTTTTGCTTCTGTTGCCTTTCTTGCAAACTGATTTTTAATTGTATCAAGGCGTTTACTTGATTCAATGTAGTGTTTCTCAATTGAAGTGATGCCAAACAAGTGTGAGAAGGGTTCAAAAATGAATTTGATAAGAAAGCTATGTGTCGTGCCAATAAAAATATTTTGAGGAATGGAAATTTTATTTTCAATTTTTGCTTTAATGTTTTCCGTTGCAGCATTCGTGTATGTAATAACCGCACAATGCCGTGTGGGAGAGAGTGTTTCAATAGAGTTTAGAATTTCTCTAACCATGTTGTGAGTTTTGCCACCGCCAGGTCCAGCAATAATTAATCGTATGTCAGAATTGTTCTGCACTCTTTGATTCATTCATTTGAGGATAAATAAAATCAAAACCGTCTTTGATATACTTTGGAATATTGAATTGATTTGATTTGTCGCTGGTTGTTAATGTATCAAGTAAATCTGTTGCAAAAGCTGCTTTGAAATCTGATTCTTTTTTGCCGTCTGCTTTTCTACTCTCAATCAATTTGAAAAAATCATCAAGAACTATTTCAGATATCGTTGCTTCTTTTAATTCTTTTCCCTTTACAGGTCTTGTTATTTCAATTGCTTTTAGCAATATGTCTTTGCCATCGCCATTTTTATTTGCTGCAATTAAATCTTTTTCAAAAGTTGATTCAGCACTAATCTCAATACGAATTATACTTTCGTTTGGAGTTTGATAAGCAGTTTTCAAATCTTCAGCTCTGTTCTCTGTTTGAGTATTAGAATCGCTGTCAGTTAAAGCAAGGCACTTTATAAAATATCCATTCTTAATTAGTTCTAAGAAGTGTTTGAAGGCAACACCATTTACATTGACAAGGTTGCAGCCAACCTCCTCTAAAGTTTTATTTGTATGAAGTTTAAAAAGTTTTGGCAGTAGTAGTTGTTCTGAAATCCCTTCTACTAAAATTATTTTTCTTGCAAAAAACATTGTTGACTTTGTCGCATCCAAATACCTTCTCAAATACCTTTGAGTTTCTTTTCCAGCCTTGTTTATCTTACCGTTTTCGTCAGCAAATCCATTCAGAATGTAATGCGATTTATGGCATTGTGATTTTTTATCATAGAATAAAACTACTGTATTTTCAAGGTCAAGTTTACTTGTGATATGAGTTGAATGAGAAGTAATAATCAATTGGAGGTTTTCACTAGTCTCACTTTGTATATTGTCTGCAAGGTGCTGTTGTAAATGCGGATGCAAATGTGATTCTGGTTCTTCAATTCCAACAAGGCGAAAGAAAATTTTCGTATTGTTGTCAGCACTGTTTGTTAAATGAGAAATGATAAGAGAGATATAAAGTAAGTTGTTTCTACCTAAGCCATTCCGTTCTACATTAACAGGGTCATTGCCATAAATCAAACTCAACTTTTTAAGCAGTTCGGTTTCTTCAACTTTGGAAAAAAGAAATTCAACTTTATTGTTGTCATCTGAATCTAGCGAAATTTTTTTTAAGTAAGTTGAAATCTGCTTTTGTATTTCTTTTAGTTCTGTATTCTCCTTTATCTTTTCATTAAGAACAGTTAGCTGTTCTTTCAAATCTTCAAATTTATTTTCAGGTCGGTTACTTAAAATTTTGTAAAGTAAACGGTAGTCATTGCTTGCAATCAATTCGGTTTTAGCATCTCTCAAAGCCCCTAAAAATTCAAAACGCAACATCCTTAAAAAGTAATTATCTACTCTCTTAGTTGAATCTAAGCCACCATAAATATTGTATTCGTATGCTTTAATCGGAAAGTCAATAAGTGATTTTTTTCTATTGAAAAAATCAATATCGTTTTCGCCTTCTTTTTTTTGAATTTTGCTAATCTTCTCTCTTTGTTCATCAACCCACTTCGTTAAATCCTTTCGTTTATTAAAAATGTAAGTGAGTTTGGCTTGCTTCAAATCTTTATCAATAAACCAGTCACCAACTATGGCTTCTTGGTCAGCATTGCTATTAAAATCTTCCAGTATCACTTCAACTTTTACAGAAGGAAATTGAATATCATTAGCAGGAATTGTTCCTTGGGCAATTTCTGTTCTTAGCTTATCTGTCGCTTTGTAATTGATGTCGTCAATTTCTAACTGTCTTTTTTTGTAGAACGTAATCTCCTGGCTAAATATCAATCCTAAAGCATTTAGCAGATTTGTTTTGCCAATGTTGTTTTCTCCAATGATTAGAGTAAACTTTTTTAATTCCACCTCAAATGAGGTGTAGTTTCTATAATTCTCAATTGTCAGTTTGCGAATAATCATAAATAATTCCTGTTATTTCAAGGTTAGCACTGTCCCGATAGAGTTGTCACCAACTTCATTATTTACGAAACAAATATACAACATTCGTAAATATAAACTATATAACATTCGCCAACTACTTTTATA
>JAVEPM010000171.1:0-4196 GCA_034008115.1 Methanolobus sp.
GAGGTTTCAGGCATACTGCTGGTGTTTAGTTGGTGTTTGAAAATACTAAACGATAGTTAACAATAAGAGAAGGTCTTTATGGCCTTAAATTAAGTACTAATATAAAACTATATTAGTTTCGTAACACTAAGTTAAAACAAGGCCAGCAATTTCTGATGCAATATCTTCAAGAGTATTGATAGCAGTGTTACGCGCCAATTTATCAACAAGAGATGGGCTATAATTCATTACTTCCTCTTTTGTGATATTATGCCAGATAGGAAGAAGAATTTGTTCTCCAGTTATTGACTTTGTAATAATCCCGTCCAGCTCATAGTTTGGCCAACCCTTCTTGATAAAATCTCTTGAGATTATTACAATCCCGAATCGACTATTAGCAAGACCTTTATCAATTTTCCTTCTAAGGCTGTCCCCAATTTTTAATTCAAATTCATCGTACCAAACCCGCACACCCTTATCTTTTAAGGCTAGGGCTAAAGGCCTAACAACCTCATCCTTATCTTCTGATGCGTGAGAAATAAAAACATCGTATTCTCGGTCAGCATCATATTCATCAATATCACCATTCCCCCCTTGATGAATTAATGAAGGAAGTTCTGCAAGAGGTCTTTGATGAATTTGAGGTAAAGCGTTTGGAAGGACACGAACACTACTTTGTACAGTTCCTGCCAGCCCACGCATATCTACAACTACGTACCAATGGGCTGTATGTTTTGTAGTTAAAATAACTGGTGATTGCTTTGCAAGTCCTCCAAAATAAGTATATCTACGCCCATGTAAGTAGTTATTCAGATTGTTGCTATCAAGTAATTGTACATTAGCGGCATTTCCCTTCAGTACAATTTCAACTCTCGTTCCAGCATTTAAATTTCCCAAGTCATATTGAATAAATTTTTCTGCCATGATTTCTCCTTCCTTTACACAGGGTTGATTTTTGACATCAACTTCGAGAAATCCCTCCATACAAGCAATCAAGATGAATCAATTGAAGAGAATTCCTTAACTCTAGATACTCAGAATCAATTCATTTTTCTGAGTACAACCTTCAATAATTGAACACTCATAATTTTAACTTTTTGGCCCTCAAGCATCTCTTTCACTCTGCTATTAACAACTAATTTCATGCCTCCTATATAGCAGTCTCATCAATAAATATCATAGTTCCCTATACTGTTTAGCCAATTGCATAAATGTGGAATTAGGCATGATTTGCATAGAGGGGATGAACAGGTATTGCCACTCCTTGTAATTATTGGCATTTCCCCATCGTGAAGCCACTTCACAATACTGAACCCCTCGATTCTTCTTCGCAATAACATCAGGATCGTTCAACCGATCCTCACCTTTCACTTCGACAAGATAAATGACATCTTTGGTCTCAACCACGAAGTCTGGTATATAGTTACGACCATGATTATAGGTGATGTTGAATTCTTGTGGCCTTGGGCGAAGCCAATTTATAACATCGTTGTCTACCTCGATATTTCTTGCAAAAACCAATTCTGGGTGGCTATCAAACTTTGCTATATTGAACACGCCTTTTTTTATCCCCTCAAAGAGAACTGATTGGATACTCTCTGAATACCTATCGTCAAATAGGTTAATGCGTTCTTTGTAAGTATAGGTTTGCTGCAAGTTATAGTTTCGAGTTCCAATAACGTCTTCCAGAAAAACCCCATTTTCGCAGTAGAAGTGTTGCATCATTTGGTTATAAATTGCTGTTGCAATATCCCGCTTGAACATCATGACAATATTCTGGACTCCATTCATTCCGAACTTACTCTGATAGTGGTCATAGAGCTGGGAGATCAGTTTATAAAGTAGTGTGGAACACTTTTCGTAATCAATTTCAGGCTTCTTTCTAAGCTCTTCAAGAATTACCTTTTGAGGATTATATCCTTCAAAATCGATGGTAGCACCTTTGATGCGTTGTCTGTCATACATGTCTTCAAGATTTTGAATAATCATTTCATTATCAATCGGTGCGTGAGTAAAGACAGACAGATCTAGGTCAAAGTCAACGAATACATATTCTTCAACCCCAGCATCAGTAATTTTTATGCGCGGTATGGGGATAAACTTAGATTGGGCAGCACGATGTGTTTTTTCAGTGTGCTCCTTTATCCATAATCCAACAGGCATCTCATTTTCTCTGTATGTATCAGCTAAGTCCTTATCCTCTGATAGTTGATTTTTGACATTTTCAACGATCTGTTCTTTATGTACTGGGGTGACGGTATGTGTTGGTGCATCTTGGATAATTTTTACAACTTGTTCATTAATAAGTTCTCCAGCCTTACGGAACATAGCGTCAGTAGTATCAGATTTCTCAATATTTGTTTGGATGTATGCTGCTTCAAGAATTTCGTCCTGCTCAGGTTCAAACGTCAATTGAGTTATTGTTGTTTTTTCAGGTACGAGTTCTTCAGCTTTAATAATATTACCAGCCTTGAATATTGAATCTCCTTTCTGAGCCTCTTCCAAGAGTTCTTGGAATTTGTCATGTGCAGTAAGCATAACTGCATCAACTTCTTTATCACCAGTACGTTCACCATATGGTAAACGTAAACCACGTCCCACCATCTGTTCTCGTAAGATCTTTGAAGCAGCAGTACGTAATGGAACGATAGTATATAGATTGTTCACATCCCAGCCTTCCTTGAGCATGTTCACATGGATGACAATCTCGACTGGGTTCAATGGATTCTCGACATCAAGTAAGAGACGAGTATTAGCATCACTTTCTGATCCTTTCTGTTTGGAGTGAACAATAATGGTCTTATTTCGGTAGTTACCATCATGGAATGCATCAGATTTCACAAATTGCTCAACCCAAGTAGCATGTTCTGTATCCTTGCAAACGATAAGCATGAATGGTTTCACTTTTTGCTTGTTGTGATTAGCCGCGTAGACTTCCAACTTTTGCCTTGTATTCTCATGGCAAGCAATGCCATCGAGTAACATCAACTTGTCAAGTTGCACATCACCAAAATTATAGAAATTGATATTGGTACGAGTTACAGCAAATGGGGTTCTGGTATAGCCGTCTTCTATAGCTTTTGACAAAGGATACTCATACACTACATTCTTGAATGGTGTCTGTTTAGTACCATTTGGAACAAGTGGTGTTGCTGTTAGTTCAATACCGAAGAGGGGGTGCAGTTCATTTAGAGCTTGGGCCCCTTTTGCTGCCCGATAGTGGTGGGATTCATCCATTATCAGAACCAAGTCCTCCAGATTAGAAAGAAACCGATAGAACGAATCACCTATGGTCTCACTAACCTTTTTCATATTTGCATCTTCTTTATTGAATTTATCTATATTAAAAACAAAAATATGGATGTCAGAATTAAATAACAGCAGGGGTTTTTCCCTGTAATCCTCATCAGCTATTATCTGCGGAGGATTGCTGAAACAGCCAAGCCCATTGAATACATATTTATGGTAGCCAGGATCGCTTAAATCCTTTTTCAGTTTCTCATAGATTGTAGTATTCGGTGCAACGACGAAATAGTTTTTAATATTGTGTTGTGTATATAAGTAGGCAATAAACGCTCCCATGAGGCGAGTCTTTCCTACACCGGTGGCTAAAGCAAACGCTAGTGATACGAAATCTCGTTCAAAATCTGTGCATATTGGATATAGAGCATGGACAGCTCCAAGGGCTGCCTTCAAATTCATTCCTTTGCGTAAAGTTAGGCTTGTGGTGATCTCCTCAAGAATCTTTAATGATTCTATTTGTGGTCTACGAAGGGACATCACGCCACTAATATAGTCGGTGGTATAGTGGGGATAAAGATCACTCATCGCAATCCTCCTCATCTTCATCCTCATACACCGGTGGATGTATGATATTCAAATTGTAATCGGTTTTACCATATTCGCATCGATCGAGAATTATCTGTGGTATCTTCTTTAATGAAATGTGTTTATAAGCTCTATCTAGACCTGTGTCAAAGGATCGGCAGGCAATGATAAGATACTCGTCATCTTCCATTGTGTTTTTTATAGAATCAAGATATGGGCTATTAACATGGCGTGTAGTAACAAAGAGATACGAATTCTCGTTGCCCACTGACTGTTTCCAGAATAGACCACTATCCGGTTGATAAGTAAAACCTTCGTGCAGAGCCATGGCTGCGGCCAACATCTCTGCACTGTACTCCGGATTAATTATTTGCTCACCGAAAAATATC
>JAVEPM010000042.1:0-27497 GCA_034008115.1 Methanolobus sp.
TCACTTGTGAAAGCCAACAATTTACCGTCTTACGTGTCTATCGAGGATTTGAATGTCTCCGGCATGATGAAAAACCGACATCTCAGCAAAGCTATTCAGCAGCAAATGTTCTATTACTTTCGGAAGTATCTCGAAGAGAGATGCAAGAAGTATGGAGTGGAGCTGCGAGTGATAGACCGCTTCTATCCTTCCAGCAAGATGTGCCACAAATGTGGCATGGTTAAAAGCGACCTTAAGCTATCGGATAGAACCTACAAATGTGAATGCGGCAACATCATCGACCGGGACTATCAAGCCTCTATAAACATTAGAGACTGTGGAAGCTATAAAGTTGCATAGCAATATGCGAATACCGTTGGCTAAAACGGGAATTTACGCCTGTGGAGTGTCACAGCAAACGGCAGTAGCCTCGGCGAAACCGGGCACAGCGAAACAGGAAAACTCAAGGCTTGTAGATTTATACAGGTTTTTGTTAGCAGAATAGTTTATGAGCATACAAGACCAGATTAACAATACACCAATGTCTGGTGGAATCGCCGTTACGGCTGGAGCGGGAACGGGAAAAACTTACACGCTTGTCAATAAAATTCAGCATTGCATTGACAACGGAATCAACCCAGTCAATATGCTGGTTTTCAGCTTCACAGTTGATGCCGCAAACGAGTTAAAAAGTCGAATAAAGAACGGTCACCTGATTACCGTCGGCACAATACATTCCGTTATGTATCAAATCATAAGAGAGAACTCACCAAAAAGATACTTTGTTCTTGACAATGGCTATCAGAAGAAGTTTGTCTTTGACATATTCAAAGAGCTTAAAATTGACTATATAAACTACAACAAGTTCCTGTCAAGAATAGACTTAGCCAAGAATATGTTCCCAGAATACTACGATATGCTTGAGGACAGAGACCAGAATCTCCTGTCTTTTTTTGAGAATAATCACAAGCTAATTGGATTTGCTTGGGAGTTTGAGAAAAAGAAAGAAAAGCAACACAAGATTGTCTTTTCAGATATGCAACTAAAGGCTTACGACATTCTGAGAAAGAACCCTGCAATTCTGGACAGCCGTCAAGAACGCTGGAAATACATCTTTCTGGATGAAGCTCAAGATGCCAGCAATGTAGATATCGCCGTGATTATGTTACTTGCGGAGAAGTATAAGCAACTATTTATCGTTGGTGATGTAAAACAGAAAATATTTTCATTTAGGACTGGGTAAAGATTTACCAATTCCGCACAGGATGATGAAATGTTTAACAAGGAAGGAAGGATGAAGGAACACAGATATATCAATGGAGCAGAGTTAATCACAAATTTCAAGAACTATTTTCCCGACGCAAATGTTTTCAGTCTACCTACAACATATAGGTGCGCAAGAACTATTTGTGAAGCCGGGAATCGTATAGCCGCTAAAATAGACCAAACAGTTATCAATACAGCAAATAAATCAGCAGGTAAAATTATCAAGTTACCAATATTCGACACACAGTCTGATGAAGCCGAATTTGTTTGCAAGCAAGCAATTAAGATATTCAAAGGAACAAATCAAACAATCAAAATTCTATACAGAACCAATGCCCAATCGGTAATGTTTCAGCTATTCTTAATCAGACAAAACATACCATTCTCTATCAATCAGAATAACAGTATATTCAACACTAAAGAAGTTAAGCTCGCTATTGCCTGCTGTCGATTTGTCACAGAATATGATAGCCTTGACATAGACAGCAAAGCAAACACCATAAACGACATGAGACCACTGCTGTCGCCTTATTCCAAGAAACTACTATACGGCACACTGACTGACATGAGAAAGTCCGAGACAGACATTCTTACGGGTGAATTGGACAGAAAACACGAACCTGTCCTGAACGACCTTGAAGATATTATGGAAATGCTGGCAGGGAAGAAGCCAATGCAAATTGTAAACGCAATATCCAAGATGGACTGCATGAAGGACTTTTCAGACTCCGCTGGCGATAACTTGATAGGTATAGCAGAGTTCCTTAAGTACTGCAAAAACATGACTGAAATTGATAACCTAATAGCAGAAATATCAAGACCACGTTGCGTTCCGGCAGAAGAGCGAGTTATTTCTCTGTCAACAGTACACGGAAGCAAGGGTCTGGAAGCTGACAATGTATTTGTTACAGGACTTTCTGATGATATATTTCCGCATATTCTTGGAACAAAAAGCGAAGAGCTAAATCTGATTTATGTGGCAATCACAAGAGCAAGGGAATCGCTATACTTATCCGGCTTTAGCTCGTTTGGCGATAACACTTATAACAAACACTCATATATGGAGATGATATGAAAATACCAATTGAGAAACACAAGCAATACCTATCTGTAGAAATTAATCCCGAAACGGAACTTACGAAAATCATTACATGGCTTGATAAACGAATAACGGAAAAAGTAAATACTTGGGCAGAAAACACAAATCCAAACAAAATGACCGAAGATTTCTTTATCTGGAAGTTTCTTGTCACAACATTTAATCAATTGCCGGACGGCAAGAAAACAAAAGCGTTTATTTATCAAATGCTTGTATTAAATGATATTATTAACGACGGGAAAAACAATAAGCGTGATTGTTGGGTAAGAAACAATGGCTGTATCATTCAAAATCGTTGGCTGGAAAAAATTAACCACGAATGGGGCGACAATGACACCAGAGATATTTGCGGAAACCTTGCAATTTGCATAAGGCTTCCTGACAAGAAATTGTTTCCATTCGAGATTGATTTTGACCAAGAAATTAAAGAAGTAAATCTTGATGACAGAATACTTAATGTAAAGGAGTAAAACATGAGAACACCAAATTGTTATGATTGCAAACATCGAAGAGACATTCCTGGTAATGCGCATTCAAAATGCGTACATCCACAAGTATCAATCCTGAACGTTGAAGGAAGCTCTCACGGAATAAGAAATGGCTGGTTTTGTTTTCCATATAACTTTGACCCAGTCTGGCTTAACAAGTGTGACGGTTTTGAAAAAAAGGAGTAAAACATGTATTATTACTGTAATGATTGCGGGATTATTGACGAGGATGACGTTTATTACAAACTGATTCATGAAGCAGTATATTACCCAAACGACATGGCTCAGCCAGCCGAGTATGACGAGCCAGCGTGTCCGTCTTGCGGAAATTATGTTGGCGAATATGTTTGTGATAATTGCCTAACAAAGGGAGATGGTGACGAAGAGATTCTTTTTGTAGACGAAAAATTCGCAATAACTTGCCATAAATGTTTCATAAAAAAACAAACAGAAGAGTGGCTATCTAATCTTCATGTAAATACTGTTCTTAATCTCACTTCAAAATTTGGCTTTATTGATGAAAAGGAAACACATGAATATGCATGGGAATTAATCAAGGAAATACTTAAGGAAAAACAATCATGAGAGAATACAACAAAGACTTTTCAGTGTGCCCTAAAGATGTTCTTGTTTGGGTGATATGTGATAACTACAAAAGATATGCGGTAGCCAAACTTTGCTCTTGCTGTGGAATATGGTCTGATGAAAATGGACTGCAAATAAAAAGGGTAGACGAGTGGGCACCATATTTGACTCCCACAGAAGAGCGCAAACACGAAAAACTTGACAAGATAATTAGCGCCTGGCTTGATGAAAACTATGAGCAAAAGCACAAAATAAACTCTATTAGAAAACACCTAAATGTTGACAACATAAGTGATTGTCAAAACTTAGAACAAAAACAAAGATATCTTAGATACTTAAGAGGAGACAGAACATGACCGGTAAATACACTCCAGATGTTACAAGGATAAAAGAAATATATGATGATGCATTGACAGGCTTAATGATTGCTTCTATGCCAATTGAGATACATATTGAAAAGAAAGAACTCGCCGGTCTCAGTCCCGCCATAATATCAAACAATATTCAGGCTCTTGATGACGATATAATTATACATATATATGCCATAGATTATGGAAAAAGTCAAGCCAAATATCTTGCAAATATATCAACAATAAATAAATGTGTAGATAGCGATACAATCATTAAGCATTATGAACTTCCAACACTGCTTGAGAAATCACATAAAATAACCCTAAGGAGATACTTATGTCAAGAATGCCGCAAAAAAGGATAAGATATATGAAAATACTTAGAACCATAGTCACAATTGCCCTACTAATTTTGCTCATACCATTTGCGATACTTGGACTGCCAGCTTTTCTAATTATACTCACATTGAATTGGATTAATGGCTACGAACCGAATATAGTTGGCTTGCCAAAACAAGACAATTAACACTTATTTCAAGCCCTGCTAAATGATTGTATTACAACATCAAAAGGCGGGGCTTTCTATTGTTACTCAATCATAGCACTAAAATAATGCTTGACAAAAAACACAAGCTCCCTATTTCTATAACTAAAGGAGGTTGTGAAATGATAAAAACAACACTCAAAAGACGCAAGTATGTTTCTGGCGCAGAAAAGATACACACATCGGTTTATCTGCTTCCAAGACAAAGAACACATGTTGAGTTCTTGATGAAAGCACGTGGCACATCAATGAATGAGGTAATTTGCTCACTAATTGATGAATCCATGAAACGATTCAAGCTTGGCAAGATATTATGAATATTGAGAACATCAAATATGCAATCGGCATAGACCCTGGAATATCTGGAAGCATATTCTGTCTTGAAAGAAAAACCAAAAAAGCACATTCGTTTTATGATGTTGAAAAAATCGGGGCAAGCATGGATATTGCTGGAGTTGTTAAGTATCTTAAGCAATTCAATCCAAAGGAAACAGTTATATTCATTGAAAATCCACATCCTAACGGCAGCGACGGGATTAAGACCGTCTATGCAGGGTTCATCTATGGACATGGTGTTGGTGCAATGAAAGGTATTTGTCTTGCGCTTGGCTTTGAAGTGAAAAAGGTTGAACCAATGCAATGGAAAGGATACTTTGCCCTGTGCTCCAGCGCATCAACTTACAAGCAAAAGAAAATGATGGATGTCGAGAAAGCCTGTTATCTATCCCCTGAGAATGAGCACATATTCAAACACAAGAGAATAGACACACAATCATACAGACACGATAGAGCAGATGCCTTCCTAATAGCAATCTATGGAATAGAGAAACACTTAACAGATAAATAATTAAACCACAAAGGAGGCTTTGCGTGATTTTAACCAAGCAGAAGGTTATTATTGAGCAAATAACACCAACGCAAGAAGCTTACTCGTTACTGGAGCGAATTGGTCGAGTATGCTATAAATCTGAGAATAGAATCACAGAAGATTCTGCCACAAAGTTTATCAAAAATATTGTAACTCGCAATCACCTATCTATCATTGAGCATTGCGTTGTCACAATAAGATTCATAACCAATAGAGGCGTCTCTCACGAGCTTGTGCGCCATCGAATTGCCAGTTTTTCGCAGGAATCCACACGCTTCTGTAACTACAATAAGCAGAATCACTTGGAATTTATTATTCCGCACTGGCTTGATGTCAAAGAAGGCGTGTTTAGCTACAATGACTTAATTCCTGGCTCATTAGCACCTGAGCAGATATTTTTATACAGCTTGCTCATGGCAGAAGAAGCTTATAACTCGCTCATTGTTGGCGGCAAAAAGCCAGAAGATGCTCGTGATATTCTGCCAATAGACGTAAAGACAGAAATTGTTGTGACAGCTAATTTAAGAGAATGGCTTTTAATTTGCAATCTAAGAACCGCAAAAACGGCACATCCAAACATGAGGCAAGTAATGTCGATGGTTCTTGATGCCTTGCAATTAAAATATCCAGAAATCTTTGGTATAGGTGAAGCCGATGAAGCATAAATATCTGTCGGTTACAACGTCAGGGAAAGGCATGCACGTCAATGAAAACGGGGGCAATCGAGACAGCGCAGAAGATAAACTTGACTATACACTGCTCCCAATCCCTGCGCTCAATCGCATAACACAACACTATGTCAACGGACTAAAGAAGTATGGAAGAGACAATTGGAAGAAACTTTCCACGCCAGAAGACATAGAACGATACAAACAATCCATGTTCAGGCATTTAATACAATACCTCGAAGGTCAAGACAATGAAGACCATCTTGCTGCCGTTGTCTGGAATGCGATGGCTTTACTATACTTTGAGGAGAAGGAAGATTAACGACTTATTAAGAGCCACTATAGCTCAATGGTAGAGCAGTTGTCTTGTAAACAACAGGTTTCCAGTTCAAGTCTGGATGGTGGCTCCACAATAAATAATAACAAGGAGTAAAAACATGTGCGAAGATATTGTCTCAAGACCAGTGTGTGACATCATGAGGGATTTCACAGATGGACACATTTTGTATGAAGAAGGAAATTATGTGTTTGTTCCAGCATATCTGTTTGATGTTTCTGTTTGCCACATGACCAGGAGCTACATTGGCGATAATGTATATGCGCTAACAATTTCTTTTGGATGGCAAGATGCTGTGGAAAACATATCGTATGAGCAATTGGTTGAAGATAGCAATAAGGACGGAGTATTGCACATAGACAAAATATTGAAGCAAATAACTGAAGCATTCAACATTAAGGAGGATAGATTTGACCCAAAGCCATGCATAATAATTATAGATAAAAGCAATATGATAGATGTATGTGGGATAGAGCAATTCCGCTCACTTGACACAAGAAAAAGAATAATGTTTTCAGAAATTAGTGAAGGAAAGGAGTAAAATATAATGCAATACATACTTATAGTGTTTGGAGCAATAATTATTGTGCCATTCTTAATGGCGGGGATTATCTTCTTAATGTTCGCTATTGCATGGTGGGGGGTGATTGTGTTCAACAGCTTAAGTTACGCTCTATATCGTGACAAAGAAGATTTATACTACGCTGGATGTATAAACAGTAAAAATAAAGCAAATTGGTATGCAAGAATGTTAATGAGATTATTTCCTCCATCTGTAAGCCATAAGGAGAAAAACCATGAGTAAGCCATTTGATTTGGGTGGAATGAATTGCGCAATGGGAGAAGCATGGGTAGAAAGTTGGTGTGATACATGCTATCGTTATAGGTATAATTGCAGGATATATATGCGGGCGATTACAATGGAACAACAACCTGAACTAATATATGATGAAAATAACAACCCAATTTGCACTAAATACAAAAACAAAAAAGACCACATCGTTAAACACAGACCACCAAAAGACCAAGAAGAAATAATATTTGAGGAGTAAAAACAATGAACGGAACAAACTGGAGACCAATATCTATGCTGAATGAAAAAGAACTTAAAACAGTTCAGCAATTTGATTTAGAGAATAACTATCCACATCATTTTTGGCTGGACATGGTTGATTATGATTGGCTTAATAGCATTGTATCACAACTTTCATTTGTCTATATGCACGGCAATGTAGTGAAAGTTATTGATGACCAAAGAATACTTTTAGCAAAAGGAGAAAAATAAAATGATAGGAAAAGAATATCTTGGAGATGAGAAAATAAAACGCATATTATCCGGTGAGCCATTCTGGTGTTGTGCAGTATTTATTGACGACAATGGATTGCAAATTATAGAACCAAGAGAGTCTCAAGTACACATGAACTGGTGTAATTTATTCACAAAAATAAAAAAAGATTTAGAATACCACCAATACATGCTTTATGGACATCCAATCAAGAATGTGAGTGTGTTTGATTGCCAGGAAGATTGCAGAGAGTCATTTGAAAAGTCTCTACTTGAAAGACTCTATAAAGCGTACAAAAACAATTCATCGAAACGCTTTCGCAAAGGTGGATATACATACACAGAAAAAGAATACATTCCATCTATCAATGTTGCTACCGTTAGAAAGACTATGAAGAAAATGTCTGAAGGTATAAAAATTCTTAATATGCTCAATAGGTGGCTTGAAGATGAATAATAGAAAAATGTATCTTTCTATGAGACAATGTGGAAAGACACGAATGTTGATAGGCTATTTGAAAGAAATGCAGAAATATCTTAACAACAAAGATGATTTTATTAACTTTGTTGAAAAGCTTGATAAAGGTTTAGCAGATAAAATACAAAAAGAACAGGAGCAAATGAATGAATGAAAAGAGACGTTGCAAGAAAAAGAAACCGCCAGTTATCAATAAGCCAGATATAAGTAACTACCTGTATGTTACGGCTACTTATGGAGCACACAGGCGAACACGCAGAATCAATAAACTTATATTCATGTGTCGTGACTTAGATGAGGCTAATCATATCTACAACCAAATTAGGAAACTACCCACGATGAAGTATGTAACGGTTTGTCAAACTCGACCAAACTACTTCCTGCCTGGCAAGTACTTTGCAGGAATAAACCAATACATATCAATGCACTACTCGGTGCAAGTGGTAGACCATAACACACTAAGCTGGAGAGGAACATACAAACAAGGAGAATTAAATGATTAAAACAACACAAAATTCAAAAAAAAGCAACATTATTACTTTGGAACAACTTGAAACGTTGCGAGTTCTTAGCAAGTATAACAGATTACCAGAAGTTAACTTTATTGATTTAAGATATGAGCCATTATATTTTATGTCTGAGAAGGAAACCATACATCCACCACGTGAGCCAGAAATAATTGGCATTATTGTTGCGAGGGTTTTTAGTGGCACCAAAACATGGATTGAGAATGTGCCAGCACAAGATTATTGTCACATGATTGGGTTATATAGCGATGGCAAGTTTTCATCTGCCCACCTAAATAATCTTTTAAGAGAGAAAAAGAAATTGTTATATCTTAATAAAATCACAGAACTTCAAAACGAAATTGCCAGCATAGTGGAAAAAATTAGACAACTATAAGCGTTCTCTCGGGGGCATACATTCAATGTTTGGGTTCTGTGGCTTTCCGATTAACGTGCCGAAGGCACTCCGCTTTTCTTTTAGCGGTGTGCGGTAGCACAGCCCAAATCAACTCAATATAAACAGTATAAGGAGAATTAAGTGAAAATAAGGTTATCATCAAAGGACAAGAATCTTGTTGCCATGTGCTGGCTCGCAGAAATTGTTTTAAGCTCACTTGTAAGATGTTCTGAAAATAGTATAGACAAAATACCAAAAAGTAAGATACCCTTCTATAATTATGTTTCAAGAACATTTCAGGAAGCGCATGAAAATGTTATCAAGTTGAATGACCAGCTTTCCGAGCAAATAGCTAAGGTGTTTGAGCCTGGTTTTGAGGATACTCTTTGTGATTTGACATTATCAATTGTAACACTTTATGAAACAATGAAGCCGGAGCAATTACTTAAGATAATGAAAATTGCAGGAATTAGGGACAAGGATATTATTGAGACATACGACAAAAGCAATCGCAACAATAAATCAGATTCTTCTTGACACAAAACAATAATCTCTTATTTATCGTATCAAATATAAAATAGGAGATTAAGATGATTAATCAGAGACAACTCTATGATGCGTTCCGTGCTTGTAAACAAATCTACGGAATAGACCGTGTTCACGTGAATTTAATTGCCATACAACTTGGCGTATTGGCTATTGATGTAATTACCTATATCAACAATAATCCCACGCTTGTCAACACAAGATTTGAGGCGGCGAATAGTGGGTTTGTAAAGCCCGAGACAGCAAACTATCCTGGCGTATATGTAACAGATGTAGCATCAATTCCATTCATTTCAACCGTGAGCGTTCCAAAGGTGGGCGAAGATGGCGCAACAATTGTGCTAACTCTTTCTGGCGATACTTTTGCCGCCGCCGCTGGAACAATTGCGAATTTCACGGTTGACGCAGGAACTACTGGACTCACGCTTTCAACTTCAACAAAGGATAGTGATACTCAAGCAACCCTTGTTTTCACTGGAACCATTGATGTAGGAACGCTATCAATTAGAGCGACAGCAACCGCATTAACCGGAACTGTGGCAAGCGACATTGTTTATCTTGATATGGTTGACCCAACATTCACTGCTTCAACATTGACTAAAGTTAATGCAGACATTGTTGCTCTTGAATCTGCTGTTGGCGCCTATGCTGGTGAAGATGATATTGCAAGCGACTTAGCTGCATTGCAAGCTCTTAATGTAATAACAACAACGACGCTTGACCTTTCATCGACAAATGGTTCTCCTGCCGCACTGCCAGTTACTTATTCTCACGTCATTGTAACGGCAAATCCAGAATCAAATCCCGGCGAGATTGCCTTGCCTGTATCGACTGGAAGCGGGTTGAAGGTTACCGTTATTCATGCGCCGTCCATCACGACTGGCATTGTCTTTCAACCTAATGACACGGATACAATCAATGGTGAAAACGATACATTCCTTGTGCCAAGTAAAAGCTCAGTTACGCTTATTGATATTTCAGAAGGCGAATGGCTTTTGATTTAACTCGCACAAACTACACTCTCATCCCTCCATTCTCATATCGGGTTTGAAGGGATTTTTTTTGTGTTTAGTTTTCGTAAGAAAGAAAGAAAAGAACCAAAAGAAAGAAAGAATAGGTATTTCTTTATATATATTATATATTATACTAAGAGTATCTAATAAGTATTATTATATATTCTTAAAAGATGTTATTACTACGTAATAGAACTATAAAATAATCAATTTTGAATTAAAAGCAAATAGAATTTTAGAATAAGTAAAAATACTTTTAGAACAAGTTTTACTTGAGTACTTATACTACCCCCTACCCCTTACCCCTTCCCCCACGCAAGAAAAGCTGTTTTAACGCACTTTTTTTACAAACACTATAAACTATACTAACTGGGCATAGAAAGTGCCATAGCGTGCTTCTTTTTGCGTTCTGTGCCAAATTGCGGGCTTATGGTTGGGGGGGGGCTTTTGCTTTGTATGCGCATTTTCAAGTATAAACAAAAATGGATGCCAGAAGGAGGAAACTGACATCCATGTGAGGAGAGGTACGGGATGAGTGTTAAAAATCTATTCCAAATCTCAAGCCAAATACATTATCCGTATTTGCAAAGATTGAGACTGAATACTTATCTCTCAATTTAATTCCAGCATCAAGACCGGCATTTTTCAATCCAGCCTTACCTTCATCATCAATAAAACCAACAGATACTCCAGAAATGAACCTAATCAATCTTGGCTTCTGAGTTATATACTTAGTGGTCTCAATTACAGTCTCTTTGTGATTTGTTTTTATGCCTATGTCAGAGTCAAACCTATTCTGTTCTATGAAATACCTAACCTTGACATCAACATGAGTATCAAGTGTGTCCTTCTTTGTTTCATAAATAGCAATAGGTTGTGGCTTATTGTCAATATAAACCGTATCAACCGTGCCTTCTATGTATCTTTCAATTATGCGCACCTCAACTGGCTTGACTATCTCACGATTAATAGTTTCTGTGTGAATGTCAGGAAGCCTTTTCCATGACCAGAAACTAAATATCAATAGTCCTGCAGCTATCAGTGCAACAATGATATAAAAGGCATACTTTAACAAACTACTTCACTTTTTCGATAGAATTGAATATATTATAGGCACTTCCGACCGCAAGAGCAATCTGAAACCAGATGTTGCCAGCAATGAATCCATACCAACATAAAAATCCAGAGCCAATAATAGCCAAAATAGATACAATAAACTCACGGCTGAACATTGATACAATCCTGCTCCAAATGGTGGGATAATTAATCAATCCATATTTCTTGTCAATAGTTTTAGAAACAGTATAGCTCACAACCGTTGCCATGATAATAATACTCCAACTATTTTGGTCAATTAATCCTTTTACCAAAAATATAGTAGCCATTATAGCTAACAAAATTGATAGAATAAACTTTCTACTTAAAAACTTAATATCCATGTTAGTCTCCATTTAGTGTTTTTGTCCAGTATTTTTCCAATTCAAAACTGCCCAGTAATTCTTCTCTGAACAGTACTTCTCGAAACCATGTCATATCAATATTTGGACAAGTTCTACCACCTTGTTTTTCATAGTGACCATAAACATCCTTAGTGCCAAGTCCATACTTAAGCAACAAAAACTCTATGATGCGTTTAACTTTCCAAAATTGAGGCACAGTAAACTTTTCCTTACCTATCAAGCAATAGCCTACACTCGTTGCATTATAGCCAAGAGTGTGTGCTCCAACTTCATTATCAGAGATGAAATCGTCTCCATCCAGATACCTACCCACTTCAAGGCTACCATCCATTTCGGGGATATAAAACTGCGGTCGCACAAATCCATTGGTACCAACAAAGTGATAGCCTATGTCACGCCAGCCGTTAGACAAGTGCCATCTCCTTATTTCTGAGGCAGAGCCCCACAGCGAATCTGAGCAGTGAAGAATTATCTCATTGATGCGTTTCACTATACTATCCATCCACCAGCAAATAGTCTCAGTAGTAGATTGTATCCGATAAAGAATCCAGCATTGCCAGCCAAGATGTCAATTAGACTATCCAGCCAGTGCTGTTTTAGTAGCACCATGAACGGCTTTTTACTGAGCGACCATTGGCGGTATTCTACCCATACCGTAATCATAAATGCAGCGATATTGGGGAAGTATCCAAATCCTTGCGCCTTGCCGAGAAATGCAAACGCCCATGCGAGTATGCCCAGCAAAAGCATTAGCACGAAGTGTTTCCATGTGTTAGTAAACATTTTCTGTCTCCTCGTATTCTATGCGTTCCAAAGAAGAAAGCATGTTATGGACTGCGGCAAACTGTAAGTCTTTTAGCACGCATTCTGGCAACAGGTATAATCCATCTATCTCTATGCACCACAAATATAGCCCATTACCATGTTTCCCATTCACGGTATCGACCAGTTCTTCAGGTATCACTATATAGTCCATCCGAGCGCACCTCCAAGCGTTAGTAATGCCGTTCTGGCAGCCAAAAACTGAGACTGCGTAAATGAACCACCAATCCACACAAATGATATGCGTGAGTTATTTGGATAGCTTCCGGCACGATACCCCAACAACTCAAGCTCACCTGGCATAGCGGTTGCATCAATAGATTCAGTTAGTGATTCATCCCCGGCATAACAACTTACGTTTGATCCATCACGTGTTCCAGCAAATACACTGCTTATATTCAGATTGGATGTGAAGGTTTCACAATTTATCTTTGCTCTGACCGTGCCAGGCGAAATTTGCCCTAAAGTCAAAACATTGTTTGAGAACGCCATTGCTATTTCTGGGTATGCCGAACCTACCGTAGTTTCGCAGCCAATGATTATTCCAGCATTTTGCAGTTTATAGTTTGCATTACCGCTTGGGGCAGCGGTGCGGATTCTGTTTGTGGCTTCCGTCCGCTCAATGCCCCTGTACGCTGTGAAAGATGGTGCGTTTATCTGTATGAAAACCCCTGTTTCGGTTTCATCTGTTGCTGTCGGGTTTTTGATGTTTTTGCGGGCATCAGCGAGTCCGCCAACGCAGAATAGACCTATTTTGTCGGCAATATCCCACATACCATTGTCTTTTAGCTTACGGAAAAACGCATCATAGTGTGCAATTCTGGCATCACCAACATCAACAGCGAGGCTGTCTCTCCATGCCACAGTAGCAGGGTCAAGCTTCACTCCCACCTTCCTGTGCGCTCCGAGACCGAGACCTAATGCTAATTGAAGCTTCATCACTAACCGCCTATTATTTCACTTATCTTATTCAATTGCTTCTGCTGATTTTCAAGAATATTATTATTCTGATTGTTCAGTATGCCACCATAAACAATCATGGCGAGAAGAGCAATGATTGAAATAACTCTAACAAACTTTGTCCAAAATGCAGACCATGCAGAAATATCATCACGCTTCTTGTCAAGATATCTATTAGCCAAATGCTCAAACTTCATTCTACCATTTTCACTACACAAGAAATCTGATGTTACCGAATATATTACATTTTTAACTTCTGGATGAGCAAGACCCAAGATAAGCGTTTGATGAAAGTCATCATTAAGTAAATATCTATCATCGTATTTTTGATTATCGGTCTTTCTGTCCATTTCAACTATGTATTTAAGTTCCATTATGCTTTTCTCAAGATTAGCGAAACCGCTGTCCATTTTTCTCTCCATGTCAGACATTCCCTTTTGAAACTCTTCTCTTGAAACTATATTTTTTTCTTCCATAAGTGTTCACCAATAATTCTATTTACCTATACGCAATCAAAACTGAATCAGTGGAGGTTGTCGGAATTGTCACCTTTTGAAAAGCACCCATGATTAGCGTTCCAGCAGGAGCGTCATTTACGTCTGACATATTTTTGCCCGCACCATTAACAATGACGCTGGTCAAGTCATTGGCAAACACACATTCTGTGATTAATTCAATGCCAGCATAGTTGCGCTGATAGCCAACAATACTTATGTCATCACCTGCAATGAGCGTGATATCAGAAGTTAGAGTTCCGGTTGCCAATTCATCAAATGGTATTTCACTATTTTCAGTAGCTTTAGCCGCAACATAAATAACAGCGCCCTGAGGAATAATGTCGTCAGCAGTGTTATACTGTTTTACTTTAATAATATCAAAGTCGTCTGGCATCGACTGATATTTCTTCTGATTTATGTTTCTTTCAGCCATAATAAATACTCCTTATCTTTATGTATCTATTTTTTTTATTTGCGACACCATGTCAAGCAATTTGTTCTTGTTTTGCAGCAATGGTTTGAGATATATTGTCAGAAATAGAACTTCCATGTGGCTCAGTTATTGATACTTCAATTAAAAAATAATTAGGATTTCCATTATGGTCGAGTTGTAAATGTTTCATGTTATACTCCTGCTAATTCTAAAACTTTATAGTTAATGACAATTCGATAAGACTCTGTGCTTAAGAGCGATATGTCTATGCTATTTAATACGGTTTGACTGGCTGTTCCTGCTGTAGTGGTGGTGAAAAAGACCACTCCTTCGGAAGATGCTGCTGGCGGGAGCAAAATCCAGCGTCCGTTGCCGTCAGATTTATACACGCTTACACTTATTGAATCAGGATTAACCCTATACCCTGTGCTAATTCCGTATTCTGCTCTTAAGGTTGCTTCGTTAATGATTTGCCATGTTACTCCAGAAATAACGCCGGGCGAATAATGATATATTCTGTATGTGACACCTTGAAGCTGGCTTATGATACTGTTTATTTGCGTTTGAATGCTGCCTGTGACGCCAGTTAGGCGGTTGATTTCTGCTGTGCTTGCGGTCACGCCATGTAGCTTGTTAAGTTCGTCTGTGGTTGCTGTCATGCCAGAGAGCTTGTTAAGCTCTATTGTGGTTGATGTCAAGCCAGAGAGCGTGTTAAGCTCGTCTGTGGTTGCGCTCATGTAATGGAGCTTGTTAATCTCTGCTGTGCTTGCGGTTATGTAATGGAGCTTGTTAAGCTCGTTTGTAGTTGACAATATCCCGTCAAGCGTATTAAGTTCTTCGCTTGTTGCGGTAATCGATGTTGCGCTGTTGATTTTTGGAGATGAAAGCGTTTTGTTTGTCAATGTTTGTGCGTCATCAGTTGTTACTATGTCACCCGAATCAGTACCACCAATTTCTCTATCGCCCAATACATCCTGCAATGCATCAACTTCACCATTTAAGTTTTCAATACTATTTTCAATCGTAAGAATATCACCACCAATACTGTTAAGCGCATTCTGAACGTTCTGACTAAGGCCACTAAGATGGTTCATTTGAGTAGCCGTTACATCCCAACTAAGCTTCACACTGTCGTTAAACGATGGTTCATCAATTCTTTTGCCTGTAAGTATTTGTTCGTCAGTAGTCGTTACTATGTCACCAGAACCAATACCACCAATGTTTCTGTCGCCCAATACATATTGCTTGAGTGTTGACATCGCAATTCTGTAATTTGTACCAGCATGAGCCACAACAATATTTGCGGCATTTACTATGTTTTCGTAAATCCATTCTGATAATGAACTAATTTTTTTATCTTGAGCAGCCATTTATATCTCCTTATATCTCTATTTCTGGTATTCCGCTACCATGATATATTCCTTCCGCCACAATTGCCCCAGATGTGCCATCTTCAAGCAATATCTTGCCCCCGTTTTCAAGCAAAATATAGCTTATTTCAAAATCATCACCATAGTTGAGATACATGCTTGTGCCTTTTCCCATAAACTCAAGTGGGATAATTTGTCCAGCATTGCCTTTTGCGCTTGCTTCTAATAACTTGAAATTGCCAACGAATAAAGCATCATTGATAGTCCCGTAGTCAGCAAGAGAGCGATACTGAATTGTAAGTCTGTATAAGTCTGGAGCGTTATTTATACTGTTAATTATAGATATAACTGGTAGAATTTGACTTTCATCAACATCAGGTCTTGCTTTATTGAACATCGAAAACCTAACAACCTTTCTATATCCATAGAAATCCTTAACAAGATTATCCTCTATATTTGTAAATATTTCAGTAAAGTCTGAGTCAACATCCTCCTCGTCAAATGTTGCATACTCGATAGTAGCTTGATTGACGATATCATGTGTTGATGAGAATCTTAGTCTCAAAGTGAACGTAGCTGTCCCCGCAAGACCATTGATTGGTCTATATATGATAGACATTAAATTTCTCCAATTAAGGTAATGTTTAATATGCCGTTGCTCAGGTTGATATTCTTTTCCATAACAAAGTAATCTTTGGATTTATAGGTTATTTTGTCAAGCAATTTTATTTCAGAAGTTTGACCATATATTTTCATATCAATTCGCTTTTTATAATTATAATTAATTGACTTATAAAACGATACAATAGATGGCAGAAACTTATCGTAGCCAGCAACTTTTTTTAGTTGGTCAAACTCAAGCTCGTCAATGTCAGTACTTTGCGATATGCTTTCCTCAATTATCTGCCCATCAATTGTTGCAATGTTACCCCCCAACACACTGCCTATCTGAATTTTACCCGTGCCATCAACATATAATAACTTCTTAGCACACTGAATTGCCATAACAATAGCTTTATCCGTTTCAATCGTATCAAGCAATTTATTCTCAAGACCATCATTATTCCCAAGGTCAAATGATTCACTGGCAAGACTATGTTGATATGGAAAGGGTGTTTTAACAAGTGTTTCAGTAAATTGCTTGAGAGTTGTACCTGCTTTTTTCTCGGCAATAGTTCCATCGCCACCCGTATCAAACTGAGAGAAATGCACAATACCATTAAGCTTCCGTGCATTGTCTACGAGCAAACCAATGGCATCAATAGCCTCAAAAGTTATTGCTTTCTTGCTTATTTGCACTGTATTGAAATCAATCAGGCCAGTGAATAAAACTTTATTAGTTGAGGCGTCTTTTAATTGAACTGGTATGTCAGTAATATTTGATGCCGATTTTGTATAATATTTTTGGAAGTAGTCACGATATATGTATAAGCCATAATCATCTACT
The DNA here is from genome assembly GCA_034008115.1 of Methanolobus sp. GTDB lineage: Archaea > Halobacteriota > Methanosarcinia > Methanosarcinales > Methanosarcinaceae > Methanolobus. The sequence continues at coordinate 17,399 of JAVEPM010000042.1, forward strand.
TGTGTTTCATCCTCAAGGTCAAACACTGGAATGTTATCAACAAATGTGTCTTCATCGGGATGTAGAACACGTTCCTTGCACTTAATGGAGTCAAAATACATCCAGTTAGTTTCAGTAAATCCAGTGGCAAAAAGATAATTGTTTCGAGTCGAAAGCATTTCATTTATCCTTATGTTATCAAGATAAAACTTGTTAACTGGAACTCCACTTGATTCAAAGTAATCAGATTCTTCAAGCGTAAATGTTCTTTCCACTGGAACATACGTATTCCAATAGCCTATGTTAGCATCATCAGATTCTATTTCTAATCCAGAATCCGTTGACTCTGCATATGTTTTTGTCTGTATCTTGCCAATTTTTAAGTTTCTTTGATTGGACTTACAAAACTTGATTAATGGCGTAGAAATACATCTATCAAATGTATGATAATAATTTGATGGTGGTCTGAAAGAAAAGTACGAACCTCCACTTGTTATGTATTTATTGTGATAAAATGGCGTGTATATGGCTCTTTCAGTCCAATCATAATTAATCATGAATCCAGTATTACCATAAACAACATATCTTGTAATATATGATGTTGAATTGTTGTTGTTTACGTATTCAAGAACCAATCCATCATAGTCATCCCATGAAATTATTGATGATATTAAGTCTGCAAAAATCCATGCTCTTCTGTTTTTGTCATTATTAAATACAGAATAAGCGTATGGTTCATAAAAATTTTCTGTTCCAGTATCATCATTGTAAAGTGAAACCACACATGTTGATACTGAATTTACAAATATGCTATACCAAGTTACCGCTATATCTTCTATCACATTATATATTTGCACGGTGCTCCTATATTCATATCGCAAAAGAGTAAACAATTTATTGGCTAATGTGGCTGCATCCGAGTCTGCAATCCATGGGATTCTTTCAAGAAGAAATGCTTTAACCGTTGATGCATATATTGGAATTGATTGGTCAACTTGATTGTATTTAATCATTTGATTTAGCATTGCGGTGAATCTATTTATCCATATAACCCTATCAATATCATACCCTGTGTCGGGCATTCCATCACAGAATGTTCTATATATTATGTTTCTTAACGCAGTAGATTGAATTTTTATTATTCCAAGAGTTCCACCGTCAGTCCATGTTTCATCAATACCATTAAAATGTCTATAAAATAATCTTTCATAACTAAAGGCATCAAGAGCATTTTCGTGGCTCGCAACGATACAACGCATTGTTTCAGTTTCCATGCCATCCTCAAGCAGACGTCTCTTATCCGTAAGTGCGTCAATAATATCCTGGTTCTGTGACTGATTTGTGTTTAGTAATCTTATCTCAGCTTTACAACGCCTTGCGTCAATAGTAAAGTCATCAATACCTGCCAGCTTTTCACCGTCAATGGTTAAGCTGTCCTTCGGCACAAGCTTTGAATAATCAGTTAATTCAAGCATTTAACCTCCTGCGTTTTTTGCCACCAATTTCCACAATTTTATTAAGCTCGATAGGGTCAAGAACACGAGCCCCTCCGAGATTGATTTGTATGCTTCCAAATGAGCCTGGCTTACCGACATATCCACCTTGTGCAAAAAGTCTGCCATTGGTGGGCTGAAGGTTATTCTTGGGCATTCCACCAAGCATGTATTTAGACATAAAGCTACCCATGTTGCCGCCCGACTTCATGTGCTCATACATCGACATTATTGGATTAAAGTTCTTGTCCAGTGTTTCCTTATCAATAACCAATTCACCGGCATGAACTATACCAGCAGGCTTGTGACCAGTTTCGTCAGGAGAGCCATAGCCCGAACCAGTATATCCGCCGCCAGCAAACTTTTGATTATTAATCATAGCCATCTGAGCAGCAAAAACACCAGAAAGCAGGGCAGTCAAAAGTGCAGCGGTAGGAATACCAAGAAACCCCTTTGTGCCATATTCAGTTGTATGTATTCCAATTAATCCTTTAGCAAAATCAACAGTTGCGTCGAATATTGCCTGCTTCTTTTTCATGGCAGCCAGTTTCTTGGCCTGCTCTTCTTGCAGTATTCTTTCACGCTCGGCATACTTTTCGTTGATAAGTGCTTTTTGTTCCTCAGACATATTCGTGTTTGCAAGCATAACATCTTTCTCACGCTTGAGAATATCCAGCTTTTTTTCTGTCTGCTTTTGCAATTGTTGCTGTTCCCATTGCCAATAGAAAGACCAAACCTGTGTAAGCTGATTAACAGACTGCTGTGCAACATCAAAAATAGCCTCTTGCTCATTTTTGTATTCAGATATGCCAAAAAGCTTTTTGACATTGAAGCCATCTGTTTCTCCAGTAATGCCCTCCCGAAGCTTGCTTATGTCATCAATATCTTTATCTGATAGAGATACGCCTTTTGCGCTGAGACTTCCTATCATATCCAGCAAGGCACTATCGAAGGCTTCAACTCCACCTTCCTCGTCAATTACCTGCTTTAACCTTTTCTCAATCTCAGGATAAAACTCACTATTCTCCTTAAGGCTGATAATTTCAGATAAACTATCAACAATGCTTTTAGCAACCATCTCTCTAATTTTCTTAAGAGCATTGGACTTTTCAGATTGACCGTCAGCTTCGGCTTGCTTAATTGCCTCGTCAAGAGAGTTTATGCTCTTAGTTACGCTCTCGTCAATTCCAAAAGTATCAACAACAGCATTAAGGTATTCTTTGTCAGATAAGAATGAGCTTGCCGCATTAAACCATGATAACAAGAACTTCGCCCCGCTATTCTGCATATTCTCACGAACAGTTCTTATTTCTGATTCTGTAAAGCCAGATTCCAATAATCGTTTATCAGACATTCCTTCGCCACGTGCACTATAGCTGTCATAAGCAGCTTTTGCTTTTGACATCGCATTTCTGCCACCTTCGATGTCGCCTGACTCCAGTAGGTTCTTGCCAAGCTCAGTATAGAAACTAATAGCCTTCTCACCTGCATCAAACAATTGCATGATGGTATCTTTATCAGTCATTTCACGCAAGATGCCTAACTTGTCCAGAGCTTCTTCAGCGTCCTTCACAATAATCTTGGGGTCTGCCATATCCTTTCTGATTTGCGCCTCAATTTCATCCAAAGCCTTCTTGCGTGCTTCCCTAAACTCATCAAGGGTAGGATATATGTTTGTGCCAATGGCTTCAGAAAACATGCTTTCAAGCTTATCCATATATGACTTTTCTGATGTGGATTCGCCTGCGACATATTCTTTTGTGCCAAAATCCGGAATCGGCGTTTGAGGAATAGTTAATTTTTGTATCTCAAGATATTGTCCAGCCGCCGTCCTGTATATATCAAGCAGAATATTCATGTTATTTAACTGAGTTTCATTCAATGTTTCGTTTGCCGTTCCAGTCTCAATTTCATCGGATAGTTTCTTTGAAAGATTTTCCATGTTCTTTCTGTATGTTTCTGCCGCCATATATGCTTTTTCGCTTTCGCCACTATTAAGAAGATTTTGGATTGCACCGGCTTGTATTTTAATCCCCTCTTCTGCTTCGTGAATTTGACCATAGCGTCCTTGCCTTGCCAGCTTAATTGCTGTTTGCCCATATGGAGATTTATCTTCAAGAAGTCTTTTGTATTCTTCTCTTGAACTTGTTTTATAAGTTACCGCATTAACATCATACTTAGTGCCCTGAGACATTTCTCCAATGGTTTTCATCAAATCACTTTGTAAGCCAAGACCCTTATATCTAAGAACATCATCCCTAAGCGCTTGTTGCATTTTACGCATTTCCTTGATGTGCTCTATAAAACTTTCGCTTTCCTTTGTCATATTGGAAATATCCACGCCAACATCTTTCATTCGTGTAGATATTTCGCCATAAAGTTTATCCATTGATGCAATCTGATTTGCGTTTTTGTTTTGAATCTCGTTAAGAGACTCCCATCGCTTCACTAAAACGTCTATTCCATCAAATTTGTCAATTCTATATTGAAGACTTTCAATTTGATATTCAGCGTTTTCTGCACTTTTTGCAAGCTCGTCAAGGCCAAGTGCCTTTGAAATATCGTTCTTTTTGATTTTATTAGCAATACCAGACGCAATAACGCCAAGCTCTATAATGCCACTGATTAATAAACTTAGACCAAGTGTCGCCTTAGCCCATGTTATAGAAAACTCGTGACCAAGAATCTTTATTTGTGTTTGAAGAACTTTGAAATGCAAAACAGCTCTTTTTATCAGTTGATTAATCAAAACAAGCCCAAACGTTTTTACGGCAAGGGTTAGCGCAGGAATGTTTTTAATTAAAATATTGATAACGCCAGTAAGATAGTCATAGAAAGATATTATCTCACGGTTATAGCCGCTTGCCCACATCATTTGCATCTCTTGCCAGGCGGCATTCATTCTGTTTTGAGCAAAAGCAACGGTGTTTGTTCTCTCCGCAAGACCCTCCTGAGCCGCTCCTGCCGCATCAATCATTCTATAGTAATTCTCAGCATATTCGCCCATATTGCCAAGCAATGAGGAAACTGCCTTGAATCCAGTCCTATTCTTAAACAGAACAGTAATCAGTTGTTCTTGCGCTTCGCCAGTCATATTAAGCAATGGCACAAGTTCTTGTAACGCACTTTCTAAGCCCTCAGCCTGTATTTTATTTATATTCAAGTCAATGCCAAGCTCAGACATCAATTTTTTGGCTTTTGATGTTGGTGTAGCAATCTGCATAAACATTTGATTAAGCGCCGTAAATGCCTGCTCTGCATTAATGCCATTAATTGTCATGGTCGCTATGGCAGCAGATACCTCTTCTATAGGTATCTTTAGAATAGACGCTGTGGCAACAACCTTACTCATTTGGTCTGTATATTGCTGGATTGTTAATTGACCATACTTAACTGTCTGGAAGGCTAAATCCGCAATGTTCCTAACTTTGTCAAACGACATCCCGTAAGCATTAGCAATTTGCACCAAAGCTTTAGCAGAAGTTCTAACATCACTCCCGCCAGAAATGGAAAGCTGGATAGCTCGCTCCAATACATCAGACGCATTAGCAACGCCTACCTGAGCAGAAATAATTTCATATAATGCACCAGAAATCTCTTTGGCGGCAATACCATAAGTTTGCGAAAGCTCTCTAACGTCTTTCTGAAGCCTATTCTTTGTGACATCCGACTCATTGGCAATAAGAGAAAATGTCTTGGTCATTTCGTCCTGAAACTCTTTCCATGTATTCAGGGCTTGCTTGGGAAGTCTGGATATAGTGTCAAATAATTGATAAGACAGCTTTGCTGTAATAACAAACGAAATACGTGATATCAACCTCTCCATAGACAACATCTCTTTGATGGTCTTGGAGAAATGACTTTCTATATTTTTTGACTTAACCTTAGTAACTTCTAAATGCCCGTTAAGTGTGCGAGTGTGAATTCCAGCCTGAGATAATTGCTTGGCAAAAATATCTGCCCTCGAATCTCTGAACTTTTTCGGCATCTTAGATAATTCAGCATTAACCCTGCGCATCTGAAAGTCGAGGTCTTTGCGAGACATTTTACCTGAAGTTATGCCACCAATAATATCAGCACCGGCCTGTTGAGCTTCTCTTGTTACCTTAAGGTCTTGCAGTCTTTGCTTTCTTAACTCATCGTGTATCTTTTTCTTGCGCTCAAGCTCTTTATTTTCATTGCGAACTTGAACAAGACGCTCTTTTGCTTCGTTGACAGCACCTCTGATATTTTCTGTGCTTTTAATTGCTTCAATGTACTTCTTTTTATTTTGAAGCATTTCGTTTTCGTTCTTAGAGTTGATTAAGGCAGTCTTGGCAATGACTTCTTTTTGTTTTACAACTTTGAGTAGTCTTTCTCGTTCAGAAATTTCTGCTTTAACTGCTTCAACTTTTTTCAACGAGGCAGAGTCGTGAAGGTCAAAATCTTCACTTCTATAAGCATCCAATATGGACATCTGCTGTGCTGAAGTCTTAGCCTGCTTAAACCGGAGTCTTTCTTCTTTCTCAATTTGAGCCGCAGCCTCACGGTAATCACGCTCTGCTTCCTTTCTGCGTAACTCATTGAACTCTCTTAACTTTTGACGATTTTTTTCTTCAAGCTCATCATCACCAGTATACTTTGAGTCCTTAATTTCTTCTGATTTATCATAGCCATGTTTTGTGAAGTGGGCAAACATTGCGGCTTTTTCATTTGCCTTCTCAACCTTTTTATTGTAATCATCAAGGACAACGTTAAGTTTTTCAAGCCTTCTTTGATACTTAAGAAGCTCTTGCTCATTTTTTTTAGGAGAGCCTGAATGCATAGCAGGTCGCTTAGGTATTTTGATACTGGAAACACTCTTCATCAATTCTTCAATAATGTCAATATATTCCTTAAGCTCGGAAACCATACCCCTTGAGCCAAGTTCACGTAAAATAGTTTGTGACGCTGCTACGGATGCTATGATTCTGGAGAATGCCTCTGCATTCTTTTCTGTTCCAGGCATGTTCTTGAGTGCAGCCTGAAACTCTTTTATCTTGTTACTAAAGCTTTGTGCCATCATTATCTCCTTGTGAGATGTCTCTTTGCCCTGCCCCTTATATTTGACATGGACACTTCTTTGAATTTCTTTGCAAGCTCGGCCATTTCTTTCTCAATTTTAGCCTGCTCCTGCCTTTTGGTTTTAGTTAAACGTTCTATGGCATTGTTTTGAGCTTGGTCAAGCATTGACATGTATTCTTTATAGTACGCCTTTGCTGTCTTGCCCTTGAATCTTCTTAACATATTACATATATTGATTAAGTTATTCAAGCCCTCATCAAAGTCTTTAATTGGTATGCTTTCTTGATGTCTGTCAGAGCTTGCATCTGCAAACATTTTATCAATAGTTTGCTTGCCAGATTGAATTATGTCAATATCAAGTTTTTTGAATACATTGGCTATATGTTCTTCTGCCGCAATCGCAAGCTCTTTTAATAGGTAACCGCCATCCCCTTTCATTACAAGCAATGGTTCAGGCTCTTTAATGTATTTAGGAACAAGGCCTTCGATAGGGTTGTCGGAAAATATACTACTTCTGTCAACACCTCTTCTGTACCCAATAAATATATACTCGCTCCCCTTTGTAGCAGAATCATGTGCCTTAAATCTTTTGGTCATTGCATATCTTATTTGACTTGCAAGCTCCTGTATCGGGTCTGCATATTCCTCGCCAGAGTATGGGCTTGTTGTTACTGGATTGATTCCACGTTCAACTGGTTTTCTTCTTTTGCTTTTTCTGTTAAGTAAAATCAGTCTTTGCCTTTGTAAGGCTCTCTGTATTTCCTTCTTTTTCTCAATGGATGTAATCCTGTCTCTAAAATATTGCTGCTTACCACGAATCCATTTTACAATCTCACCAATGTCTGGAACCGGAGTTTTTGCTTCATCCTCGCCAAGTAAAGCATTCATCAATTCTGGCTTGACTGCAAATTTTACAAAGATTTTGCAAGAGCCATAGTTAAGTTTACCAATAGTACCAGAAGTTTCCTTGTAAGTATATGTGCAATATGTGCCAATAGAATTATATAGATTACCAGTTGCGTATTTAAGTCTTTCAATTAAAATAGCATGAGCACGTTTTAACAGGGACTCATCTTTTTCTATCTCAGTAATTAGATTGTTGAGAGTTTTTTTTATTGCTGCTCCTGGTCGCATATTTTTATTGCCATATATTTCAGCGAGCTCCTTAGCAAGAGTAAGGTCGCTTATGTCTATTTCGGCAATTATTATTGACTGGTACTCTCTATACTTGGCTATATTACTCAACTTACTTATTGCTCCCTTTCTTTTGAAGACTTTGATACATTTCATTTACATCATCATATATGTCAAGTGCAAAAGAATAAAAGTTTGCATGAGCTATTGTTTTACGCACCTGTTCACAGAAAGAATGACTGTCAGAATCCATTAAACCAAGCATTTCCAACGTAACCTTATTTATCTCGGAGCAGACTATTTCTTCTATTAAAATCATTGATTCATAAATAGATAAACACGCAGGCTCTATATTGTTTTTCTTTAACAAGAAGTAATTTGATAGATACATGTCCCCGATATATAAATCCTTGTTTTTTTCTTGTTTGGCGAGCAATTCTTCTTCTGTGTCATCTTGATAAACCCCAATGTTGATTACATGCTGTTTGCGCCTGTCTATTTCATCATTGAAAAGATTAAGCTGTTCAGAGAGATTGATAAAAAACTCCATAACAAGCTGTGGCGACTTCTCATCCTCTCCCGAATGAATAATATCAATAACATTGTCAAGTACTTCTTTCTGCGATAACGATGATATCAATGTGGCGGCATCAATTGGGTTCTGTAGATTTAATCTACATCCGTCTATGCCAACGCTTGCCAATATTCTCATTACTCTTGACACAGTAAGAATGTCTTGTTTCAAATCTTCCTCCTTGCAACAAAAATGGGGCTAACCAATAAATATTATAGAAGGGTCAGCCCCATGATTATGTGTTCTTATTAGTTTTTTATTGTGCTGTCACGGACACAACATTGCTGTATGGCGTTTTCTGAATATTATTGCCGTCTAATCCTGACGCCCTACAATAATATGTTGTTTCAGGACTTTGGAGAAACGAAAAAACCAGTTCCGACTTATCTCTTGCTATGTAAATAGTTTTAACTATATTATCGAAAGAAGAATCAGTAGAAACTTCACCTTTTATTCTTTCTATATTTGGATTCGCTTCATAATCAAAAGTAATCTCAACTACAAGAGTTTTTGAGTCTGGAAAAGTAGGATTGCTGATATCTGGTTTGTCGTTAGGCTCTTCATATCTTAAGTCCTCTATACTTCTGAACTCTTTTACCGTTGATATACTTTTTTCGACATTAATCGTTGAAATTACAATGTTTTTACCAGCAGCCTTTTCAGAGAAACTGAAGCTACATCCCACATTATCGATAAGTCCATCCAACATCGCAGGGACATTGCCTATGACAATAATTTCATGGGTTTCTAACATTGCACCGTCATAACTTTCTAACCTTGCATCGTTTATTTCCTCAAGCATGATTACACATTTATGACCGTTAAGACCAGTTAAGAACTCAATAATTTCAGGCGTTGAATTGATAAGCTCGGCTGTAAATGTGCCAGACTTACCAAGAACAATTTTGCCCTTTTCATTACCGTCTATACTGTCGCCATCTTGCACAGAAACATCAATGGAATCAGCCCGCATTTCACCGACATGATACATGTTCTGCTTTACCAAATCAAGCAAAGACTTGGCTTGTGCATAGTCAACAGGGGTACCATAAAGATACTTAAACACGTCATCAAGCGTGTCTATTGCGGTAACAAAGTCAAACTCGCCTGAGCCGGCATTTTCAAAGGCTATCCAGACTCGATAATCTCTCTGTCTGATTCCTGCTACACCATAATTTATTTTAGCCATTTGCTACCTCCAGTCGGCACATTAAGCCTGTGGTAAGTCAGCAATTACACGGAAAGAACCAGCGGAGGGTACGCTTTTTTCGATGGTTATGGTTGAGCGAATAGAGTCACCACCGGTAATCTTTTCAGTATAGGATAGGTTGAATCCATTCATTAGAATAGCAGTTTTATTTGCCGTCCCATTAACGAGATGGGTATCACGTTCCAGCATTAATACTGTGCAACTCTGACCATCAAGTAGTTCAATTGCGGCAATATTTGCGGGAGTAGCATTCAAAAGTTCAGCGGTAAATGTTCCAGTTTTGTTCAATACAATCTTCCCTAAAACATTGCCATCAACAGAGTCACCATCCGCAATGCTCATATCAATAGAATCTGCTCGGCATTCACCAAACTCTTGTAGCTTGGTATCGGCTTGACCGCCTTGGTCATCTATAAGCGCATTAAGGTTTGTCTGAGTTGGTGAAGCAACATAGGTGTCAATTGCGTTCTGAAGAGTAGAGTTGTCAGAAAGACCAACATAAATGCGATAGTCTTTCTGCTTAATTCCATCTGTTCCATAAATTACTTTAGCCATTATATTTTCTCCTGTTTAATTAAACGTTATTGTTGTTGTCCAGCCTGTTATGAACGTGCCTGCATCTATGCCAATGGAAACGGCAGGCTCAATGTCAGTCAAGACGTTATA
>JAVEPM010000043.1:0-27486 GCA_034008115.1 Methanolobus sp.
ATAACCTTGCCATCAAATGTAAAATTTGATTACCAAGATGTTGTCACAGTCATGTTACATGCCGCAACATCCTCTACTAACTCTCTTGAATCGGCAAGTAATGATTTAATCTCTAAAAACCTACTCAAAAAATACCATCTGCTGATACCATTTTCGAGTATGGTTAGCGTAAGCCATATAAAATTAAATACACATGTGAAAAATAAGGACAATGTTTATGCAAAATTTTGAATGGATCAGGTACATGTGAGTGGTCTGTGCATTATTTTTAAAAATAAATTTGGACAAAAGGAAGAAAGATGGATGTGTTCATTCGGAACTACACCTAATCGGAACTACTGTTCCTATGAATGACTTTATCTAATTTCAAAGCATAGAAGGAAGCATTCTCAGAATTAATGAGGTATTTTTATGATAGATATGCATACTCATACTATTTTCAGTGATGGTGAGCTAATCCCCAGCGAACTTGTGAGACGGGCGGTAGTTCACGGATACAGGGCTATAGGTATAACTGACCATGCAGATTTCACAAATGTTGAACATGTTCTGAAAAATGTAAGTAAGGTCAAGTACCTTGAAGATGAGTTTGATATTCAGATTAAAGTAGGTGTGGAGATTACCCATGTCCCCCCTCGAAAAATTGCTCCTCTTGCAAGGATGGCAAAAGAACTGGGCGCAGATATTGTGGTGGTTCACGGTGAAACTATAAATGAACCTGTTATGCCAGGCACCAATGCTGCTTCAGTTGAACTTGCAGATGTCGATATACTTGCACATCCTGGCTTTATTACTATTGAAGAAGCTGAAGCTGCTCTTGATAATGACGTGTGCCTTGAGATAACTGCCCGCAACGGGCATAACAGGACAAACGGCCATGTTGCAAGGATTGGCATGGAAGCAGGCGCCACTCTTATAGTTGATACGGATGCCCACAGTCCCGGTAATCTCATTACAAAAGAGTTTGCCTTAAAAGTTGCCATGGGCGCAGGTTTAACTGAAAAGCAGGCACAGGCCGTACTTGATAACTCTCTTCGCTTTCTGGAGTGAAATATCCTCCTTTATTTTTAAAAATGTCGTTCAAGCTAATAGACATAACTACTGGCATCTCCCCGGATACTCCAGTATACGAGGGAGACCCCAAACCACTTATTGAAAGAGTCACATCAATAGAAAAGGATGGTTTTGTGGTATCCAGAATGAGCATTGGTACACATACCGGAACTCATGTTGATGCTCCTTCTCATATATTCGCCAATGGAAAAAGCGTTGATGAACTTGCACCTGAATCATTTATGGGGAGAGCTGTTCTGCTTGACCTGTCTTCTGGTGATGGCTGCATTAGAGAGGATGAACTGGAAAAGTGTTTTGCACAATATACAGATGAAGAGGATCTGTCTGTTCTTTTGATAAAATCAAAAAAGCATTCTAAATATTGCAAATCTCCCGATTCAGGGCGTATGCTTGCGGCAACTGCAGGTACCTGGATCTTGGATCATGGATTTACCATAGTTGCTGTGGATACTCTTTCTGTTGATTCAGAACCTTCCCTGCCAAACCATAAACTTTTTTTGCGCAATGGATTGAATATTGTTGAGTATTTGCACTTATCCGAAGTAAGAGCTGGCATTTATTTTTTTATCTGCCTTCCTTTGAAAGTAATTGGGTGCGATGCTGCTCCAGCACGTGCAATTTTGATGGACAAGTCCTGTTTTACATGATCAATTACATAGTAAAATGTGAAAGTGTTCATATATTTTTTAAATATAATGTATTTTAGGCTCAGTAGAAAACATCACTGCTTTTAATTAGCGTATGCAAAAAAGAGTTGGAAGCAGCAGATTATTTTATTCAACTTTTTGGACTGTGCCGGCTTTGTCTTACCTTCAGAATGGGTATTATAAACAAACAGCAATGCAAGCACCCGCCGCAGGCGGCACGTTTCTTTATTATCATTCTGCATACTATTGAAAAAAATACTTGTTGAAGCTTGCTGAGTTAAAACTTGCAATTAATAGGATTTCTAAGGAGTTAAAATAAAATAAATAAAATAAAGGCTCTATAGAAAAAAACCACTTTTTTAATTATCGTATGTAAAAAAGAGCTGCAAGCAATAGATTATTTTATTCATCTTTTTGGACTGTGCCGGCTCCGCCGGACCCTTCGGGATGGGGTTATAATCAAAGAATAATATGACTAACCGCAGCATGTGAAAAGTTCCTGATCCTATACTGAAGACTATTGAAATAATGCATTTATTGAATAATACTGAATTTAAAAATGGAATTTACAGGATTTCTACAGAACCGTATTTTATATTCTGACATATAGTCACTAATTTGAATATAAATAGCTCAATATTTATATAAACGATACAATGGTATTAAATAATATAGTTAATATAGTATGAATGGCAATACAAGTCTGTTACACGATTGCTAAAACGTTTCATGAGGGAATCGCACGAAAGCAAATCAGAAGCATTCAATGCACAGGGATGACCGTGCACAAGTAGGTATAGGTACTCTTATCATATTCATATCAATGGTACTTGTGGCTGCAGTAGCATCAGCTCTTTTAATAAAGACTTCTGGTGTGCTACAGCAGAAAGCATCGCAGACCGGTCAGGAAACAACACGTGAGGTTGCTTCTAACATGAGAATTGACCGTGTGGAAGGTGAACGTGCGACATATTCCACGATTGAGGTAACAGATGGTTCGGCCTCAGATACTAATTTGACAATTCATAAAGGTCAAATGGTTGAATGGGTGTCTTCTTCAGGAGCTTTTGATATAGCGGTGGATGGGATAAATCATTCTGTTGCCGATGGTTCATTCTTTGAGCATCGTTTTTCACAGAACGATACTTACGATTTTATTATAGATGGGGGTAGCGACAGCAACCGCACCGGTGAAATAGTTGTTAAAGATACAGTAGACTATGGTGAGATTGCAAAGTTACATATTTCTGTATCTCTTGGACCGGGAAGTGAAGATGTTGATCTGTCTCAATTGATAATCTATCTCTCAGATGGAGCACATGTTGCTAATGTGAGATATGATACTTCAGCTTCCAGCTATGAGATACATCAACCTACAGCTGAGTACTTCTCAGTAAGTCCTATACGCTCCCGTGATCAAACCGTGTTCAAAGCTACACAACCTGTGTTGAGGACCGGGGATATCATGGAAATAGTGGTTGATATACGAAAAGTATTCAAGGCAGATGATGAGGAGTATGATGGTCTTCCTCCAAGGACAGAGGTTTCTTTCCAGGTGAGACCAGAAGCCGGAGCTCTTGTAGTATTCGACTTTACAACACCAGGTGCTTACTTTGATAATAAATATATACTGCTGAGATATTGAAGATCAGCTCAAAAATGTGAAAGTGTATATTTCTTATCTGCCAGCACAAGCTCAAGATCGAAGTTCCCTGATATGGGTCCTTCAATTACAACTCCCATATTTTCACTTTTATTCTGCCCATCATCAAGGACCCATATTCCACTATTATCCACTTTTCCTTTTCTGAAATAGATTACATTACCATCAATATCATATCTATCCTTGACACCGTTTTTGTACTGGCAGATAATTGTATTGTTTTCCAGGGTCCATTGAGTATCATTAAGATTACCATTCATATCCGGGTCCGGGTCTACCCCAAATGCCAGATAATCTACATCAGGCAATGATAATTTGACACTGCATGTAGATCCTTGAGGGTCATTATATCCCTGAAGAGTCCTTGCATAACCATTCTGTATAGACAGGAGCTCAAGTGCCGCGTCATTGATCTGCTCGCTGTCCTTTGCTCCTGAATAGATTGGAGACAGATTATTCCATGAAAAAGCTACAAGGAATATGATAGCAGCTGTCACTGCAAGATAAAACACCATTTTAAGAGGGATGGTGTCAACACCACGTGTATCCCTGAAAAATGTAGTTCCTTTAACCCCAACCACGTTTTATTTCCCCTTTTATTTCATTCAAGCCATTCTAAGAACTTATCAAGTGCTTTTCTGCGATGTGAAACAGTATTCTTGAACTCATCCCCAAGTTCTCCAAAGGTCTTTCCATTGTAATCAAATATAGGATCATATCCGAACCCGCCGGTTCCCAGCTCTTTAAAGGAGATAGTTCCTTCAACTGTTCCGGTAAATGTGAGTGGTTCAGCATCAGGTTCACAATATCCTATGACTGACTTGAACATTGCCGTCCTCTGAGTTTCATCTTCCATTATCTTAAGGACTCTCTGGTTTCCAAGTTTCTTTTCAACAAATGCAGAGTAAGGTCCTGGAAAACCCTTGAGTACTTTTATGAACAGTCCGGAATCATCAACCATAACAGGCGTTCCTAATTTATCTGCTGCCCATTTTGCACCGTATGCAGCGATAGGCTCCAGATCATCTTCCTGAAGCTCAGGATAGCCATCCGTATTCTGTATGACTTCAAATCCCCTTGCTGCAAGTATACCCTTCACTTCCCTGAACTTACCCTTATTACCTGTAACAAATACTATTTTACGCATATCTTCCTCTTTTTTCAATTTCTTTTACTCTTTCAAGAACTTCATCTGCCTGCCTGAAATCCTTCCTGTAACCTCTGCAGAATGCATCAATCAGTATCCCATGGTCACGGTGTGTGCTTTCAAATGTCTGGAACAGGACATGTACATCAACACCACGTGCCTCGATGCTACTGTCATTAAATGCGAGTCCGAAATCTATCATATATATCCTGTCGTTGAAAAATATCAGGTTGGATGTTGTGAGATCTCCGTGGATAATGCCTGCCATATGTAGTTCAGCCACAAGAGATCCAATTTGCTCACTGAGATTCTCATCGATCACATGTTTCACTGCAGTTCCGTTGAGGTACTGCATTTTTATGGTGGAATTATAGATGTCATAGATGATGGGCGTTGGCACACCAGCTCTTCTGGCTTCAGACAACAATCTGGCCTCGGCTTTTGTTCTCTCTCTCCTTATCCTTTCATCAAGGTCCTTCAGCCGGTAGCTCTTTGGAACTCTCTCCTTGATGAGCACTCCATCTTCCATTTTTACACTTGCTTCGGCACCACTTATCAGGTACATGTTCATCTCCTGCCTGCAATGTCTTTTGGAAGCCATGTGACATCCACACTATCAGGCCGGAAATTAGGATTCACATGTGAATTTTCAATCTCAATGACATTCCCCGAATCATACATCAAAAGTCCAAGATATGCTATCATAGCACCATTATCTCCCATGAACCTTTTTTCCGGTACATAGAAAGAAGCTCCTCTTTCTGTGCACATTATATCCAGCATTTCCCGCAGTCTCATATTGGCTCCGACTCCCCCTGCCAGAAGTATTTCGTTCTTTTCGGTGTGTGCAAGGGCCCTTTCCGTGACTTCAACAACCATTGCAAAGGCAGTTTCCTGAAAAGAGTAACATACATCTTCCATGGAATTTGCTTTAAGGGCATCTGTTGCAGCCGTGGACAATCCTGAAAAAGAGAGATCCATCCCCTTCACAACATACGGAAGTGGGATATACGTTGAAGCTTTCTTTGCAAACTGCTCTATCTGTGGTCCGCCTGGATGTCCAAGGCCGGCAGTTCTTGCAAATTTATCAAAGGAGTTTCCAAGGCCGATATCCAGTGTTTCTCCGAATACTCTGTATTTTCCCATCCTGTAGGCCAATACCTGTGAGTTGGCACCGCTGACATAGAGGGTGACGGGATCAGTTGCAGGAGTTTTCCAGCGACCGACCTCCACATGGGCCAGACAGTGATTTACACCTACAAGCGGTATATCAAGACTTATTGCAAGCATTCTGGCAGCAGTTGCCACGGTGCGCAGGCATGCGCCAAGCCCAGGTCCCTGGGAAAAAGAGATAGCATCTATCTGTGAAGCATCCACTCCTTTTTTCTTTGCTTCATCCAATACTCCCGTTACTACATAAGAAATATACTTTGCATGATGCTGAGCAGCCTCCCTGGGATGTATTCCTCCAGTGGGGGGCCGGTACATGTCAGATACTTCTGCAATGACATCTTTCTCATTAACTATTGCAGCACTGAGGTTCCATGCGGTACCCTCGATACCAAGCACTGTTCCTTTCAAATTTAATTTCTCCAGCGCTAAATGGTATGCAGTTGAATATTAATTTTGCTGTTTCCTGACAAATATACAGACAATTGTTAGTATCAATATTGTTGCAAGACCTGATATAGCAGGAATATTTCTACTGGCATGCTTTTCATTTTCTTCTGTAGGGGCTGTAGTGATATCTGCAAGCTCTTCTGTTAATATATCAGTGCTTGCAGTTTTCTCTACATTGTTTTTGAGTGGTTCTTCTGCAGTAATTGTAAAAGGTGAGAATCCCGGAGTGCTTGCTTCAAAGTAAAGATAATCATCACCTGGGTCATTTTGTTTTGTATCCAGCATTTCCCAGCTATCTCCATTGTACCTGTTCAGTGCTATGGTGGCTGGATCAACTTCATTGTTCTCTATCCATTCTTTACTGACCCTGAACCCTATAACCGGGTTTTTTATATTAGTCTCTGTGGCATAACCTGTCTTACCAACCCAGATGTTCATATTTTTGTATACTAGCCCGGAGACCGGCTTATCTGCAAATGTGGATCTGTTCTTCAATATCTCAATGGTTGTACTGATCTTTCCGGCATTTTTCAATGACTGGTAACGGATATAATCAATATCATTCCTCTCATCGTCAAAATCAAAGTCTACTATGTCGTCCATTCCGACATACACTGAAAGTACATCCTTAAGTGCAATATTCTCAAGATCCTCACCTGTGGAGCCACCACCTCCACCGCCTCCACCCCCACCGGAGGGAGTTGATGCGACGCTAACCGGTGCGGATGTTCTTACGGTGGTATTGGACCAGTTTCCATGGTTACCTGCAAAATCTACTGGTTTAATACTATAATTGTAGCTTGTGCCGGAAGAAAGACCTCTGTCCGTCATCTGTGAGCTTGAATAGTTTGAAAGGAAAACTGCATTTTTCCATATCTCCACGTAATCCGTGTCATCAGATGCTTCCCATATGAGAGTTATGGATGTAGTGCTACTGGAACTTACAAGATTACTGATGACGGGTGCGGTATTATCCTCAAGTGGAGCATAAATGCTCAGGTGAGTAATATTTGCGCTAACTGTATGTGCAGAGCTGTTTACCGAGCTTTTTAATGGAATCCATATTGCTTCAGCAGGATCATACCATGCAAGCACAAGCTTTTCGGTGTCAGTTACACGAACCGGATCGTATCCAAGTGTAAGGGAAACATTTCTTCCAAACTGATGTGAATAGTTTGCATCTGATCCATTCAACACTCTGATATCGATTGCATGACCTGTTAAAACAGATGAGTTTCCAGGTTCTTCTCCTCTTACTACGGAAGCAGATACATTACCCGGATTGGCAGATGTGCCGGCAATATTGAAATTAAGTATTGGATGAGTTATATTGTTCCCTATACCAGGAACTGTAAGTGTTACTTCATCATTACCTTCTGTGTTGAATGTCGCCCCGAGGCTCAGATATATGGTGGTATTGGAACTGAAATAATCAGCCTGTGAATTATTGTAGATAGAAGTGACATTGATGCTGTTTGTTCCATTGGAAAGCGGAATCTTGCTGATATTGAAAACTCCGTTTGAAACAGGATATGACCAGTTTGTCATTACTTCGTTCACATAAACTGAAACATTTGTTGCAATACCGGCACTTCCATTCATTGTAAAACTGTTACTTGGGAAGTAATATATTGTTCCTGGCACAGGTGCTTCAATAACTGGCTGGCTTGTGAATACTGTGAAATTGACAGTTGTCAAACTCATATTCCCTGTGATATCTTCAGCAAAGACCGTTAGATTATGATTGCCTTCATTTAGGTTCAGGGTGGCATTGAATGAGAATCCGGTTTCAACTGTGGAATTATTTCCATTATCAACATTGTACCAGAACTCACATAATTTGTTGTTAGTTACATTTACATCAATTTCCGCATCCTGTATTACGGAATTTTCTTCAAGACCCTGTATGTTTATCACATTTTCTTCAACGCTGGCGTAAAATCTCCATTCATATCTTAGTTCTTCACTTAGATTTGTCAATGCACTGACAGACACGTTGTGATATCCTTCAGAGTATGGTTGTAGCGTCTGATTCCCCACTTTGTATCCACCAGTGATATTATCAAGGGAGTGCATCACATTTGAACCATCGATTGTCATATTTATAGTGCCGGGATCAATTCCGTCGGTATGTGTAAGGTTCATATATACAGCAGTTGTGCTGTTAGTTGTATACGAATTATGTTCAGGATACATATCGGTGCCATCATGACCATAAGAGATCACAAGTGAGAAATTCTGTGGGCCCTGTGGAACGTTTGTAGCATTTACCGTAATAGTATATGTACCGGCAACCGGATAAAGCAATTCAACGCCTTCTACATTATTCACTGTGTCAGGAGCCCCGTTTCCATAATATGTAGCATCGGGACCAATCACGCTTAGATCAAGGTTATTCACTAGCTGTGGAACTACAGCTGCATCTCCGGGATAATCTGTCCAGACGAGCGTAACTCTGAGTGGTTCAGATGTACAGAGGACATTATAGCTCAGATTCCATGATTCACTGAGATTCAAAGGAGCTGGGTTATCAAAATATTTGATTGTTTTTGAGTATTGTGGATAGATGGAATTCTCAACATCAACACGTCCCCATCCCTGTGAGTAATCTGGCCTGCCCGATATCTCCTGATAATCTTCCGACCCATATTGTCCGGGAATCATGTTATATGCTCCATTGAGAAGTGTTGCTTTAAGCAATGCAGCGCTTGGGTTGCTGAGATTTTCTACTTCGGTATAGTACTCCCTGATAATGGCAGCAGATCCTGCAACGATAGGTGTGGACATGCTTGTGCCACCCATATAGAGATAATTTTCATCAATAATCCCCCATTCTGATGTATTTGACACACTTGATCTTGCGGAAGCAATGAATGTTCCCGGTGCAACAATATCGGGTTTGATCCGGCCGTCAGCAGTTGGTCCACGGCTACTGAATGCAGCTAGACCTTTGCTATTGCTGGACATGTAATCGTCTTTAATAGGATTTGCCGGATAAGATGCAAGCCATGACCCACTCCCCCAATTTAAATAAGGGGTTACTCCAAAAGTATCTCCTCTCTCATTTTCTGATGCACCAACAGTAAGACAGTTCTTTGCAGTTCCCGGTGACACCATTGAACCATTATCAATAACTCCGTTTGAGTCTAAATCTTTGCCTGAGTTGCCTGCTGAGAAAAGGATTAGCATATCAGGATGTTCCCACATGAATTGGTCAACCTGTTGTGATAATATGGTATATTCTCCACGTGATGCGTCTCCCCAGCTATTGGTGTGTATCCTTGCTCCGAGATTGTATGCTGGTTGAAATACCTCATTTAGATTACCTGGCAGATTTAAATAGTCACTATCATTACCCACTGCCTGGAATACCAGCTGAGCTTCAGGTGCCATTCCACTGTAGTTTCCTCCTGATAGTGAACCATTTCCAAGCACAGAACCCGCTACATGGGTTCCATGTCCTAACTGGTCTGCAGAACTTCCATCATTTGACAGATCAGTGATGCTCAGTATCCTTCCCCTAAGGTCTGCATGCATTGAGCTGTTGTTCACACCTGTGTCAAGTCCGCTATCACACACAGCAACTATTTGTCCGCTACCATTTAGGCCGTAGGTATTGTGTATAGTATCCACAGTGATAATGCCTGCAGCAACATCATTTGTAGCTCTTGGCTGGACGTACTTTTCAATCCAGCTTATTCCGTTTATGGCAGCTATATCATCAAGTTTGTCTGTTGTGATGTTTACTTTTAATACATTTTCAGAATTTGAAAGGATGTCTCCGCCAAGTGATTGGATTTCATAGCTTATTCTTTCTGTATCTGCTGAAGAGAAAAGCAGGAGATTGTATGTGTTTTCATTTTCATTAGATATTAGTTCAGGTTCATATTTGTAAGATGCTTTGTACTCACCTATCCATTTTACATAAACCATTGAATAGACCTGATTTTTTACTTCTTCATTCATCCTGAACACAAATGCATTGTTAGGAATGTAATTGTAGATAGAAGCCCCTTTTGATGTTATATTCTGCTTCCAGGCATCTTGCACCGGTCCGGTGAATTGTACAATATAGTATTTTTCTGAATATCCAGTTGATTGGGCAGACTGAATCATAGGAGACTGCTCATATGTTTGATTCTCAGACTCTGTGATTATGCCTGTATTAACGTATCCGGCTTTCAGCAGGATGAAGTCATCAGGATTTTCCTCCGTATTGCTTGTACTTCCGGAAGCAGTTAAAACGGTGATTGATATTAACAGGACTAGTATTACCAGGATTTCGTTTTTAGTGTGCATGATCCAGCATCCAACAGTTAGATTTGAAATGATTGTATATTATTTCAAATATATTTATATGTGCTGTTCAATAAACAAATATATAAATGCATCTTTTATGCGTGGTTCATATAAACACGATTAAATGTTTACTGCTTCCGTACAAGGAAGCATACAAAAGATATTATCAGACAGCTGATCAAACCGGACAGAGCACTAAGTACATTTTCCGGCTGAGTTTCATTTACTATTGAACTGTTGAGCTCAGATAAACTGGCATCCTGGGTTGAAAGTAGGTTTTCAGTTCCATCATTCAGATTTTCTTCACTTCCCAGAGAGTCACCAGTAATGACAAACGGTGAAAATCCTGGTGTACTTGTTTCAAAGTAGTGGTAGCTATTGTCAAAACTTGTCTGTGCAGTTGGGAGTTTGTTCCAACTACCATCATATCGATTAAGCACAATGCTATTTACATTAATGTTATTATTCTCTATCCAGCTATTGTTCACTCTAAAGCCGATCATGGGTTCAACAATATTATTCGGAGTTGCATATCCTGTCTTTCCGACCCATATGTTAACGTTCCTGTATATTTTACCTGCAGGTAGACTGTCTGCAAATGTTGACCTGTCTTTCAGACATTCGATTGTTACAGAAATAGACCCTGCATTTTTCAATGAATCATATTCAACGTACTGGATGTCATTGTTCTCATTTTTAAATTCAAACCTTGCAGACATATCTTTGTTTACAAACATGGAACTTACATCCTTAACTTCGATATTCTCATATGCCTCGCCTGTAGTGCCTCCACCACCACCGCCACCGCCACCACTGTTTGTTGGTGTTGCGGGTGGGTTATTGTCTGTATTTGCTGCAATTATCACGCTCACAGTGTAGTTTTGAGTGCTACTATTTGCATCTGTTACTGTGTATATTACAGGATTTGTGAAATTCTGTGCCACTCCTGTATTAGGCGATATATTTGTCCCGCTGTGTACAATAGTTGGTACAAGAGCTGTCACATTTGTTCCATGTGGCACTTTCAGGGTTATTGTTTTTAATGATTCGTTGATGCTACCATTTACTGCCGGATCAATTTCAGCAAAATCAAAACTTGTTATCTCCTTTGCAGTATTTGGAGCTACATTAACTGTTACTGTGTATTTTTGATCAGTCTTATCTTCTGCTGTTACCGTGTATGTTACAGGATTTGTGAAATCCGGGGTAAAACCTGAATTTGGAGTTATGTTTGCTCCTGTATGCATTATTGTTGGTATCAGTGAACTTAGATCAGTTCCATAAGGTACTGTAAGAGTTACCATCTTTGTTCCTTCATCCACCATTCCGACTACTTGCGGACTCAAGCCGTCGAAATTAAAACTTGTAATCTCCTTTGCAGTATTTGGAATTATATTCACTGTTACGGTGTATTGCTGATAGCTATCATCTTCTGCAGTTACTGTATATGTTACTGGACTTGCAAAGTTTTGTGCAAGTCCTGAATTTGGAGTTATGTTTGCTCCTGTATGCATTATCGTTGGTATCAGTGCGCTGACATTTGTTCCATGTGGCACTTTCAGGATTACTGTTTTTAATGATTCGTTGATGGTACCAAATACTGCTGGATCAATTTCAGCAAAATTAAAACTTGTAATCTCCTTTGCAGTATTTGGAGCTATATCAACTGTTACTGTGTATTCTTGATTGCTGGCATCTTCTGCAGTTACCGTATATGCTACTGGACTTGCGAAGTTTTGTGCAAGTCCTGCATTTGGAGCAATCTTTGCTCCTGTATGCATTATTGTTGGAACCAGTGCGCTTAGATCAGTTCCATATGGAACTGTGAGAGTTACTGTCTTTGTTCCTTCATCCACTATTCCGACTACTTGCGGACTCAAGCCGTCGAAATCAAAACTTGTTATCTCCTTTGCAGTATTTGGAGCTACATTAACTGTTACTGTGTATTCTTGAATACTGTTATCTTGCGCAGTTACAGTATATACAACTTGATTTGTGAAATTCTGTGCAAGTCCTGTATTAGGCGATATACTTGCTCCTGTATGAACTATTGTTGGAGTTAATGCGGTAACATCAGTACCAAATGGAACTGTCAGAACAACTGTTTTTGCTCCTTCATCAACTGTTCCTGAAAGTGTTTCAAAGTCAAAGCTTGTGATAGCTTTAGCAGGATGTGCTGCCACTGTTACTGTTACAACATACTCCTGAGTACTTGCATCAGCTGCAGTTACAGTGTATGTAACAGTATTAGTAAAGTCCTGAGCTACTCCAATATCAGGTGAAACACTTGCTCCTGTATGAACTATTGTTGGAGTTAATGCGGTAACATCAGTACCAAATGGAACTGTCAGATCAACTGTTTTTGCTCCTTCATCAACTGTTCCTGTTACTGAAAGTGCTTCAAAGTCAAAGCTTGTGATAGCTTTAGCAGGATTTGGAGCTATATTAACCGTTACTGTGTATTCTTGAATACTGCTATCTTCTGCAGTCACAGTATATACAACTTGACTTGTGAAATCCTGGGCAAGTCCTGTATTTGGAGCAATCTTTGCTCCTGTATGCATTATTGTTGGAACCAGTGAGCTTAGATCAGTTCCATAGGGCACTGTGAGAGTTATCGTCTTTGTTCCTTCGTCCACTGTTCCGACTACTTGCGGACTCAAGCCGTCAAACCTGAAGCTGTTTATTTCAGGTCTGGTACTGAACGTCCATGCATAGGTGAATTCTTGTCCTTTATTTGTCAGGGCTGTGAATGACACATTATTTACTCCGCTCTGGAAAGGAACAGACGTGTCGTACCATACCCTGTATCCCCCTGGTATGCTGGTGGTATCAAACACAACATCGATATCGTTTATATCTAAATTAATAGAATCCTTGTCCACACCAGCAGGATGTACGATATCGGCTGACACTACAGCTGTGCTGTTCTGTGCATATGAACCATTTGCAGGATACTCATTATTATCGCAGGTGAAGGCAGATACCAGTGCAAAGTCCTGAGGAGCATGGAGTATATTGTATGCTTCAACTGTAATTGTATAGTCACCTTCTGCAACCTTTTCGATCTCAATTCCTTCAACGTTGTTTGTACGGTCCGGGCCATCATTGCCATAATATGTTTTTGATGGCCCTGTAATTATAAGGTCAAGGTCGTTTACAAGTGCCTTTGATGCTGCGGGTGCTGCGGGGTAATCTGTCCACACAAGCATTGATCTCATGGGCTGGCCACTTTTTACATATTCGTATGTGTGCTCCCATGAATCAGAAGTACTATTCATGGGAACATAATCGAAATATGCTATTACTGCCGGGTATTCTGGCTGTATTGAGTTATCGACATCAAGACGTCCCCATCCCTGTGAATAATCGGGTCGGCCATTGATGTCCTGTGTAGTTCCTTCACCATATTGTCCAGGGGTCATATCATATGCACCATTGAGCAAAGTTGCTTTTATCAATGCAGCACTGGGATTTGTCACCTTTTCTATCTCTGCATAGTATTCCCGAACAAGTGCCGCAGAGCCTGCGACAATTGGTGTTGACATACTTGAACCACCAAAATATGCATAATATTCATCATATTCATCATCTTCATTCTTCGGAACACCCCAATCATACCAGCTGGCCCGACTTGATTTTGTAGAAATTATAAATGTACCGGGGGCAACGAGATCAGGTTTTATCCTCCCGTCATCTGTTGGTCCTCTGCTGCTAAAAGCAGCAATTCCATTAGGATTATCAGCTATGTAGTCATCTTTTAACGGATTTTCATTGAACCGTTTTGGCCAGCGTGTGCCCCATGTTGAATAATTGCCGATTGAAAAGGTATCCCCTCTGTAGCTTTCAGATGCTCCTACCGTTATGCAGTTCTTTGCAGTTCCTGGGGAATTGAGTGAGTCCGGGTCGACCACACCGTCTGAGTCAAGATCTACCCCTTCATTACCGGAAGAGAATAATATCAACATGTCAGGGTTATTCCATGCAAAGTGATCTACGTAGTATGAACGGGAATCATATTCACCACTGGAATCAACTCCCCAACTGTTGGTATGTATCCTTGCTCCGAGATTGTATGCTGGTTGAAATACCTCACTTAGATTACCTGGCAGATATAAATAGTCACTATCATTACCCACTGCCTGGAACACCAGTTGAGCTTCAGGTGCAATTCCTGCATATTGTCCACCTGACATTTCTCCATTTCCAAGCACAGAACCTGCTACATGAGTTCCGTGACCACTGATATCTTCGGCTCCATCACCTGAAAGATCAGTGATACTCAGGATCCTGCCTCTTATGTCCGCATGCATTGAGTTGTCATTTACTCCTGTATCAAGTCCTGTATCACAAACTGCAACGATTTGACCACTTCCTTTCAGATCCAATGTATTACGTACTGTGTCAACATTGCTTATGCCTGCTGCAACATCGTTTGATAAGGATGGACCCGCGTATTGTTCTATCCAGCTTATCCCACTGATCAAAGAAAGCTTGTCAATGGTCTTTCTTTGTATCCGTACTCCCAGGAGAATATCTGATCTTTCAAGTATTGATCCGTCAATGGCTAAAATATCAGACTCTATTCTTGGTACCTCATCCGGGTCAAAAACAAATACAATCAGATCAATCATGTCCTGTGGATCTGATCCTGCACCCTTATCAGAACTGTTTACGATCTCTGATCTGTATTTGTATTCAGGGAGATAATCTCCTGTCCAGTGTACAAATTCAAGTGACTCAACAAGACGTTTTTCAGTTTCATTCATCCTGAGCACAAAAGCATTATTTGGAATATAATCAAAAAAATCAGCTCCTATAGTTTGAACCTCAACTTTCCATTCCTGAATGATTGGTCCTTCAAATTGTACTATATAGTATTTAGCGCCCCCTTCAATGAACTGGGGCATTGATGTTGTTTTTGTTTTATACTGAATAGTTTCGTTTTGTATTGATACGGTGTCTGTGTCTATACAGGATGATTTTAAAAGAATTTGGTTCTCATCGCTTGCCAAAACGCTCATTGAAGAAAGCAGAATCACAATAATGGAGATGAATATGATTTTTGTTTCATTCATAAACTGATTTCCTGTTTTTATGCTGGAATATAAAACTAAAAGTATCTTTGATTAGTGAATATATTCATACAAACAACTATATAAAACATAGTGAATATTTTCAGATGAAATATATTTTTAGTGTTTGTGCAATATATTGTTTACAGGAGTTATCCTAAAAAAATAAAAGGCGCTTTTCTCAAAAGCGCCAAAACATTTCAGAATTTTCTTCGTTTCCAGAATCCTACATATATAACTCCAACTAAGGCAAGCACCAGAACAGAAACTGCCAGCTCCGAACCTGTTACTGAGAAAGCACTTGAGCTTTCGGTATTTGGGACAGTTTCCTTTGTCATTTCATAACCTTCTATGTAATCATCCGGTGTAGACCTTTGTGCATCCTGGGCAGGGTTATCAATGTCCATCCCGGCTCCTGAATCTGTCACAGTTGTCTGGTTGGCTGATCCTGAGCCAGAGCTGGATTCAACGATCTTCAATTCAGTTCCTGTTGAACTGCTGCTGCGGCTACTACGACTGCCGGAATTATCTTCCTGTTCAGGTTGGGCTATCTGGATTATTTCTCTTTGGGTTGCATCGTACATTTTGTTCTTGTAGATTTCCTGATCTTGCTGGCTAATGTCTGATAGGTCCATATTTTCTCGTACGAATTTATCCAGCAATGGATTTCCACAGGTATGGTGGCAGCAGGTAACATCATTTTCGTTAACTGATTCAACATATTCCTTCACAAGTTTTTGAGTAACTTCATCTGATGGGTCCCAATAACCTGTGCGAATGGACTCCATTAATGTAGCTTTCATTGACTGTCCTGCATAGGGATTAGCAGCTTCAAAGTACTCATTTATACCAAGATCATATTTATCCTCGATATAGACATCGTACATCTCATTCCACATATCATCAGTTACAAGAGACGGGCTTGTCACATCCCATACCCTCATGACTTCAAAGACAGAGTCCATATATCTTGTACCATCAAATCCGTTACCCATCATCCCTTCTATCCAGTTTGGATTAAGATAGCGTGAACGCAGGTCCTTGTTAAGGAATTCATTGAGTGTCTCAATATCCGGGGAACTGCTAAGGTCGTTAATGTACATGTCAGGTTCGAAGCCGCTAATTCTTTCAACTGACATGCTCAAGCCACCGAAATAAGCAGCTACCATATTGTGGTCAAGCACACCATAAAGATTCGATGTTCTGCTAAACACTGCAGTATCAACATCTGCAAGGTTTTTCTTCAATACAGTTGAGTAATGCTCTCCCCACATCTCCTTTCCATAGATGTATCCCATCCTGTCAATGTAGAGGTCGGCTATCTCGTCTGAATCTTCCCATGTATCACTGCTTATGGCTTCCTGTATTCCAGGTGTATATCCTCCTGGTGGAGGGCAGAAAATCTTTGAAACCGACAGGTTGTATGCCACTGATTCATTGTATCCTTCATCTATGAGGCTCTGATATGTTGCATTGGAATGTATGCTCACATAGTTGGGATATGTATCATTGTCAGCTGCTGCTGCCAGTCTGATAGCTTCATCTATGAGCGTTATCTTGCTTGGATACACATCACGGTAAAGACCTGAAGTTACCACCATCACGTCTATCCTTGATCTGCCCAGTTCCGTAGAATTCATAAGTCTTAGGCCTGCAACCCTGTTCTTGCTGTCATACTCCGGTTCCACTCCCAGAAGTTTGAATATCTCGGATTCCATAACCCCCTGGTTTCTTGTGGTTTCCACAGACCACAGCAGGAAAGCTATCTTTTCAGGATACTGTCCATCTTCTTCAAGTTTCAATGCAAGCATGTCATCTGCAAGCTGGGAACCAAGCGTCCATGCTGCTTTTGTAGGGATAAGCCGGTCATCGAATGTGTAAATATTTCTGCCTGTTGGCAAAGCATCCGGATTCCTTATAGGATCACCTGATGGTCCCGGTGTGATATACGTACCGTCAAGTGCATCGAGTATCTTCGTTATCTCATATTCGCAGTCCTGTATCCTTTCCAGGTAATCAAGAGCAAGATTCAGGTCAGTTCCAAGTTCTGTGGAGTTCTGGCCAAGTAGCATCATCTGTGCATCAAGGGGAGAACTACCGTTCAGAATGGTCTCATTCAATAGTAAAACTGAAACTTCTTCGTTTCCACCGAGTGCTTCCACATGTTCAATATATCCATCTCCAAGCATACCTTTTATGAGCATGACAAGGTTTTTCCCTTCAGGAATCTCACTGAGTATATGAGAACCATATGGCATGTAGGCAGTCTTCAGTTCATAGAGATAAACTGAAAGTCCATCAATGAAAGCATCTGTAAGCTCTGCATCCCCCACAACTGAGTCAAGGTCAGCATTAAGGTCATTGTCAAGGCTCAGATTTTTTGTCTGGTTTATGATGCTTTCTCTATAGATCTCTTTTACTGAGCTGTCTGAGGCCTGTTTGAACAATGTGATCTCTTGCTGAAGGTTAGCAAGATCACCATAAAGACCTGCAGGTACTATTGTCGGTGTCATGAAATCAATGATGAGCATATTTGCTCTTCTTCTGTCAAAGACACCTTCTGCATCCATTGGAAGTATATGTATATGTGGCATATCTTCCATTAGTAGTGCTCCCCAGTCCTTTGCAGAGAGGCCACATTCTTTACCGGGCATCAGTTCTACACTTGAGAATATAGTGAACAATGCATCGGCTTCATATTCTCTTGACATGTATTTGTAGAAGGCAAAACACTGATGTGTTGGTGGATATGAAGCATTGTTATACATTGCTTTTTCACTTGAAGACCATCCGTGTTGTGGGTCAGGTGCAAGAAGAATATTTCCAAATTCGAGTGCAGGAATGACCAGATATTTATCTGTGGAATTCTCATAGACCATGATATTTCCAGGGGCTTCACCCCACATTGATGTCATTTCGTCCTTTTTATCCTGTGGGAGTTCGTCAAACCACTGCACGTACTGAGACTCAGGTATGAGTATTGGGCTGCTCTTCTCAACAGCTTTGCTCAGCTCTCCGGGAGCCCAGTTACCAATATTGTGCCCTTTTTCCATCATCATGGTTGCAAGTTCACTGGAATTTGGAAGTGCTTCACTGCCAACGTCGTAACCTCTCTCTTGCATAGCTTCAAGAAGATTTACCAGACTTGCCTGTGCATCAAGATAGTAATCAATATCCGCACCCATATCTGCTTTACCACCTTCAGGGTTGTAATATGGTATGACCACTTTCTTCTCTGAATTCGATTTTTGGTGTAGTTCAGCCCAGGCTATTGTCCTGTCCACAAGCCAGTCTATCTGATAATCAATTGGCTGGTTATATTCGATTCCTGTTGCCTCATCTATGGCTTTTCCGCTGATTACAATTGGCTCGATGATCCCATCAAGCTCTGCGTATGCCACCTGGTACTGCTGGGCAGGTGGCACTCCATGCACACTGTTCTCCCATTCTTCCACGCTTACTCCTGAAAACAAACGGACACCATTCAGGACAGTTATGTTCAGTGTCTGAAGGTCAGAAATTCCATGTTCATTATCAGAATAATGCAGGCGTGAGCCACGTGAGATCATAATAGCAGCATCTGCAATGGATCTATTATCCTTCATCAGGTAACTCAAGGACTTGTCATCCTTGTAAGCATAAGTTGTTACAATAGTATTGTATCCTTTTTCTTCAATATCCTCCACAAGCGGGTCAAGCAGAGGCATGTCCCTCTCAACTCGCTTGTAGCTATCAGTTATTATTGCAATAGTAGGACTATCTGCATCATATCTTCCTGTTGAACTGTACCAGTCAAGATAATCACTAAGATTGCCATATATCTGAGGGGCAAGAGGATGATAGATGCCATAGACAGGTCTTTCCACAGGTGCTGTAATGGAGTAGTTCAAAGCGAAGAACTTTGCTCCTAGAAAAGTCGTGAGTCCGTTGAAGTTATCCTGAGATTCATACTCCTGATAAAGGTTGATGTCCGAGTACTGTGAATCTGATGTATTTACGTTATGAAGTCCGTAAGCTTCCAGGGTCTCTCCTATTGAGACAACGTGTGCACCGTTTGTTTTTGCTTCATTTACGGTTGCTGCAATGCTATCCACAGCATAGGCATCAAGATTCCTCAGAACAAGCATGTCCTGGTCGCTCAGATCAAAATCCAGATCTGCATAGGATGTACCAAGATAAATACTGATATTCATTTGCGAGCTTATCTGCGGGTCTGCGGCTACTTTCTGCATAAGTGTAACTGCATAAGGACGGGATAGCACATAGCTTACTTTTGGCCTTATATCCATATCCGGTATTTTCACTATGGTAGAAGTATTTACAGCTATTGTACCGTTTTCCGACAAGGCTGCATCTACTGTATTGTCTGTTGCATTTATTGTATCGTTGCCAGCACTTTCTGCAGCAGCAAATGCTGTTGCTAAAAATACTATAATAAGGGTTGCTGCAAAGATATTCCTGTACTTTTTTATGTAATTGATCATCATATCGCACCTCAGAACTAATCATTTTTCATTGATTTAAAGCAGATTAACTTGATTTGATTTGTGTTTTGTTGGATCTTGGTATTGAATATTTCATAAAAAAAGAAAAGACGCTTTTTTCAAAAGCGCCAAAATATTTCAGAATTTCCTTCGTTTCCAGAATCCCACATATATAGCTCCAACTGCGGCAAGCACCAGCACAGACGCTATGATGTCAGAGCCAGAGAATCCACTTCCGGATTCAGGATCTGTGATACTTTCCTTTGTCATTTCATAACCTTCAACATAGTTATCAGGAGTGGACTTTTGAGAATCCAGAACAGGCGTATCAGTATCCAGTCCGGCACCCGAATCTGACATCATGGTCTGGTTGGATGTACCAGAACCCGGTTCCACGATCTTCAGATCGGTTCCTGTTGGACTGCTGCTTCGACTTTTGCTGCTACTGGAAGTTTCCTGTGGTTCAGTGGCACTGCTTTGCACATGAGTTGCTTCCTGCATAAGTTTCTGATATTCTGCCCTGGTTTGAGTGTCAATGACACCTGTTGTTATCATTGCGTTCTGTACATAACTATCCAGTAATGGATTTCCACAGGTGTGATGGCAGCAGGTGACTCCACTCTCAACCACGGATTCCACATACTCTTTAACAAGATTCTGTAATACTTCGTCTGAAGCATCCCAGGAGTCTTTCCTTATGGTTTCGATCATCCTGGCTGTCAGAGACTGGTATTGGTATGGATTTTCCCGGAAAAATTCTTTCATGCCAAGATCATTGTTGTCCATTACATATGTCCCGTACATCTTGTCCCAGTCAGAATCCGTTACCAGATCAGGGGTAGTTGCCTCCCAGCCCCACATATATTCCACAGCCTTCATCATTTCCCTGGCACCGGCATAGTCAAACTCCATCATTCCGCTCATCCAGTTCGGATTAAGATACCTGGCTGTCAGTTCCTTACCGAAAGCTTCTCTTAGTGTGATTATCTCAGGTTTGTGCACATTTTTAAAGTCTGCAATAAACATTGAAGGGTCTTCACCACTCAATGTTCGTACGGCCAGCCCAAGCCCTCCAAGATACTGATAATAGTCGTCATTATCCATGATCCCATAAAGGTTGCTTGTGTCGCTGTGGATAGCCACATCTACTTCTGCCAGATTGAGTTTGAATACATCCTCATAATTTTCTCCCCATGTGTCAACCCCATAAATGTTTGACATTCTGGAAATGAACAGATCCGCAATTTTAGATGAATTGTTCCATGTGTCACTTGCCTCTACAGCTTCTGTCACACCGGTACCATAAGTACCAGGGGCTTCACTGTATATCCTGGACATCGAGATGTATTGTGCTACACTTTCGTTATATCCGCTTTCCAGCATTGCGTTCTCAATTGCCATTGAGTTCATCCTTACATAGTTGGTTTCGTTGGTCTCATTGAGATCTGCAACCGTGCGTACAGCGGTATCCATGAGTTGAAGCTGGTACGGGAAAGTGTCACGGTAAAGTCCTGAAGGAATCAGTAACACATCAATCCTTGGATGTTTCATATCTTCCTCAGGTATAACCTCAAACCCTGTTATCCTTCCACTGCTTCTTATTATTTCAACACCGAGCAGCTCATAGATCTGGGCTTCCATGAGTCCTTCATGACGCATGGTTTCAACAGACCACATGACAAAGGATACCTTATTAGGATATTCATCATTTTCAGTGTAGTATGACTCCAGCCATGTATTGATAGTCGCCCGGCCCATAGCTTCTGTTTCCTCATCAGGTATGGTTCTCTGGTCAAAGCTGTAGAAATTCTTCCCGGTTGGCAGTGCACCTGGATTACGAATAGGGTCATTTCCCGTTCCTGGGTCAATGTATTCTGAACTCAGTGCTCTTAGTGTATGTTCTATCTCCAGAGTCGTAAGGGCAAGGTTGTCACCATATTCGATTGCTGTTTGCAGATCTGTTGTAATACTTTCGTTAATAAGATCAAGCACCTTGATCTGGGCGCTGGATACATCGGTTGCGTTGAGCAATGTTTCATTCAAAAGTGACATGGCATAAGTGTTGGCCTGGTCATTCCACTCCTCTTCTGTACCATTGGTTTTGGGTAACACATCATAGATATGATCTGTAAAATCACCTCCAAGCATAGATTTGACCATGCGGACAAGTTTTTCATCTTCCGGCGGAACACCAAAGATATGAAGTCCGTAAGGCATGAGTTCTGTTTGCAGTTCGTGCAGATAATTATGCAGCACAGTATCAACGAAACTTTCAAAATCGTCATCTGTCATGAAAGACAATTCTTCAGTTGAAACTCCAAGATCGTCTCCAATGCTGAGATTATTGTAAAGCTGTACGGTACTGTCACGATAAAGTGCCATCATTGCAGTGTCGCCATCATCTTTAGCTTCCACATAATTATGGATCTTATCATGCATTGTTGCAAGATCACCATAAAGACCAGCTTCAACTATTGGCGGAGTCATATGATCAATTATGACAGCATTGCCACGGCGTTTTGCCTGTGTACCCTCTCCTACATTATCCATTATGTAGGGGTAAACAACCGGTGTTTCAGCTACCATTATTGAAGGATAGTCGTATCTCCAAAGTCCCACTTCATTACCAGGTAACCATTCCTGTGTACCATGGGTACCGAAATGGATCATCGCATCTGCATCATATACATTGTTGATCCAGAAATATGTTGCAAGATACTGATGTGTTGGTGGTATGGATTCGTTGTGATAGATAAGCGACTCATCGGAAAGTCCTGCCCTTGTTGGCTGTGGAACGAAATTGATGTTACCAAGCTGTATAGTTGGTATAACAAAATATTCTGCAGTTTCGTTCTCATATGTCATGACCTCGCCGGGTACTTCACCCCATGTCTCCTCCACTTCTGTGCGCACGCTTTGAGGCAGTGTATTATACCATTCAAGGTACTCTTCTGCAGGGAGCATGGTCACATAACCGGATTCGATGACCTTCTCAAGCTCACCTGGTGCCCATGTGCCTACGTTCCTGCTTTCGATAAAGAGATCTATAAACTCACTGCCATTTGGAATAGTAGTATTTCCAAGGTCATATCCTTCTTCTTCCATTGCCTCTAAAAGCAATGTAAAGCTTGAACCTATGTCAATGTAGCTGGCACCGATATTGTTCTTGCCACCTTCATGGTTGTAGTAAATAATAGTTAGTTTCTTGTCTGAATTCTCCAGTTCACTGAGTTCTGCCCATGCAATTGCCCTTTCACATATCCATTGAACCTGGTGATCCAGTGTTTTATAGTAATACTGCCCGGTTTCATCATCCTGTACCCTTCCGGATAGCCATATATAATCAGTCAGACCGTCGATCTCCGGCTGTGTTACCTGGGTAGGTATTGACATAGAACTCAGACCCTGCACATTTGCAAGGTATTGACCAGGGGACAGGTAGTAGTCAGTGATACCTTTTAACACTGGCACGTTATATTGCTTCAGGTACTCTATTCCTTTCTCATGATCATCGTAGTTCAGGTAGAATCCTTTAAGTGAAATAATGGCGTCAACAAGCACTTCTCCATCTTTTGTAATGTAATCAACATCATCAGTACAGACTGTGTATGTGGTAAGTATCACATTACATCCCTTTGATTCCAACTCTCTGAGTACTGCATCCTCTGTGGTAAATTCAATGGGTGTCTGACCGAATTTATTGGCAATTATTCCAATTGTAGGTGCAGATGGATCATAACCATGGTCTGCATACCATTCAAGATACTCCGTACTGTCTTTGAATACCTGCGGAAATGCATCAGGATGATATATACCATCTTCAGGAATATCAGGTTCTTCAGGAGCTGCATATTCAATGTACACGTTCACAAGTTTTGCTCCGGCACAGCGTATCCAGTTCTCCATATTGTCGTAGCCGTCGTTGTAGAGATAATCTGGCATTAGGCCACTATCCATATCGAAGGTTGTAATTCCATATGCATCGGGCAGCATACCAAACATTCCGATTTCTGCTCCATTGTTATTTGCTTCAAGCAGCTTATCCTTCATAAGGGGGAAATCGTTGGGACCCACCATGTAGAGTATTATCACATCTTCATTTGTAATGTCAACAGTACTGTTCATGAATTCTCCACCACTCATAACATTGACGTTGAAACGATCTGTGATGACAGCTCTTTCTGCAAGTACAAGTTTCATAAAGGCAAGACTGCTGTCTGAATTGATGATGTAGGTCAGATTCGTCTTTGGAAGAAGGACTTCAGGTACATCAATGCTAGCATTTACCCATGATCCGGAGGACATATTTCCCATGAATCTGATCATGTTAGCCATGTTTGCTTCGCCACCCTGTATCCAGTACCTCTCAATATCAGTGTACTTGTCTTTATAGAGGTCCACATTCGCCAGAGTGGTGTTCTCTGAAAGGTTGTATCCTATGACCATGCCACCGCCTGTTTTGGCAGATTTTATACTCGAAGTCCAGCCATTCACTGTGGCCTCATCCTGAGATTCAATGAATATCAGCCCATATTGGGAGAAATCAAAACTAGCAGGTACAGGATTCTCAGGTGTAAAAATCGTAATGTTCAGATTTGCAGAGATGTCTTCATCATTTGAAACATTGTTTAGAGCATCTGTATTAAAGTCAGTCCCAAGCACAAACACAAAATCACTGGCATTTACCTCACTGGCACCAGAAGAAATAGCATACTTCAAAAGAGTAGGGGCACTCTTTGCAAGATGAAGCAGCAGATTTTCCGCATTTTCAAGTCCTTTCCCTTCAGTGCTCATGCCATTGTAATAAGCATCCAGAAGATCATCTGTAAGTCCACCGGAATAATAATCAAAGTATGAAGGGGGAACATAGGGACCCATGGGGTCAATGCTGTAGAGTATAGCCCCCCTATTGTGAGCTGCTTTGAGACTTGCGTTAACGGTAGTATCTTCAGTTATTGAATCATAGAAACCCTGGCAGAATATGACATCCTGTTTCTCCAGGAACCCAGTTTCAGATGCATCGATCAGTTTCTTGCTTATTCCTGCATCATAATAAGGAATGAAAGTGTATTCAATAAGATCATTGTAAGCATTTGTCTGACTTGCCATGTTGATCGCTTTTTCTTCCTCAAAACCGATGTAAGCGATCCTGGTGTTCATTGTGAGATATATTAGCAGTTTTTCAGCATTTTCAAGTCCTTCTCCTTCAGTTCCCATGTTACTGTAGTAATTTGCAATGGGGTCATTGGTAGTCCCATTTGAATGGTATTGAAAGTATGAAGGCGCAACGTAGGTTGGACTCATTGGGTCAATGCTGTAAAGATCAGAACCCTTGCTATATGCTGCTTTTAGACTCTCATTGACAGTAACGTTGTCAGTAACTGTATCATAGAATTGCTGGCAGAATATGACATTCTGTGTTTCAAAAAATCCGCTTTCAGCAGCATCGATCAGCTCCCTGCTGATTCCTGAATCATAGTATGGAATGAAAGTATAGGCAATACGGTCACTGTAAGCATTTGTCTGGCTTGCCTTTTTGATAGCTTCACTTTCACTGTAGCCTATATATGTTATATTCATTTTCTGTTCGTCTGCTGAAACAATATTTGTAATTGACAGTACCAGCAGCAAGGTTAAAATAAGTGTTGTTATATATTTATATTGCATATTATCCCCCGATAATGTGGTGAATGCTCCTGCACTTGCCTGGCAGCTGAGCAGGAGCGTTCATAAGCACATTTTATTAATCGAAAACTTCTCAATTATAATCATCTTTAAAGTAAAATGATTTTCAACTTTTTTAATACACAAGAAACTTATATTTATTGTTAGTATTGACTTGTGTATTAGTAAAAACAGTAATAGCATTTGTTATTTATAATGCTATGCATTATCTTTGCAGAAATAAAAAATAAAAGGCGCTTTTCTCAAAAGCGCCAAAAGCCATTCAGATTTTCCTTCGTTTCCAGAATTCCATATATTGTCACCGTAAACATAACCCAGTGAATCAATGTAGAGGTTTGCAAGCTTCTCTTCATCATCCCAGTTTCCACTGGCATCAACTGCATTGGTCAGTCCGCTGACTCCCCAGCTCAGAGGATCACGGGAGCATTATGGAATAGTCAGAAGAAGTAATCAGGGATAATTTTATTTAATGATCAAATGAGGAAGAGACCATTGTCCCTCGCATATTCCAGTGCCGCCAAGTGCTCCTCCCGAATCAGGCCCCTACGCAGCTCCGGGTGTTCGTTGGCCCGGTACGCCGGGCGATACTGATCCATGAGATTGAGCGCCACTCCGGGAAGATTTTCGGCCATCCAATTGAGGAGCGGCAGAGTACAGCACTCTAGATGGTCTGGAAGCTGGAGATGGCGGACCAATACCTCGCCCTGAGACGCCGCTATCATGTGATTTTGACGTACCACTGACGAGTAGTCCAGCGCACCGCAGAGTCTCCTAGCACAGTCATCGTTTCCAAACTTCAGATCAGTGAGATATACATCGATCACACCGTCAAGCAGGCGCATGGATTCCTCCTCTAGATACATGTTAGAATTCCATATCTGAGCTATGTTTGCGTCCATCATACAAAGGACTTCCAGAACATACGGAAGGGCGGGTACAGGATCGCCCCCTACCCAATTGATATTCTTTATGCCCCTTCCAGATCTTACGGCCTCGTCAAGATGCCTGGATAATTCCTCCTCCGACCATTCCGTCCCCCGAGCTGGCATATTACTAAAACCGTAGTTCTGGCAGAAGGCGCAATCTAGATTGCAACCGGCGAAGAAGATCGTATACGAGGGGACCAGAGGAGCTTCCTCACCCATGTGTAAGAAAGAACTTGCCAGCCTGGGGCGAGTGACGCCGCATCGTCCCTGACCCGATGAGCGGGCAGCCCCACATCTCCATGGACACAGTGAACATGAGTTCATATGAGGGCGGGCCAGAGAAGCCTTTAAATCCATCAGTGACGGACTCACCGGTGAGTTAGTCTCATTGATAAGAGAGCGTGCTCGTTCCATCGCCTCATCATGTTCCTCCCACTGCTTTCCTTGCGATGACGGGAGCTCAACTTCCACCGACCTCGCCACGAGGTATTGTGGACTGGCGGTGCCGTCTACTATGCGCAGATAGCGTGATAGCGGATGCATCTCGTTCACCATCTCCTAATCTCATTGTGCTCTTGATACATATTAACTCACGTCCCAGCCGCTCCATTGCTCAGGTAGCCATAATGATTGTAATATTATGGCCGACGTCGACAGGACCCAGACAGAATACTTTCTAGTTCTCAAACATGATATAAGCGTGCCTGGACACCTTGCTTTGAATAGATGTCTCCAACTCCAGTAGTTCCGAATGACCTTAGTTCCGATTAACTGCTCTTTTTACAAACTGCAAAGCTTATGCTATCCAATTACAATGATTTTACCAAAAACACTTTTTCCAAAAACATGGAATTGTTGTATGTGAA
>JAVEPM010000172.1:0-4185 GCA_034008115.1 Methanolobus sp.
CCAAGCTTAAGATATTTAAAGTGAAGACGTATTTGATCAGCGCCTGGTTCACTTATGGTCCAAGTATTCTCGTAATTGTTTGCATAAGGATGATCAGATTCAGCTACAGGATTAGAATCATCTCTATAAGAATAACCAGAATCTGTTGAAGTTTCAGATGAGGCACACGCGCTTATAACATTGCCTGTTAAAAAACAGCCTATTAAGAGATATGCTGTTAAAACCCTTAAAACTCTTAAACTATCTCTCTCAGACATTCTATCACCTATCATGTAACAATTCTGTTATCAAAACACTTGTCGATTGATATTGACTTTGAGGAAACCGAGGGATCTGACAAATAACTGAAGGACAATTAAAAACGCAACAAATCGCCGAAAATTTAAAAATGTATGTTCACAGAGATTTGTCTATTAAATCTGATAAAGGTAGTAATTTTTCATCTGGTAGGATTTTCAATATTTAACCTGGGTTTCAAACTCATTGGTTTTGTTCTATAAATGGCTGGAGCCTTAAAAAGGGAAAAATTCATGATTATTCCCTCTTTTAAGCCATTTGAACTCCTTTATAATTAAATTATTTTCTCCTGACGATATACACGCCTAACAACCCCATGACTGCAATTATTGTCCCAAAGCCGGGGACACTGAATGAACTTTGTCCTTTTGCTTCTACTCCAGAGTTCTCTTCAAGGTCAGGAGTTTCTGTAGGGTTCCTGGAAGGTTCCTTGACTGTAAAGGGATGAGAAAGGGAAATAGGACTATAATCATCCTTGTTATCTCCAGGCCAGTATAGACCTGTGAAATGTACAGTAGAGCTACCCACCTTTTCTCCTTTTATATTAATGTAAATTGTCCGGGAATTTCCTGGCGGTACTGAAAACATGCCATATACCACGCCAGCTGAGCCTGTCTGGCCAAAACCCTGTCCGTATACATGAATACCAGAGGGTACGCTGATCCTTGCATCCACATTCAAAGTCACGTCATTGAGGGATGGATTATCGATATAAAGTTCAACAAGACCATCTTCGTTTTCAGTAATGACGTCGTTAACCGGTCGAAGGACTACAGTCGGGCCACTCCTTAATTTCTGTTCGACTGTAATAGTTCCTTTTGTTTCTCCTACATTTTCAGTTACATTGACCAGGCATGATTCGTTTGTAGGTGTGGATCTATTGTTAGTTGAGACCTGAGATACCGATTGATTTTCGGTTGTGTTATTTCCCTGTTCCCCAGCAGTAACGCCCGTGAGAACAACTCCCAAAACAAGAATTGATATTAGCAGCATTGACAGATATTTTTTCATCCACTACACCTCTTCTAGGGCATTGTCTGTAGAATTTTGTATCAAAAAACAAACATAATTTACATAGATAAGATCTCTATAGATAATACTTGTGATATTAATTATAACATTAAATTTTTTACAAAGTATTAAATAATTTTTATACAGAAAAATCTTTAAAACAAGCAATATACCCAAATAGGATTAAAAAGGCATTATCATTCTCAATTCAAATAAATTGTCTTAGAGCGTGTCTTAAAATTTCTCATTCTCTTTAATTTTTGATATTAGCAATTCTTTTAATCATTATTCTGATCATAGCAGCATATATTAATGCTTGACTTGATTCTGTTAATCCTTCGTAGTCTTTACTTAACCTTCGATATCTACCTAGCCATCCAAATGTCCGCTCTACTATCCATCTATGAGGAAGTACTTGAAATTCTCTAATATTGTCTCTACGCTTAACTATTTCTAGTACCCATCCACATGTTCTTTTGACCCACTCAACCAGTTTCCCAGAATAACCAGCATCAGCCCAAATAAGTTTCAATCGAGAAAATTTCCCCTAAACTTGT
Organism: Methanolobus sp.; assembly: GCA_034008115.1. Classification (GTDB taxonomy): domain Archaea; phylum Halobacteriota; class Methanosarcinia; order Methanosarcinales; family Methanosarcinaceae; genus Methanolobus. The sequence goes on from JAVEPM010000172.1 coordinate 1,866, forward strand.
TCCAGAACAGGTCTAGCACCATCTCTGTCCTGAATATCTGCAGTATGAACCACAACCATCAATAGTAGCCCTGTTGTATCCACCAGAATGTGACGCTTTCTCCCTTTTACTTTCTTGCCAGCATCATAGCCACGTACTCCTGGAGTTTCTGTAGTTTTAACGGATTGGCTATCTAATATTGCAGCACCTGGCTCTGGTTCTCTGCCAGATAAAATTCGTAGTTCGATTCTTAGAACAGTATTGATACGTTCCCAAATTCCATATATACGCCAAAGACGGAAGTAATGGTAAACAGTTTTCCAGGGTGGAAATTCGTGCGGTAGCATTCGCCAAGCACAACCAGAACGTAACAAATAGAAGATAGCATTCAATATTTCTCGATAAGAATGAACACGTTTTCTACCTCGATTTGTTTTGAAATCAGGAAAATAAGGCTTAATTATTTCCCATTCTTTGTCAGATAAATCACTGGGATAAGGAAGCCTTATACATCGTTTTGACATTAAAGAAGAAGCAAGAGACAAAGGTTATTTAATTTTAAGACAGCCTCTTAGAGGTTCCGTTGCAAAAAATTCTAAAAAATATGTAAATCTAGAAATAATGAATAAAAGTCAAAAGATCCGAGGGAAACATACCAACATTATAAAACTATATTAAATAATTGATTAATGTATTTGACTTCATTAAGAATAGAGTAATTTAAATTATGGTTCAGTTCCAAAAAATTTCATATTGTACTTTGAGGCTATAATTGGTGCCTTTAAGTACCGTTTTTATGATCATGAACATAATCAACTTTCACAACTGTGAAAGATTTTTACTTGTTTGTAAAGTAGCCAGATGTTTTTGCAACGGAACCTCTAATTCCTTTAAATGGAAACACTTTGTAGGTGAAATTATCTTATTGAATGTAAGATGGTGCTTAAAATACACACTTAGCTATCGAAATTTAAAGGAATGATAATAGAAAGAGGAATTCAAGTTGATCACAGTACTATCATGAGATGGGTGCATCAATATTCCCCTGAAATAGAAAAGAAGATCAGAAGACATTTAAGACCAACAAATGATTCTTGGAGAGTTGATGAAACCTATATCAAAGTAAAAGGTAAATGGAAATATTTTTACCGGGCAGTTGACTCAAATGGAAATACAATTGATTTCATGTTAAGTGCAAAACGAAACCAAAATAAGAGTCTATCCAAAAAGTATTTTGCTTCCGATGAATTGTAATTATTGGTAGTGGCAAAACGAAAAACGATACAGGACTACAAAATATTGCCCAGTGGGTAAAATGTCATTTAAATCTGATGCGATAAATGTAGTTCATTCACCGATTTAAAAAAGCTTTGATACAAGCTACGATTATTACTACAATTATTCCTATAATAATAGGGATCAACATTATTATAAACGATGCGATCAGAATATAAATTGTTAATTCAAAAATTTGCGAATATTGCCCAAGATATTGCCCAAGATACTGCCCAAGATACTGCCCAAGATACTTCCAAAGATACTGTCCAGCGGGTAAAATGTCACTTAAATCTGATTCGATAAATGTTAGTTCATTCACAGCTTTTATTATAAAATAGAACGCAGCTATTAACGACATTATTCCAGGCACGAAAAAAATGTCAAAATCTGTCAATCTGAAAATGAGAAGGTAAATGTAAGCAAAGAAAAAACAACCAGCTGCTAATAGTGTGCAAATACGATTATCTGAAAGATCTTCGTTATTAGCAAAAATTCCAGATATAACTATTGATGCTGATAAAAAAATGCAATGGGTTGAAGTTCTCCCATTGCTTTATACATCTTTTCATATACGTCATTAAAGATTCTCATGAAATAAGGAAGTAAGTATGTGATATTTTTCTTTTTCTTTTTTGTAAGTAAGTATGTGATATTTTTCTTTTTCTTTTGTAACTATTTAGGGTATAGTTAACGGCGCTCCTATGAGCGCCGCACGAATAACAGAGAGCATGATCACACTCATAAACGTTGTAAGGTTTCCATCCATCATGAACTGCTACTCCCTTAAACTTCGGAAGAATTCCCATAGCATCTATTGCTTCTGCTCCTCTTTTAGGATGAGCAAAATAACATGTGTATTTCTCATTAGAAGCTACATGAAGCCAGTGTCTTTTTCCTTCAATCTTCATACCAGTTTCATCAAAATTGACTACAGAAGAGGCTAATAACTTCTCTCTAATAACGTTTTCAAATTCCTCTAAATTCTGGAAACATTCTCTTTCTGCTCTAATTATCGTAGCAGGACAGATTTTTATTCCCATAATGTCTTCAAATAACTCAGAAA
>JAVEPM010000173.1:0-4175 GCA_034008115.1 Methanolobus sp.
TCTGCGGTTACCCTTGAGCTGTCCCCCAACGAAGCCACCCTTGTCCTTGATACGGTCGCGTTCCGCTTTGGAGAGCTTAGGATATTCCTCAACAGACTCAGTGGTTCGTATTGTTGTCGATAGCCTTGTACAAAGGTCTTCAAAAGTGATGGTCTTGTTCGACCATGTTTTTGCAAAGCAGCTGTTGCCAAAGGCTATAGGGAGGTTGCGCATACCACACCCTCCTTCGCATAACGATGGTTTTTCTTCATATCCTTCTCCTCGGTTACTACCGAGAAACCGTACCCCTTTGGAATTTTATGAAGAGCAGAGATATATTTTTTCTCTTTGTTGCAAAAATGTGCTAGGCTATGTAGGTATAAAAACAAATAGTAAAATGTTAGTGATAACGGTAACCAGTTGTCATAGAAAATAAATATTGGAGTTTGTATGAAAAAAAATGGATCGGTGGCAATCATAGTAATACTAGCATTGACCTTGCTTTCATCATGTGCTTCTACAAAATTTGATAGAACCCTATTACAACCTAGTGGATATGCCCTTTCACCAAAATTGCCAAAACTAGAAATCAGTGGTGCTGAAACAGTCTCTCTTGGGGCATCTAACCAGGTAGAGTCGAGTTCGCTACTATATACAATATTTAGACGAGAAGTAGAGAAAAATATTTGTGAATCAGCTGGCATTCCTGCTGGATCAATTCAGATGGATCTGATTTACCATGATGTTGAACAGAGGCCTGGTTTTACTAGTAAGAACCTAGCTGTTTTGGAATTTGATATTAGGATTATTGATAAGGAAAAGAATGAGGTTTGGGCAAACACGTATTCAGGTGAGCTTAATGACTCTGACTCCAGCTTGGCTTGGTCTTTGTATTTTTCTGATGAAGCAGCGAACAATGCAACATCCAAATTAGCCCATTTGTTGATTGAGCAATTGAAGTCTGATCTTCAAAAAGATAATGAAAAAATAACCCAATGGCTATAAATTAGATCATTTCTTAGAAATCTTTAATGATTCTAGCTGGTATTTATTGAGGATAAACAAATGCAAAATGAAACTGAGCATGTATTCGTGAGTATTGATCAGTCTGATCTTGATGAACTAAAACGAGAAATAAGAAAAACAAAGGCTAACTTTGGAGGCATAGTTTTCTTGTTGTTTCTTATAGTTATTGGATTAGCCTACTTAAGTATCAGCGTGTATCGAAAAACCCACTCCAACAAGATATTTGATTCCACCAGCAGTGTTTTGATTGTAAGAATTGAATCAGAAGAATCTGATGATTCTGATTGTTCTGATGCTAGACAAGTTGAAAACGCTATAACCAGTGGTGGTATGATACAACTTAAATTGTCTGGTGATTTTCTCAAAGAAGCCATGGGAAGCGATCTTTATGGAAATTATGGGGCTGCTAATTCTAAGGGATATTATTATATCCTTGGCGCAGTGTTGAATTATGTAGCTAGTCGAGGCTGGACCTTGATACAAGGACCTTCTTCTGGATTGGCTAATGTATATTATTTTATACAATAAGACATGAATCTGTTTTGAGGATGCAAATTCTGCTCTCGATGATAGGATTGAAGAATATGGCTATTAAGAGATATTATGATATGTGGATCTCAATAAAGACAGGCTTGAAAAGATTATTCCTAATATTAACAAGACCTCATTTTATGATAATTAATAAATGTTAGATCAAATCTAGTATTGGTAGAATTATTGCATATCCAACAGAATACAGCCCAAAGTCAATTATTATGGAATTTAACTATATTTCTGCTACAATGAGCCCTATACTTGTAAACAACATGATAGGAGTTTCAGGATGGATACAGTTCTTTATAATGAAGTTAGTTATCAACTAGAACATCTTCTTTTGGAGATACAAAGTGGCAGATTGGGTTTGCCTGATATACAACGACCATTTGTGTGGAAAAATACAAAGGTAAGAGATTTATTTGACTCTATGCTTAAGGGATACCCGATTGGTTATCTTTTGCTATGGGAATCCGGTGGGAGTGGAACATCCAAGCAGATTGGCAATAATGCTCACTCTCATGAATCAACCTCTCATCTGATAATTGATGGACAGCAACGGTTGACTTCTTTATATGCAGTAATAAAGAGCATTACTGTGATTGATAAGAACTTTAAAGAGAGAAAAATCAAAATAGCATTCCATCCACTTGAGCAGAAATTTGAAGTTAGTACTGCACCGATAGAAAGAAGCTCTGAATGGATTTCAGACATTAGTGAAGTTTTTAGTAATAACTCAAGAGCATGGGGGTATAAAAATAGCTTCATTGAACGCCTGGAAGATGCACGTAGAAAAAATGGAAAGGAAGTGACAGAAGAGGAAAGAGAGACTATTTCGAGTAATATTCAAAGGCTGCTAAATTTGAGGGATTACAAAATTCCAGCGCTCTCAATTAATGCGAGTTCCAGTGAAGAGGCTGTTGCGGACATATTCGTTCGAGTAAATTCTGGGGGTACCAATCTCACAGAAACTGATTTTATTTTGACGTTGCTTTCAGTGGTTGATGATTCCTTGCGAAACAAGATTGAAGAGTTTTGCATCGATGCAATCAAGCCTTCTTACAGAGGCACCTCCTACAACCAATTATTTGCTCCCCAACCGCAACATATAATTCGTATAGCAATGGCCTATGGGTTTAAGCGAGCTAGGCTCAAGTATGCTTATATGCTTCTTAGAGGGAAAGACTTTGAGACCGAAGAGTTTAGTGATGAACTACAGAGCGAAAATTTCAAGATACTTTCGACCGTGTTAGATAAGGCACTAGATTTGAATAATTGGCATGAATTCATAAACTGTGTGCTTTCTGCTGGTTATATTAGTAAAGAGCTCATTCTAGCTGAAAATAACTTGGTTTATACATACATGATGTTTTTAATTGGGAAATATGATTTTGGTATTTCAAACAAGAACACATTGAGAAAGGCTATTTCAAAATGGTATTATATGATTTCGGTTTCGGCATACTACTCAACTTCGACAGAAACCAAAGTGCAAGCTGACTTGAATGATCTGAAACAGGTTAGTGGTGAAATTGGATTCTTACAATTCATTGACCAGCGAATTGAAAGTGTCTTTACCAGTGACTATTTTGCTATAACCTTGCCTAATCGGATGGAAACTTCTTCTCCAAACAGTCCTGCATGGAAAGCATATTGTGCTGCCCATGTGCTGTTAGATGTAAAAGCTTTATTTTCTAATATTTTAATCAAGAATCTATTTGGTCCTGGAGCTTCGGGTAGCCGGAGCGCAGTGGAAAAGCACCATCTTTTCCCAAAAGCATATCTTTCCTCTACAGGTTTTACATCGGACAGAGATAGAAACCAGATTGCAAACTTTGAATATATCGAGTGGAGTGACAATATGGATATTTCAGATGATGCCCCATCTGCTTATTGGCCAAAGATGGTTTCTGAATTATCTGAAGGAGAAATGGATCAGATGAGACTATATCATGCTATGCCGCAAGATTGGGAAAATTTGGAGTATCCTGAATTTCTTGATAAGCGGAGGAAGTTGATGGCTGAAATTGTTCGTAAAGGTTTCGAAAGGCTAAAATAGGTTTTTGTTGTTTTGATTTGAAGGGGGTGAAGACAATTTCCTTCTTTGGGTTTTTATTAACAACTTGTGTTCATGAAGGTCAACAATTAACCTCTTTGCAATCACTACTGAAGTATCTTACCTTATAGCCCTTATGTCTTGCCCTTTCTATTTCAATCTGCATTCCTGAACTGATTAGATCTCCGAATACCCACACCTCTGCACATTTGCTCATGAGGACAATGCCGAAGAACATGCCCAGGTCACGCTCACTTTGCAGTGAGTCATCAAGGAACTGGGGATAGAGCAGGTGAGGGGTTATAGGAAGATATCCTTTCTCCACAGCAAAGCGGCTGTAGCGCCGGGCATTGTAAACATTTTCTTCGATGTTTCCTGCGTAAGGGGAGCAGATATACACTATAGGGTGATAATCGAAATGCGGCCGCTCCTTTCTTTCAATAGCCTTGATAGCCTCAAAAGGTGTTCTGTCCATGTATCCTTCCTTATTACGTATGTTCATATCAGTCCTTTTTGTAAAAATTGGTTTCAAAGCCGTCGGCGTTGAGTAGGAGCCCCTGTGCCCAAGTGGGAGTGATGG
>JAVEPM010000174.1:0-4174 GCA_034008115.1 Methanolobus sp.
GGATAGCATTTAAAGATTAGCGTGGGATAGGCTTTTAAACAATTGAATAATACATCGTTAAAACCTAGAATAAAAGACAAAAACATTAAACACCAGTGCCTAACACGCGGTAAAAGCAATGTGGGGGATGTGACGACATCGGGTCAGCATAACTCGCATTGGGTGGTTTTTAGCGGCGGATGAGGACAATAAGCCACGAACTCCCCCACTGCCTCTACCGCCAAACGTTGTGTGCAACCCTAAAATAAAACTCTGAGAATTCAATAATTTAACGCAACAAATCGAAAGAAGTAGTTTACTTATAGAATTAGAACATTACAATAGATTACTATTTAATATTGATGAATTTTAAAATATCAGATTAATAAGACCTATTTAATTGGGTATAGAAAATAGAAATCTATTATATGATTGCTAATGTAATAGGTAAAATATTATTGTTAAAAATGAAGAAACTAGAATTAATTACACAGATATTAAGTGAAATGAAAGAAAGTTTTATATATCAACTAAATGTTTAAATTATGTTTAAAGACCTTAAGACATATGCTAAAGTATATTGGGAAATGGGATTTAATGTTAATTGCTGTTCTAAAATATTAAATGAAAATAATTTCCGTTCAAGCGATTTTCTAAAATCACCTTCACATAAACACAAGCATTACTTTACTAAGAGGCAGGATATAATAGACTTAGACTCATTTGATTGGGAAAATGCTTATGCTGTTGGTGTAAATACAGGGTTTAATGGGTTATGTTGTATTGATATAGACTTTTGCTGGGATTACAAAGTAATAACTGATATTTTAGAACTTCTTTATTTACCAGCAGATTATGAATGGGTTGTAAAGACAGGGAGTCAATTTGGTTATCACATATACTTTTTCAACTCAGTTTATAATGAATTCTCTCAAAAAGAATATAAACTGCTCGTCAATACATCTTTTATTAACCCTCCTTTTGTAAAATCATACCTATCAAATCCAGAAAACCGTTCAAGATTTCATATTCTAGAACTTTTATTGATGTCAAACTCTATATTACCACCATCTTTACATAGAAGTGGGCTTGCATATGAATTTGTTAATTGCTCTTTCCCATCTAAAATGCCCTTGCAGCTAAAGTATTCTAGGAGTATAGAAAGCCTAATTGAAAAATATACAACAGGATATTTTAGTTTTTCGTCCCGTAGTGGTCATAAAGAAATTGAAAGTGAATATAGAATTGAATCAAAACAGGATAAGGATTATATTAGATTAAGAACGGGTGAGACAAATATTCCTGAAATTGATTTCTTTGACTGGGATAAAAAGATAAGTAAGGATAAGTCAAATTTAAATGACTTTTTTCTTTTTGTTGACATTGAAACAGATGGTTTAATTGAAGGTGATAAGTATCCTGCTATACTTGAAATTGCGTGGTTAATTGTCGAAAATGTTAAAAACAATCCAGATGGTGGTGACTATGTTATTGTTAGAAAAAAACAAGAATTCATAATAAATTTAGAATTAGTTAATAATAATGCTTACAGCATAAACAATATTGATATTAATTTTTCTAACAAAGTAGGCAAACCTATTAAAGATGTTCTTAAAGATTTAATTAAAGATATTAACAATGTAAATCACATTGTTGCACACAATATTGAATTTGATTTATCAGTAATTAAATACTATTTAAACAAAAACAACTTAAATTACAATTTAGAATCAAAAAACCAAATATGTACTATGATTGGTGGTGCTTTTTTTCTTGACAAAAACAAAAGATATATTATTTCTCGTCAATTTAATATTAATAGAAAACCAATTAGTAAATATCCTAAAAACGAAGAACTTTATAATTTACTGTATAATAAAACTATTCAAGGTCAACATTCAGCAATAATAGATGTAATAATAACATTCTTAAACTTCAATAAAATATCATCAATTATTATTGAATATTACAATAAAGGTACTCCTAAAGATAGATATTTAGGTAATTATTACAACAGTTACAATAATTATAATTATTATTTATGGCAAGAAGATAGAATAACTTATAATGATGTTGAAGATGAATACTTAAAACTCAACCCACTTTAAATTTAATTAAGAAAATAACATATACTTAACCATATGAAACCTTGAGTAAAATAATTTTCTTGTATTAAATATGCTAGTAAATGTCATAAAACTCCTATCTGGCTATGTTTATATAAAAAATCCTAATGATGAAGTAAGAGATTTAAAAAACAATCCAGTTTCCAAAATTCAAATGCAAAAAGCCGAAGATTTGATAATTAAAAAAAATGAAGAACAATATGGTAATTAATTATAAATAATGATTATAAAATCGTTGATTAACAAGGTGTGTAACCAATATGTATTAACAGGTAAGCCTTCAACCAAACAAAAAAAGTTACCGTAAGGACAACTTGAAATATTAATGATAATTTTAAAGAACGAATAATCGTTGCCGCATTTGATTATTAAGCATTTATAAAAAATGATAAACAATCACGAACAACTAAAAAAACTCGTCTACAAAGGAGCAAATAATAAAAAAATCGTCATTACGGATACCGTTTTAGACAGAATTAGTTATGAACTATCTGTAATTGAAAAACAAAGTTTTACTGACTATTTTCTACTATATTCACATTTAATTGAAATATGCAATGAACTCAATTTACTTCGTTCATTTGGCAGAGGGAGTGCTTCAAATTCAATGGTAAATTATTGTTTAGATATTACCAAACTCAACCCCATTGATGAAAATCTAATATTTGAAAGATTTCTTCACCCACAACAAATAATGTTGCCTGACATAGACATTGATATTCCGATGGGATATCAAAAAAAAGTAGTTGAAAAACTAAAAGAAAAATATCCTGAATACAACACTTATTTTATAGCCTTTTCGTCAAAAGAAGGTACAAGTTTCAAAGATGTTCTTTTCAACAGCATTACCTATAAAAAACATCCTAGTGGTATTATAATAACGACAGAAGAACCGACTAATTCAACGTTTTTGTATGAAGAACAAGATTTTTATCTTTCTCTTGATATTGCAAATGACCCGATTTGTGCCAACAAATTTGACATTATAGAACTTGAATACCTGAATAGATTGCAGTTAATAGTAGATGAAATCGGAATTGAATATCACCCATATAAATTACCATTAAACGATAAGCAGGTATTTGACCTTTTCACTTCGGGTGATTTGGAAAACATCTTTCAATTCAATGCTCCTTCACTTAAACAAATATTTGCTGAATTTAAACCCAATACCATAAGTGATTTGACAACTATCAACGCAACTTATCGTCCCGGTTTACAGGATTATATACCATTAATCATAAGGAACAAATTCAATGTTGTGGAAAATTTTTGTCCAAGCGATAAACGAGTTACAGAAATTTTAAGCGAAACCTATGGTTTATTAATTTACCAAGAAACATTCCTACACCTTTCAAAAGAAATTGCAGGAATAAGTTTTTCAGAAGCAGAAGTATGGAGAAAAAAGATTATGCGAGATAAAAGCAATATTGAAGCAATTACTTTTAGACCAATTTTTGCCAATGGTTGCAGAGAACATAGTGCATTAAACGAAATTGAAATAGAATCACTTATAAATTTAATAACTGGAATGTTGCGCTTAACCTTTCAAAAAGCCCACTCTCTAAGTTATTCAATCGTTGGATATTGGGGCGCATATTATAAAGTTCATTTTAGGTCTCAATTTGACAAAGCATTTAGTGATTGTATTAGATTTCAACCATTTGAATTATATTAAAATGAAATACTTTTAGTAGCACACTTGCAATTTATCGCAAACCAATACTAAAATCAAAAATTGCAAAAGAACCACTAAGCTAACTCAAGACAAAATAAATAATTAATAACTAAAATACAGTCGATAAGGACAAAAGGGCAGCACACAACAAGGGGTTAATAAAATGCAGGTAACCAGCGGATTAGGAAACGTTCCCGCTTTTTTGTAGCTTCGTAGCGTGGGACAAGAAATCGTTTCAAACTCCTGCACTTTACCAACCCCCAGCCGTTAGGCAACATTAAAAAAGACACTGCGGAATGACTAATAAAATGGATGAAAAGAAAAAAATATTTGGATTAGAGAAAAATGCTTTTTTCACCGGATTAACAAGTTTTTTCACAGACACATCTAC
>JAVEPM010000175.1:0-4157 GCA_034008115.1 Methanolobus sp.
TCCAGTGATGTATCTTGACAGCGACGGATATGCTCCGATTTGGAATCAAATTTTAGCTGGGGTTGTTATAGCGGCTTCAGTAATTTCTGTGGTTGTAGGAACTGCGTTGTTGTTAACTGGCGTAGGAGCAACTGCTGGAGCAGTGTTGATCGGGGTTGGTGTTGGAGGGTTAATTGGATCAGGAGGAAGTATTATTTCTCAATGGAGCGCAAAAGGTTGGGACAATATAGATTGGGGACAAGTTGCTTTTAATGGAGCAATTGGAATGGCAACGGGCGCCCTTATGGCATCTTCAATTGGCGCAGTTGCGACAGGTTTTGCGGTTGGTGGATTAGGATTCACCCAAAGTGTCGGCAACGATTTGTTCGGAAGTAATGGTGATTGGGGTCAGGTCAGTTGGGGGAGAGCCATTGTACTTGGTTTAGCTAGTGGAGTGATTGCGGGTGCTGGTAAGTACTTGACAAATAGCGCTACAGTAATGAATAAATATGTCAATGGATCATCATCGATTCGATCACTTGGCTCTCAATCCCTAAGACTTGGAATTGCTGGCAGGCAGACCTATACCGCTTATTGGATGAACGTAATGATAGAGCAGACTGCCTACAGAACTGCTACATCCGTAGGTATGAACCTTATCCGAGGTGGTACAAATATGCTTATTAACTACTTGTGGTGAAAGGAGAAATAAAAATGACCGAAGCAGATTTATTGAGAAAAGAAGGGCATTTATTTACAGAAAAACAATACAAGACTACATTATTTATGATATTCTTGTCTCTTATTGTTTCAGGAACATTAATAATTTTGGGTGCAATTTTGGCAATTTTTGCACAGGTTCAAAGTGTTTTCATCTCGGGTTTTATTATTGGATGCGTAGGATTCTGTTTAATGATGATTTCTATGCTATTCTCATTTAGGAAAGCATACAAGATCCAATTATTCCGACGGTATCAAAAAAAACCGGAGGACTTCGAAAAAGAAATACTGTGAAACAAAAAGACAGTCATTAATTTTCGACAAGAGAATCTTGATAAGTATTTGCTTTGCAAAAAGATGGATCAAATATAGCAAAGGCAAGCAGACTCTATTTTCATAACTATTGAAGCAGCATCGCTGTGTTTTTCATCCATGAATAATAGAGTCTTACCGCCGGATAAAGCGGTTTTTTGATTTGCTTCACCTGATGTATAATAGACTTATCGAGTCTGTTTGAATCAGGTGTAAATCATGGAGAAAGAAAAAATAACCGCACTTTATTGCAGGATTTCAAGAGAAGACGAACAGAATGCAGTCAGTTCAAGCATAGAAACACAAAAAGGATACTTAAAAAGATATGCCAATCAGCAACGGATGACACATACCAAATACTATATTGATGACGGGTATTCGGGCACTAACTTTGAACGTCCTGGATTCAGCGAACTCCAAAGCGATATTGAGAACAATCTAGTTCAAATTGTCATAACCAAAGATTTGTCACGCCTTGGAAGAGACTACCTTACAACGGGGTATTATATTGAGCATTACTTTCCAATGAATAATGTTAGGTACATAGCCATAAACGATCAAGTCGATACACTGCTTGACGAAAATGATTTTGCCCCGTTTCGCAATATTATTAATGAATGGTACGCGAGGGATATCAGCAAGAAAATACGAAGTGCATATCATACCAAAGCTTTGAATGGTGAGTTCACCGGACCATATCCTCCATTTGGCTACGACAAAGATCCAAGTAATAAGAATAGGTTGTTAATCAATCCCATTCAAGCATTGATTGTTAAAAAAATATTTCGTTTGTACGTCTCTGGGATCAGTGTTTATGGAATCTCAAAGGAACTTCGAAGAGACAAAGTGCTTACTCCAAGAGCTGACTTATATAAACGACTGGGAAAGTATAATTCAAACTCAGTGACTCATTATCCTTTTGATTGGTCAACCAAAACAATACTTGCGATTCTTGGAAACGAGGAATACACAGGCAGTGTAATCTGCAACAAACATCAAACGAAAACCTTCAAAAGCAAGAAACTGCTCCAAAATCCCGAAAACAAATGGATAGTTACGAAAGACAAACACGAAGCCATCATTGATCGAGATCAATTTACTCAAGTGCAGAAACTAATACATGAGAAACAGATCCTTCCTAAGACGCCTCATGAGAATATTTTCAAAGGAAAAGTCAGGTGTGATGATTGCGGAAAAACTCTTACACTTTCAATCCGACCGGGGCGAAAGGATGCAAGGACATACGAGTGTAGCACCTATCGTAGATATGGTAAGATCAGATGCAATAGTCATTATATAACATATGAGTGGCTGGAAAAATCCTTACGTGAAAAACTGAATTATATCATTGGCTTAGCTAAACAAGGAGAGAATTCCCTACTCAAAGAAATCAACAAACAAAAGGATCTAGACTCCACACTCAGCGATCTTGGTATAGATATTGAAAAGAATGAAACAAGACTACACGAAATAGACAAATTGATACAAGCACTCTATGAGAATTATATTCTACGGAAAATTCAAGAAGATAAGTTTTATTGTCTAGATAGATTATTCGAGGAAGAGAAACTGTCGCTGATTAAGGAAATAAAGCTACTGCAAAAGAAACAAGACGATCTGATGAAGCAAAAAAAGAATGTATTTGCATTTCTTCAGATTTTGTCTAATTATGATAATCTATCTGAAATCAATCAGATTATTGTAGATGAACTAATCGATAAAATTGCCATATCAAGGCAAAAAGGCACAAATCATTTCAGATCTATTGAAGTGTTCTTCAAATATGTTGGCAAAATATAGTGTCTACTCATGGATACATTACTCCAGTCATGTATGTAGATCCAAGTGGTGAATTTGCTTTATCCATATTGATAGGGAGTATTATTGTAGGGGCAATCATTGGTGGTAGTCTAGGTGGATATACAGCAACACGAAATGGAGCAGAACTCGGAAGTCAACAGTTTTGGTTTGGTGTAGGAACGGGAGCTTTGATTGGTGGTGCAGTCGGTGCTGTTGCTGCTGTAACGTTGGCTGGCGGTGGAGTGGGATACTTAATGGGGGGATTATCCTCTATGGGTAATAAGTTAATCTCAGATGTTTCATCTTCAGTATTTTATGGTACAAACAATTTCGGTTCTTGGGAAGATTATGCTATAGCATTTATTATCGGTGGTATTATTAAAGGTAGAGGTTCAATTGGTTTATCAAAATGGGGACTAGATGCAGTAGCAAGACCACTTTTGAATCAAGTCACTAAAATGGGAACTAGAGAAGCAGAGTTTAATGCAGGAAGATTTGCATATGATGTATTCACAAGATCAGCCACTATTGGAATGGGCAATAATATAAATGTCTTTGGGCTTGAACTAAATCCTTCAAAAGCAATTATTAGAGGATTATTTAGTGGCATGGGAAGGGTAGTATATGATTAATAAATATGAAAATATGGTTTATAGTTTGTCAAAGACATTTTATAGCAAATTTTGGACTAATTTAATCATTTTATTTTCAATATCAATTATGGCACTAATCGTATTTATCTTAACTTTCTTTAATTTTCTTAAAGGAACTGAAGATATAAATATTGTTATTATGTGTTTATGTATTTTTGTTGCAATGCTTGTAGTAACCATCATTGGTATGAAACCATTTTTTAGAGACGTAAAACTAACTAAAGAAAAGAATTTTGAAGTGATTACTGGCGAGGTTATAAAATATCGCAGAGTGGTCCATGGTGGTGACCCCGATACAATTAACTATTATCCAACAATTAGAGATATTGATAAAGAGTGGATTCAAGTTGAAATTAAAGTTGATAACACTGAATTGAATGAAACATACCAATGTGTATACCTTCCGAACACAAAATTGGCTGTATGTGAAAAAGTAATAAAATAAGAATTATCAAACATAAACTTGGTTTCTTTCTTTCATGAAACATGAGCTGTTTTTATATCAATGAAGTAGACACAGAGAGTAAGATATTATCTACTGCCCTTTATAAAATAATAAAAGACTAAGAGATAATTCCTAATCTTAATATACAAAAAGGTGTTAAGTAGAATCTTCTACCAACACCTTTTATCTATCTATTAACTAGGCATTTTCAATAATTGCTGTAATAGGAATTAATAAAAACGCTAACC
>JAVEPM010000176.1:0-4156 GCA_034008115.1 Methanolobus sp.
TGTCGCTAAGTTTAGTGAAATCAACGTCACATAACAGCGTATTAGCGTTATTACTTTCGTTTTCCAACACTTCTTCTCGTAATTCACTATACATAACATCAAATATATTCAATTCTGAGTTTTTGTTAAATCTCTTAATTCTGTTTTCCTTCATAATTTCGTATTTTATTTTAAGTTTATATATATATTAAATATCAGAACTGAAATATATCTGAGAAACGTTAGGCACAATAAAAATTACTCGGCGAAAAACTGCACCAAGTATTCTTCTCTATCTATTGCCTTTATTACTGTAAAAGAAATTTTCATTCCCCACAAAAGTCTATATTTTACAAGTATCCATATCATACTCCAATCCCATTTAAAGTAGTGTGTCTTTTCATTCGTATGCCTTACCCAATACACTAAAATTTCTTTTTTACCATCTGTTCTCATAACCGTAATTTTTACAGATGCCTAACAGCAAGTATAAAACATGCCTGTCGTGCATCTAAGTTAGTATTTATGTTAATTTCAAAGTTCATTTTTAATATCATGTTCGTATTGGCACGTTTCATACTTGCGTACCGTTATATTCAATTTTTAATTTTATTGAGATAGTATCGTTTTATATTACTTGGTGTGAGTTGTGGAATAAAATCATTTCCGTTGTGGTTAATATAAAATTCTTCTAACTCAAGAAAATCTAAATCAGGTTCTCCTACATATATCATAAATTCATATAACCCAACCTTATGGTATTTACCATCCCATATTCCTATATATGATTTAGATTTTCTATCAAACGGACTATGATGTAGTTTCCATTTAATGATTTTATCATCGATGTGTATCTTTCTTGGTTTCTTCATAAATAAAATTAAAAACTAAATATAACAAGGTGTATATGTAATTTTTTTTTACAAAGGTATAAATAAGTTTTGACATTTCCAAATAAAAAACTACATATACACCCAACCGTTATGCTCCATTGCTACATTCCATCTCCGAATGAAGTTTTGTGATAGCATACCGTATTTATTTTTTTCTCCCCTCTTTCGCTCTAAGGAGCGATAAAAAGTTTTTCGATTGGTTTATATGTTTTAGTTTGGTTCATACTATTTGTAACTTCTTTTTGCCAAACACATTCAAAATCATCAGGTGCTTGGTATTCACTCACAAATACAGTATGTCCTTGTTTACTCATTTCTCTGCACCATTCAAAGAATTTATCGTGATTAAAGTCTTTTGATGTGACATATTGTTTTGTGTCTTTATAAGGTATATCACAATAAATCAAACAAGGTTCTTTAAACTCAAAATCTTTGTAGTCTTTTGAAAAGAATTTTACATCGTTCAAATCTTTTATTTGAGATTCTGTATTTCTAATCTGTTCATCAATGTAGTTTCTGTGTGTTTTTCCCACATCGTGTCCAGAATATCCACCATCAAAAAATCTTCCATTGTAACTACCCATCCAACCAATCCATCCAATAAGAAAATCATCAAACTCTATATTTGTTCCGTTGTTGTATTCAGTTCTTGCTTTTGAGTATAGTTCTTTTGATATTGTTTTAGGTCTTTCCTTGTTTTCTTGAAGACCTTTCCACATTGCAATAAGATATTTGTTTTTGTCGTTTGCAATTCTTCTTCCATCAACATTTTGAATAATGTGGCATCCACCACAAAACATATCAACAAACCATTGGTCTTCTTTTCTATCTTTAATCATAATCGGTATAATTTCATTTGCTATCCGATTTTTTGAACCCATATACTTCATAATTCTTTTTAATTTTTCAAATTAATTTTTGCCAACGTACAAAAAAATAAATCATTAGTCACACCTACACATAACAAGGTGTATATGTAATGTGAGGTTCAGTGATATATTCAAGTTCATCATTCTAATCAACATTTGTAGTTAAGTGAAGTTTATTGTTTCAAATCTCACACTACATATACATTCAACCGTTAGGCGTTATTGCTACACTTCGACTCAACATTATTCTGCTCTTCTAACCACTCCAATTTTTCAGTTGCACAACAGGCACATACTTTTCGCCTTAGTTGTTTAGGGTATCTACCTCTAATTTCAGTTAGTTCTTGTCCACAAATTTTGCAGTATTCTTTTCGCAACAAACGCCTAACAATGTGTATAAACCATTGCTTTATAGTGCGTCTGCCAAGTTTCTTTTTTCTATTAAACATATCTGTATTTATTAAGTTATTATTTCAATCACGCAACGGTTCATACCCAAATACGTTATAAAACATAAAAATTATTATAATACTAAGTATAGTAATAAACATATTAATATACATATTATCAATATAACTTTTTCATCAGATTTATCCATTTTCATAATTTTTACGATTTTATAACAACAAATATAAGCAATTATTTTCACAATTCCAAATAAAAGTTGTCTTTTAATAATTAAGTTTATCTTTTCAATTTAAGTTTTCGTTAATAACTGCTTATATTTGCAACCGTTATAAGCAAGTGCTATGATAGTGATTCGTAATAAAGATTGTTGCGATTAAATTCAACAACCGAACTATTACCTTCGTAAAGCAACTTTGCCTTTTCTAACATATTTTCTTCATCTATTGAGTTTTTAATTGCTAATGCAAAATCCGTGTTTGACTCTCTTATCCAATGTGAGTTTGTAGATACACAGCATATAATGGATTCTTCGTATTCTGAAATTATCATTCCTGTGTAAAACCCTTTCAAGCCGTATTTCTTAACAAATACATCAGCATTGCACCAAATACAAACACAATTTTTATCACGTAATAAATAAACCCACGTTGAATCAATCATAAATTTATTAAAACCAAGTAAACCTTTTTCAGTACCATGTCCCAGCATCACAATTCTATCGTGTGCTTTTATTTGTTCTTTCAACACTTTCTTTGAAATGTTTGTATTTATAACAGACCAATTCTTATCTGAATATATTTCAGAAAGAAAATCGGTTGTTGAATCTTTTGGATGTATTACTAATGTTTTCATAATAAAATTTCGTTAATAAAAAATGGCGGTTTAGTGCCATTTAGAAACATTTGTGCTATATTCAACTACATTGCTTTCAAGTTAATTTCGTGCTTTAATTCCACCACTTCTTATACACTCAACCGTTATGTGTAAGTGTAGAAAACATCACCTACATTAACAACCTTATCTAATTTCATACAAGAAAATTTTTGTTCTCTCCATCCACTTTCATACGGTAATGTGTCCATAATTAATATATTTTCAATTACTTCCTTAAAATCCAAAACTAAAAACATATCACCATCTTTATTTAGTAAAACTTTATCAAACTCAGTTATCCAGTTATCTTCAAATACTATATAACCTTTTAGTTTTGGATTTTCCTCACCAAAAATTTTCTTTACTTTCGTTCCTTTTGTTAATATTTCCATAATCACCTACACATAACAAAGAATATAAGTAATAACCGAGTTATGTGATTTATTTAAGTTATTACCTTTTACAGTCATTTATACCACTTTCTTAACTACTTATAACAGCAAATATACAACATTTTTATTAAACCACAAAATAAACTTAAAACTTTCTACAAAAAACGTAGTATTCAGAATTAATTTTCCCACCGCACATTTTTAAAAAGTTTTTATTCGTTCTTCGTATCAACATTCTACCTTAATAAACCGTACTGTGTATAACAAGGTGTATAAAACATAACCTATTATAGTTCGGTGGTTAATATTAAGTTCGTGGTTAGGTTACGTTTCATACACCCAGTCGTTATATCACATTTACCAATGCTCGCTTAACATCTTCTACATCGAAATATTTAGCGTGTACTGGATATGCTATTCTTTTAACTCTAAATTGTACTCTGCCGTCCTTGCGATTTTGTCTAACTTCGATACTTCGATTAGTAATATTAAAATTATAAATGTATATAAGTTCCCATTTAGTCCAATTACTTGAAAATAAACGTGCTATAACAAGTTGTATAGCCGATTGCCGAGTTTCTGTGTTATTGTTCATATTCGTTTTAAATTAAAGTTACTACTAAATTGACAGGTTAGTGCTTTTAAGTCGGCAACCTACCATACAACCGACCGTTATATTCAATTAAAAAATTGTTTAGAGTTCATCTATTTTATATTTTCTAAACCCAGGTAAAAGTTTTAT
>JAVEPM010000044.1:0-27228 GCA_034008115.1 Methanolobus sp.
ATGTTTTTTGGAATAAATTCTGCATATGCCTTCCAGTGGTCGGTCATCACTTCTAATCTCTTTGTTCTTTATCTTTTTCCAGAGCTTTTGTCCTGTTTCTGTTCCCCTGTTAGCAAAAGAGCAGTCGATGAACTTTTTCCATCTCTATCAACAGCAATCCAGATCCAACAATATTTTTTTTGTTTCCGATATAAGTATGCATTTCGTCTAATTCAACGATCGATATCTTATTTTCGCTCTTTAAATCCTCTATATCCTGACCGATATAGAAGAAAACTAGTAAAAAACAGTACCTACAAAAGTTCTGTCCAAATATCTTTCATAGCAGGCACTCTGCAGTGCCGCTGAAAGATGATAAGTAGAAGGTTACAGATGTAATCTGTAACTTAAAGATTATAGTTATTGCTAGCAATAACTATAGTTAGTTCTGAAGTACGATCTCAATGTTAATATCCTTAGGAACCTGGATACGCATAAGCTGCCTGAGTGCGCGCTCATCTGCTGCAATATCAATGAGTCTCTTGTGTACACGCATTTCCCAGTGATCCCATGAAGCAGTTCCGTCACCACTTGGACTTTTACGTACAGGTACTACCATCTTTTTAGTTGGTAGTGGAACCGGTCCTGCGATACTTACCCCTGTTCTGTCTGCAATAGCTTTTACCTGGTCGCAAACACCATCGAGGTTTACAGGACTGATTCCTGATAATCTTATTCTTGCTTTTTGTGACATGTTTATCTCCTAAAAAAGGAAAAATTGAGTGTTTACTGCTTCAGTTTAACACTCATGCACATGCCAGCAGCAATGGTCATACCCATATCACGGATAGCGAATCTACCGAGTTGTGGGATTTCCTTTACTGGCTCGATTACCATTGGTCTTGTTGGCTTGATAGTTACAATAGCTGCATCTCCAGCCTTAATGAAGGTTGCATTCTCTTCCTTAACTTCACCTGTCTTTGGATCAAGTTTCTTGTCAATGGACATGAGAGTACATGCAGTCTGGGTTGTGTGGCAGTGGAATACTGGTGTGTATCCTGCTGTGATAGCCGATGGGTGCTGCAGCACAACGATCTGTCCTGTGAATTCTTCTGCTACTGATGGTGGGTTGTCAGCTGGTCCACAGACATCTCCTCTGCGTACATCGCCCTTACCGACACCACGTACGTTCCATCCGATGTTGTCTCCAGGTCCTGCCTGGTCATGCTCTTCATGGTGCATTTCGATAGACTTGACTTCACCGCCTGCGCCACTTGGATTGAATATTACAGTCTGTCCCTTTTTCATGATACCTGTTTCGACCCTACCTACTGGTACGGTTCCAATACCGGATATGGTGTATGCATCCTGTACAGGGATCCTGAGTGGAAGTTTGTCTGGCTTTTCTGGTTCCTTAAGCTCGTTAAGGCACTGAATAATTGATGGACCTTTGTACCATGGTGTGTTTGGGCTTGATTCCTTGATGTTGTCACCCTCAAATGCAGAGGTTGGGACGAATGGGATCTCGTCTGCCTTGAATCCTACCATACCGAGAAGTGCGCTTACATCTTTCTTGACCTGGTTGTACCTATCCTCACTGTATTCAGCTGCGTCCATCTTGTTAACAGCAATGATAAGCTGGTTGATACCAAGTGTTCTTGAAAGGAACACGTGTTCCTTTGTCTGAGCCATTACACCATCAGGTGCTGCTACGACAAGAACAGCTGCGTCAGCCTGGGATGCACCTGTGATCATGTTCTTTACGAAGTCACGGTGACCTGGACAGTCTACTACTGTAAAGTAGAACTTGTCGGTATCGAATCTCTTGTGGGAGATATCGATGGTCACTCCTCTCTCACGCTCTTCCTTGAGTGAGTCCATTACCCATGCGAATGCGAAGGATTCTTTTCCTTTCTCTTTTGCTTCTGCTCTGTATTTTTCTATAAGGTGAGCAGGTACTGCTCCAGTCTCGAACATCAATCTTCCGACAAAAGTTGACTTGCCGTGGTCAACGTGACCGATAACTGCTAAGTTCATGTGTGGTTTCTCAGCTGCCATTTTCATATCTCCTTTTTTTTAAATATATATATCAATTTGATTTGCCATAATAGGTCTTCTTACGTTTAAACCTTTCTGACAAAATAAGGTTTTTGCAGCAAAAAACTGCAAATTCCCACTTTACATGCTCATGTAGTCAGATGCCTGTGGTAGGTCCTTCTTAAGTCCCTTCCTTTCCCTTATGCCACTAACAACTTCTGCTGTCAGATTTGTTGGAAGTGTGTCAAATCCTGCAAACTCTGTACTCCACATTGCGCGGCCTTCTGTTGCTGACCTGAGATCTCCTGCAAATCCAAATAATTCGGAAACAGGTGCTCTGGACTCGATAATAGTCATATCACCTTCAGAGCTCATGTCTATGATAGTACCACGACGCCCCTGGATCTCTTTTGTTGCTCCACCCATGTGATCCTGTGGCACCTGGATGAATACTTTCTGGTAAGGCTCAAGAAGTGTATCGTCAGCCATTAACATTGCTGCCTGGATACCTTGCCTGGATGCAGGAATTACCTGTGCAGGTCCTCTGTGAACTGCATCTTCGTGCAACTTTGCATCAACGAGCTTTACCTTTATACCCATGCATGGCTCTCTTGAAAGAGGACCTCCTTTCATTACTTCATGGAAACCTTCGAGAATGAGCTCCATGGTTTCATTAAGGTGCTGAATGCCTTTTGTGACATCAATGTAAACATTGCTCTCATAGATGTCTGCAATACCCTTAGCTTCATCTTTGTCCATACCAGCTGCCATGAGTTTTTCTCTGCGCTCTACCTCAGGCATGCGCATTGATATCTCACCGGCTTTGATAAGGTCCCTGACACCCTCTTCAAGGGGCTCAACTACAATATAGAATCTGTTGTGCCTGTTTGGTGACTTACCTTCAACTGGACCTGCACTGCCACGAATGGTTTCACGATAAACTACCAAAGGTGGTGTGGTTGTAATCTCTACACCTTTATCACGCTCAATTCTATGAGCAATAACTTCGAGGTGAAGTTCACCCATACCAGCCAGTAAGTGCTCACCGGTTTCTTCGTCAAGTGTGATCTTAAGTGTTGGGTCTTCCTTTGCAACCTGTCTCAATACTTCTACAAGCTTTGGAAGGTCCTTCATATGCTTAGCTTCGACTGCAACGGTAACTACAGGCTCACTTGCATGGGTGATACTCTCAAAAGGCTCCATGCCTTGAAGGGTGGTCACTGTTGAACCGACGATAGCATCCTTAAGTCCGGTCACAGCTGCAATGTTTCCTGCAGGGATGTTCTCCACTTCAAGTCTCTTTGGACCCATGAAAACACCGACCTGTTGAATTCTGTTAGTTTTTGATATACCGGATACGTAAACTTCCATACCACGTTTGAGTGATCCACTGAACAACCTTCCGGTTGCAACTTCACCTGCATGTGGATCCATGGAAATATCTGTTACCATAAAAGCAAGCTCACCTTCAGGGTCTGCACTGATCATTGACTTGCCGATCTTTGATTTCTTATCTCCATGCCAGATAGCGTTAACCCTTTCTTCCTGTGCCTCAAGAGGGGATGGAAGGAACCTGATTACCATATCGTTTAGAACTTCATGGAGCGGACACTTTTCTGCAAGTTCTTTTATTAACTCAGGATCACCTTTATTGTAATCATAGATATGCTGGAAAGTGATTCCGGTCTTCTGCATCATTGGTACACTTATAGCCCAGTTGTATAATGCTGAACCAAAAGCCACAGTACCTTCTGCTGCGTCAACTTTCCATCCGGCCTTGTAGCGCTCTTCGTTCATGCCTTTGATGAGCTTGTTAACGTGATCGATGAGTTTGCCGAGTCTGATCTGCATTTCCTGTCCGTCGACCTGTAACTCATTGATAAGACGATCAACTTTGTTGATGAACAGAACTGGTTTTACGTGTTCCTTTAATGCCTGCCTAAGAACCGTTTCTGTCTGTGGCATTGTACCTTCTACAGCATCAACAACCACTACAGCACCATCTACTGCACGCATTGCACGTGTAACGTCACCACCAAAATCTACGTGACCAGGTGTATCAATAAGGTTAATGAGATATTCCTTACCATCATACTCGTGGACCATTGAAACGTTTGCTGAATCAATAGTAATACCTCTTTCCTGCTCTTCTTCATCAGAGTCAGTCCAGCAAGCGTTACCAGCAAGCTCTTTTGAGAGCATGCCTGCACCTGCAAGAAGATTGTCTGACAGAGTTGTCTTTCCGTGATCAATGTGCGCAACAATACCGATGTTGCGTATCATCTCTGGTTGACTCATGAGTGCTGCCACACGGTCAACCATTTTATCATTTCTTGCCATATTAATTACCTTATCCTTATTTGCTAAGTGGCATGATCTGCATTAACGTGCTGCCTTCGCAACTCTTTCCTTCCCATCCTTCTTGTTGATGGAGAAGCATTTTGCATCACGGTTTGAAGCAGCTATCAATTCTGCTGCAAGACATTCTGCTGCACTTCTCTTGGATTTAAAAGAAGCCTTATTTGCACCCATTGTAATATATCTGAGTGCGCTGTCAACACGCCTCTGTGGAGCAGTGTCTACTGCCTTTGGTACGGATATTCCACCGTACTTAAGTCTGACTACTTCTTCCCTTGGTCCGGCGTTAGCGATAGCCTCTACCAGAACCTGCACAGGGTTCTTTTTGGTCCTTGTATTAATAATCTCAAAAGCCTCAGAAACAACTCTCATTGTGTTCTGTTTCTTTCCGGTGTTCTCCGCATCGCGCATAAGGTTGTTAACAAGACGCTCAACGATACAGATGTCTGATTTGTTGAACTGCTGTCTTGCATGCTTTCCGTTTGAGTGAGGGATTATCACCGGGTCGAGGTTCACATACCTTTTAATTCCCTGGTCAGTGACCTCTACTTCAGTGAGATCCCACTTATCAAATAACTTATACATTTAATTATCTCCTTGGTTTCTCTTTTCGGCCAATGACCATTTCTCTTAAGCATACATTGTTAACAGCAGTGACCTTGAAACGTACTCCGGGAATATCACCCATTGCACCACCCATACGGCCACCTATTCTTTCGACTGTAACTTCATCGTGCTCGTCTATAAAATTGATAGCACCGTCTCCAGGACAGAAAGCTGACACCTGGCGACCGTTCTTGATCAACTGTATCCTAACACATTTCCTGATCGCTGAGTTTGGCTGCTTAGCCTCGATTCCTACTTTCTCAAGCACAATACCTCTTCCCTGTGGTGCACCTCCAAGAGGGTCCGCTTTAATGTCAAGTCCGAGTGTGCGTCTGTTATAACGTGGATCTTTCCACCTCGCATCCTTTCGCATGCGTTGAAGTGTATGAGCTGCGTATTTTCCATTTGGCATATTTATGTTCTCCAATTATTATTTGATGAGTATATGATATTTTTTGAATAATCACTGCAGGATGACATCATCTATATCATGATGTCTCTTAGCGACAAGTTTTACCTTTTCAATGTTTTTCCCATTCCTTCCTATGGCAAGACCCTTGTCTTTATTAGATACTTCTACATAAGCCAATCGCTTATTGTTCCTGCTTGTGACGTTCACTGATTTAACAGATACCGGAGCGAATGCGTTCTTAATGAACGTAGTGGCTTCGTCCGAGTATTCGACAAGATCGATACGTTTATCCACTGCTTTTTTCACACGGTTAATGTGGTCTCCGTTTCTTCCAATAGCAGCCCCCATGTCGCCTGTGTTTATCACATAAATCAGTTTATCTTCATCGATAATGCAATCTTTAACTGCCGCACCTGTGATATTTTCAAATAGTGCGATATATCTGATGCTTTCAGTGGATAACTTGATCTCGCCCAAATATTGCAACTCCTTTAAGCAGCAGCAGCCAGAATATCAGATTCACCGCTATCAATTACGGCCATTGCAGCAATGAGGAATGGTTTTCCGCAAGCAGGTCCAAGTTCTGTTCCTGTGCCAGAGTAGTTAAGTATCGGTACATCTAGGCTTTCTATTTTGGCTCTTACATCTGCAGGGCAGTTTGCGGCAAGTATGACCATTTTTGCTTCATTGTTCATGGCAGCATCGATAGTCCTGTTAGATCCAATTATCACCTTTCCGGTTCTGATCACTTTGATCAGTGCTTTGTCAATGTTAATATCCATTTATATCAACTCATTTATAATGTCAGTTTGAGATTTGTATTAATAAATGATTCTGTATATCTACTTTCTGGTTGTTCTTTATATTATAACATTGGAAGTTCATCTTGCAACAAGATGAACATCTCCTGTGCCCAGTTTAATAGGCTGTCCTACTATAATATTCTCGGTAACACCACTAAGCTCATCACGATCACCACGCATACCAGCATCAAGCAGATGGGTTACAGTCACTTCAAAAGCAGCACGTGCAAAAACACTGGCCTTCTCTCCTGAAATTCCATGTCTTCCGATCTGTTTTACTTCCCCGTCACAACACATGATGTCAGATACAAGCATTATATGCCTGATATCAACAGTAAGACCTTGCTCTGCAAGTGTGTCAGTGGCTTCTTTTATGATAGAATTTCTTGCAGCTTCTACACCAAACACCTCGTATATCTCTCCGATGTTGTTAGTATAGGTCCTTGTAGCATCTATCCCTTCTATCTGAAGTACTTCCTTAAGCTGTGAACCTTCGGTATAAAGCGTATATTCATCCCCATCTTTTCTGACGACGACTCTTTTAATTCCTTTTATACCCTTTAGTGTTATGGTCTCGATTTTCTTTGCCAGCTGGAGAAGTTCGCGGTATGATGGCGAGCTTGGGGTTACTATTATCTGATTTGCAATATTGTCTGACACATTGACCATGGCACCAAGTTCTTCATGAAGATCTTCTGCAATATCAGTTGCATTTAATGCTCTTTGCATCAGCGTTTTTTCGTGCAGATCAATAATAAGTTGCATATTTGCAAGGTCTGTGGAAATGTCTGCAAGATGTCCTATATGGGTTGACTCAATTTCCCATGCAAGCTGACGTACCTTGTCCCTGTCAGTTGCATATTCTTCTTCCAGTGCGATGGTCATCATTGGTGTGCTTGGTTGTTTCCTTGCATCAACAATCTCAATGAGACGTGGAAGACCCAGCGTAACGTTAATTTCAGCGACACCAGCGTAGTGGAAAGTACGCATGGTCATCTGCGTACCTGGTTCGCCAATGGATTGTGCTGACACAACGCCCACAGCCTCACATGGCTCCACACACGCATATGCATAACTGTCCTTCACACGCTCGATAATATCCTCCAACTCTTTCTTTGTAACACCTACTTTCATCACGTCTTCTTTTAATGTATCCATGATGTTCTTAGGCAGATCCAATTGAGATGTCATTGAATCTATAGTAGCTTCACTAATGGCCATTTAATTCACCTCTTTCCCGGTGACCATCCTGACAATCCTGTGAATTGCCTCGGGTTTACTATAGTCACTCTTTGTAGAATCTATACCATCTTCTCCGTACTTGAACTGGACGAGCACGCCACGCGTCTCACGTACTGAACCATCATACTGAACCTCAAGATCCTGCAACGCATTTACAAGTCTTCTTTGCAGGTAACCTGATTGGGAAGTACGGACTGCAGTATCCACAAGACCTTCACGACCACCAATTGCGTGGAAGAAATACTCAGTCGGATTCAGCCCCTCCTTGTAACTTGCCTTAACAAAACCACGAGCATCTGCACCAAGGTCACCCTTGTCAAAATGTGGAAGTGTCCTTCCTGCATAACCTCTTTTTATCCTTTCACCACGAACAGCCTGTTGTCCGACACAGGCAGCCATCTGGGTAAGGTTAAGCATTGAACCTCTTGCACCAGACTTGGCCATCAACACTGCTGAGTTTTCAAGACCAAGCTGCTGACCTGCAATGTTACCAGTCTGATCTCTGGCCTTACCTAGTTCCTGCATGATCTTCATTTCAATGGTCTCTTTGAGTGTACGTCCTGGAAGTGCTTCCAGTTCTTTTGCTTCATATGCCTCAATTAGTCTCTGTACCTGGTCTTCTGCATCCTCAAGGAGATTATTGATCTGCGCCTTTGCAGTCTTTGGAATATCTTCGTCACTGATGCCGAAACTAAGTCCTGTCTTCATTACACCACGAATGGCAAGTCTTGTGAAATCATCTACGAACTTAGCACCAGCTTCTGGGCTGTACTCCTTAACAACCTTGTCAAGTATTTTGCCTTTGAAAGCACCAATAGCCTGTTCATCAATGGTTCCCTGAAGCATTTCCCCATCTTCTATGACAACATATGCGTTGTACTCACAGTCTCTTTTCTTACAGGTCTCACACTTAAAACAAGCCTGTGCCGGAAACTCCAGGTAGAGTCCCTTTGGCAAAATCTGACTGAAGATCTGCTTCCCATTCCACAGTGGCTCTCCATCTTCTGAATAGCTTGCTGGTTCGGGAAGGACCCTGACATCTGATTTTCTGAGCAGTTCAAGAGCTGCGTTTTTAGTGATCTTGTTCTCGTTCCTTGTAAGCAGGAAAAGACCGGAAATGTGGTCGTGTATACCACCAATGATAGGTCCTCCAAAACGTGGGGACAGGATGTTCTCCTGTACTTGCATGAGGATGCTGGCCTCTGCTCTGGACTCTTCGGTCTGAAGAACATGCATGTTCATTTCATCACCATCAAAATCAGCGTTGTATGGGGGACATACTGCAGGGTTAAGCCTGAATGTCTTGTTTGGCAATACTTTGACCAGGTGGGCCATGATACTCATCTTGTGAAGGGAAGGCTGTCTGTTAAAGAGAACTATGTCACCATCCATGAGCTGTCTTTCGACCGTCCATCCGACATCCATCTTCTCTGCAAGCTCTTCCTTGTTGATCTCTGATACCCTTATACGCCTTCCGTCAGCACGTATAGCATAGTTTGCACCGGGGTGCACCGAGCTGCCACGCTGCACATACATACGCAGAAGTTCAATGTTCCTCGATGTTACCCTTTCAGGTATTGTCATCTGTCTTGCAATTGCAAAAGGAACTCCTACTTCGTTAATACTAAGATTAGGGTCTGGAGATACCACAGTACGGGCTGAGAAATTCACACGCTTACCTGACAGACTTCCTCTGAACCTTCCTTCCTTACCCTTAAGACGCTGGGTGAGTGTCTTTAGTGGCCTTCCAGACCTGTGTCTTGCAGGTGGTACACCTGATACTTCATTATCAAAGAATGTTGTAACGTGGTACTGGAGCAACTCCCACAGATCCTCTATAATAAGCTGTGGCGCACCAGCATCCCTGTTCTCCTGGAATCTCTGGTTGATCCTGATGATATCCACAAGCTTGTGGGTCAGGTCATCTTCACTGCGCTGGCCGGATTCCAGAGTGATCGAAGGTCTTACTGTCACTGGCGGAACTGGCAGAGCCGTGAGGACCATCCATTCGGGTCTTGCACTTTCAGGATCCATTCCAAGGACTTTTACATCCTCGTCAGGTATATTCTCAAAGCGATCACGTATTTCAGTTGGTGTGAGCTTGTGTCCGTCCTCTACATAATCACTGGGTTTTTCAAACTTGATCTCAAGCTGGTTTGTTGAGCAATATGGACAGCTCTTTGACTTTCGTGCCTCCTTAAAGACCTCATTAATAATATCGTCCGGAAGGTGTCCCATTTCTTTTGAAGTTACCAGTTGTGCAAGGAAATCATTTTTCTTTTCAGCAGTAAGTAAGAGTCTGCTGCAATTGCGACATATCGAGCGCAATGCCTTGCGTATGGTCTTGTTAAAGCCCACGTGTATGACCGGAGCAACAAGGTCAATATGTCCGAAATGTCCCGGGCATTCTCCTGCTCGGCTTCCGCAGGTCTTACATTTTAAACCAGGATCAATAACTCCCAGACGCAGATCCATAAGACCCATATCAATTGGATAACCGTCGTCGTCATATGTATCGGCGGCTATGATCGAAGTCACACTCATCTTCCTCACTTCTCGAGGAGATAGCAGACCGAATTTTATGGCACCGATCCTTTTTGGAATAGATGGAATATCGTTCATTTTAATTTCACCCCTTATACAGCATCCTCAAGTTGTAGTCTTGGAGCCACACCAAGGGATTTGATTTCATCAAGCAGCAATTTGAAGGCGTAACTCATGTCCACAGCGTGAATATCAGTCTCAGCACCACAATTAGCGCAGTACCTTACGTTCCTCTTCCTATCAAAAGTTGCAATCATTCCACAGTGTCCACAGACAAGCTCAGTTACTTTGTCAGATTCATCGAGCAGCCTTTCCTTTAGGGTCATTGCTGCTCCATGTCCAATAAGCACATCACGCTCCATTTCACCAAAACGCAGACCTCCTTCACGGGCACGACCTTCAGTTGGCTGTCTTGTAAGCACCTGCACTGGTCCACGCGATCTGGCATGCATCTTTGATGCTACCATGTGGTGCAGTTTCTGGTAAAGGATAACTCCAACGAAAACATCCGCCTGTATCTTCTTACCGGTTACACCATCAGAGAACACTTCTTTGCCGGTGTGTGAAAATCCCTGCTCTTTGAGAGCTGCACGCAGGTCATCTTCATTCTCTCCTGAGAATGCAGTTGCATTGATCCTTCTTCCTTCCATAGATCCGATCTTCCCACCGATCATCTCAAGTACATGACCAATCGTCATACGTGAAGGAATAGCATGTGGATTAATAACAAGATCCGGTACAAGACCTTGCTCTGTAAATGGCATGTCAGCATAAGGCACTATAAGCCCGATGACTCCTTTCTGACCGTGTCTTGATGCGAACTTGTCACCTATCTCAGGAATTCTCTGGTCCCTTATCTTTACCTTTGCAAGACGAGTTCCGTTTATTGATTCTGTAAGAATGACTGTGTCAACGACACCTTTTTCGTTAGAACGCATTGTGATGGCACTTTCTCTGCGCTGCTCAACGGTGATACCGAAATCAGACTGTTCTTCAAGGAAACGTGGTGGACTTGTCTTACCGATCAAAACATCATTTGGACCGACAACTGTCTCAGGATTCACAAGACCATCAATATCAAGATTCGCATATGATTCAGGACTACGTGCACCTCGAAACTCTGAGTCGGGTATTTCAAATTTATCTTCCTGTCCACCAGGGTAACGTCTTTCTTCACCCTCAAATGTCCTGAGGAAATGACTTCTTCCAAGTCCTCTTTCAATGGAGCCTTTGTTAAATACAAGGGCATCTTCAATATTGTGTCCTTCATAAGACATGACTGCTACAACAAAGTTCTGTCCTGCAGGCCTGTCATCGAAGTGAATTGCTTCGCAGGTCTGTGTCCTGACCATTGCTCTTTGTGGATAATGTAAAAGATGTGCACGTGTGTCTGGTCTGAGCTTGGTGTTAGATGTTGATACACCTATACACTGCTTGACCATTGCTGCACCCATTGTGTTACGTGGGGATGCATTGTGTTCCGGATATGGCACCATTCCTGTACATATACCCAACATAAGTCCGGGGTTGATCTCCAAGTGGGAGTGAGTCTTTGTAAGGTGGTCCCTGTAAAGGGCAATGAACGCATTTTCTTCTTCTTCAGAATCAAGGTATTCAATCTTTCCAGCTTTTTTTATTTCGTCGTAGGACATCTTGCCTTCTAAGAGAAGTTTTTCTTCTTCTTCTGTCACAAGGGCTTCACCATCTTTCACAATAATGAGTGGCCTTCTTGCCCGACCTATGTCTGTGTTGATTACTACTTCATTAATATCTTCGGAATATGTGACATTGAGCTGGTCTGAAATAGTTCCTTGTCCGCGCTGATCCCTGATATTTTCAACCAGTTCTGCAGGGTCTGTATGGGTCCCTATGAGTTCTCCATTAAGGAAAACTTTAGCTTCATTCATCGAGAAGTCCTCCTGTGCCATCGTCTAGTGAATCTGAATAGTTTGTGTACCCAATGGGTTCTGGTTTTGTCTCCTCTAACACCACGGGTTTTACTTCCAGCTCCTCCAGGTAATCATCGAGTTCTTCATCATATTCCGGGAGTGCTTTTATTGATGAGTTAAGAACTGTCTTTATAACACCAAGGTCATAGAGAATGTTCTTTATTTTCTTGTTATCTTCAGTATCGGTTGAAAGTTCCACCATCTGTGCAAAGTTCTTCACAAGACCACAGTTTGGACCTTCCGGGGTTTCTGAAGGACAAAGCCTGCCCCATTGTGTTGGGTGAAGGTCACGGGCCTCGAAGTGAGGCTGAGCTCGTGAAAGTGGGGAAATTACACGCCGCAGGTGAGAAAGTGTTGAGATATAATCCGTCCTGTCAAGCAGCTGTGATACACCAGTTCTACCGCCAACCCAGTTTCCTGTTGCAAGTGGGTGCTGCAGCCTGTCTGTGAGTACATCAGCTCTTACAAGTGTGACTACATTGAGCTCACGGTTTCTCATATTAGCTCTTTCAAGCTGATATTTAACGTCTCTTGAGAGCCTGTTAAAGGCAACCCTGAACAGGTCTTCCATGAGGTCACCTGTGAGTTTGAGCCTCTTGTTGGAGTAGTGATCCTTATCATCCTGAGTACGCCTTCCAAGTGCAAGTTCAAAGCATGATTCTGCCATTCTTCCAAGGAAGCTTGCCTTTGGAGCCCTGTCTGTTGGTTCATTTCCAAGATGTGGTAAAAGATATCTGTCAATTACATAGTTGGCACGTTTGATCTGGTAGTCTCTTGCCTGTCCTGAAGCAACCCTTGAACCGATCTTTTCCATTGCATCTTCCATGTTGTCAACCTCTGCCTCTTCAAGGTTCTCAAACATGAATTTCATAATTTCAGGGTCAGTGGACACGGTTTTTACGAGATCTTCATCAGTCTCCACACCAAGTGCCCTCATAAGAGTGATAAAGTTGATACGGCCTGAAATTGAAGGGAATGATACTTCAAGAAGTGCTTTTCTACCTCTCTCTACAACAACAAGTGCCCTGTATCCTCTTCTCTGTGAGAATACTTTTGAAACTTCGATGGTATCCCCGTACCTTTCGCCAAATTCAGTGAGTATCTTATTTGGGGCAAGGTCTTCCAGGGTCATGACCACTCGCTCGGTTCCGTTGACGATAAAATATCCTCCCGGGTCAAGTGGATCTTCACCGAATTTCACCATTTCCTCCTCACTGAGCTCAGTAAGGTTACATATTTCAGATTTGATCATAACAGGAAGCTGGCCGATCTTTGCTTCCTGTGGTTCCTTCTCTTCATCGTTCTCAACAACACTCATTTGCAGGTAGAGAGGTGCTGAATATGAGAGATTCCGGAGTCTGGCTTCATTAGGATATAGATTCTCAATTGCCCCGTCAGCCTCCTTTACCACCGGGTTTTCCACGCGAATAGCACCCAGTTTTATGTAGGTGTCTTCAAGGTCGGTTTCTATAATCTTCTGCTCATCGATGATCTTTTGCAGACCGGTCTCCACAAATTTATTATATGAATCGATGTGATGCTGTACGATCTTATCTTTCGTGAAAAACGAATGTGGGATCTGTCCTTTGGTTAACGCTATGATAGCACCTTCTTTATGTA
This sequence comes from Methanolobus sp., assembly GCA_034008115.1. Taxonomy (GTDB): domain Archaea; phylum Halobacteriota; class Methanosarcinia; order Methanosarcinales; family Methanosarcinaceae; genus Methanolobus. The sequence continues at coordinate 13,551 of JAVEPM010000044.1, forward strand.
GTTTATATGTCGTAAAATGGTAAAAAAGCCCATGTCAAATGATCAATGCAATATTCGCCTCTTCAAGCGATAACAAGTCTGTAGTAGAATGCTTCACCAGCAGTTTGGCTGTTGCGGGTGATCTTAACTACCTCTCCAACCTGTGCCCCTATTTCCTGTATGACCGGATCAACAACCTTTATTTTTGGCAGCTGCTCCTTCTCAATAGCATAGTGATTTAAAACAGATTTCAGTTCATTTTCCGACATAACTTCGTGTTTCGGGATTAACTGGTGGTCAAGCAGGCTAAATTTTCTCAATATATTACTCCTCCCTCAAAAATGTGAACGTGAACACTCGTGTGCAAAATTGATGGCGGGCTCGTAGGGATTTGAACCCTAGGCCGTCTGGTTAAAAGCCAGACGCTCTGCCTGACTGAGCTACGAGCCCAATATGTTAGGTGGATTTGCGGAGTCTGCTTCACGTTCATCGACTTCGGTGTAGCGGGTGATAGAAGCACTTATTGTATATATAGTTTTGTACATGATTATGTGTTTGAGCTACAATTGTCTAAAATGACCGATCGTTACTTATATATTTTTTATTAATGCAATTTTAATTTAAATCAAAAGCAGAATGTTTATATGTGATTATTAACCCACTTTACAAAGTAGTCACAGTTAGGCTCCACGGTTATTTTGTATCTCCCTAAAAGCAGAAGATATCTTCGGCTTAGCAGCAATTAACAGTTAATTTTAAAAAATGGATGGGTTATGTCCCGGACTCCCAGCCATCCATGTATGCTTTCTGTTCATCTGAGAGCTTATCAATGCTGATGCCCATGGACATGAGTTTCATTTGCGCAACTCCTATATCCAGTTCAAGGGGTACCGGATGCACTCCATTTGCCAGTTTGTTCTCTGCGATATACCTTACACATAAGGCCTGGTTTGCAAAACTCATATCCATGACCTCTGCTGGATGTCCGTCACCTGCCGCAAGGTTTACAAGCCTTCCATCTGCAAGCACGTAGACACGCCGGTCTTTGAGGGTGTATTCCTTAATGTTGTTCCTTACAGTCTTCACAGAGCTTGCCATAGACTTTAGATCTCCCAGATTGATCTCTACGTTGAAGTGACCTGCATTTGCAAGTATGGCACCATCTTTGATTACTTCAAAGTCTTCTCTTTTCAGTACATCCTTGTTACCTGTGGTTGTGAGGAATATGTCGCCTATCTTTGCAGCCTCTTGCATTGGCATGACCTGATTTCCATCCATACGTGCTTCAAGTGCCCTTATTGGGTCTATTTCTGTGACAATCACGTTTGCACCAAGACCGCTTGCGCGCATTGCAGCACCCTTACCACACCAGCCGTAGCCACCAATGACAACATTCTTACCTGCCACAAGGAGGTTTGTTGTCCTCATAATTCCATCCCATGCTGACTGACCGGTGCCATATCGGTTGTCAAAAAGGTACTTTGTCATTGCATCGTTCACTGCAATTACCGGCATCTTCAGTGCGCCATCACGTTCCATGGCTTTGAGCCTGTGGATACCTGTTGTTGTTTCTTCACAGCCACCAAGTATCATTGGCAAAAGGTCAGTACGTTCTGTGTGAAGTTTGAAAATAAGGTCAGCACCATCATCTATGGTGATGTCAGGCTTGGTGTCAAGGACATTGTCAATGGCTTCATAGTATTCCTCGGTGCAGCAATCATATTTTGCGAAGCACTGGATATTCTTCCTCTCATGAAGTGCAAGGGAAACATCATCCTGTGTGCTTAACGGATTACAACCCGCAATAGCTACTTCAGCTCCTCCGATAGCCAGGGTTTCAACCAGTGCGGCTGTCTTAGCTTCAACATGTAAGGCCATACCAACTTTGTGACCTGCAAGTGGCTTTTCTTTTTCGAACTGTTCCCTGATCATATTGAGAACTGGCATATGGTTGAGAACCCAATCTATTTTCATATTACCGGATTCTATCATTTCATTATCACTCATCTAAATTCTCCGATTTCATAAATATTAAATAAATATGCATTAATTACCAATCTTTGATATAAGGTCTTCTGACTTCTGAGTTGCAGTATCTATTACTTCCTGCTCATTCATTGAGAGGACCTTTCCATCCTCCATAAGGAGCTTACCATTCACAATAGTCGTCTTCACATCCTTTCCGCTGGCAGCGTACACAAGGTGTGATGCAACATCATAGACCGGTGTCAGATGTGCCTTATTCATGTCAACTATGATCATGTCGGCATTGTATCCTTCCTTCAGCATTCCACTATTTATGCCAAGTGCCTTTGCCCCATTTACAGTTGCCATCTCAAGTACTGTGCGTGCAGGAAGTACTGTGGGGTCCATTGTACTGACCTTTTGCAAAAGAGCTGCTGTTCTCATTTCTTCGAACATGTCAAGGTTGTTATTGGATGCACATCCGTCAGTTCCCAGACAAACATTAGCTCCCTCATTAAGAAGTTTGGAAACGGGGCAAATTCCGGATGCCAGCTTCATATTGCTGACAGGGTTATGGGAAATGTTGACTCCGTATTCTGCAAGTATCCTGATATCACCATCTGAAAGCCATACGCCATGAGCAGCAATTACATCCGGTCCCCAGAAATCAATATCTTTGAGGAAGTGTATGGAGCACATGCCAAAGTTCTCTTTCATATAATTGAGCTCTGCTTCAGTTTCAAGGACATGGATCTGTATCTTTACCTTATCCTTGAGAGCCTGCTCTTTTACCCTTATCAGGAAATCTCTGGAACAGGTATTGGGCGCGTGAGGTCCGTACATAGTATCTATTCGGCCATCAGCTTTTCCATTCCATGCTTTGACAAACTTCATGCCTTCTTTTAATTCCTTATCTGCCTTTTCCCTGTCACCAAAATCAATCATGCCGTAGGACAGTGCAGCGCGGATACCGGCTTCATCAACAGCCTGGGCAACCCTGTCCTCATGGAGGTACATGTCCGCAAAAGCGGTAGTTCCTGAGCGAATCATTTCCAGGCATGCCAGTCTTGTGCCTGCATAGATGTCCTCTTCTGTAAGTTGTGCTTCAGCGGGCCATATATGGTTCTCAAGCCAGTCCTGTAACTGCATGTCATCAGCATATCCTCTGAAAATGGTCATCCCTGCATGACAGTGTGTGTTAATGAGCCCTGGCATAAGGACAGAACCTTTTGCATCGATAATCTTTTCGTCACTGCTTTGTGTAGAGCGTCCTATCTCTTTTATCATTCCATCCTCAATGACTACTACTCCGTTCTCTATATCCCCTACAGAGGGGTCCATTGTGAGAATGTAAGCATTCTTTATTATAATGTCAGCCATCATATATCTCCCGAGATTTCTTTGTTTAGTTCTTCCAGATACATACACATGATTTCAAGTCTATGCTCTGCGATTGTTTTTGCGGTTTTCGTATTCAGTCTTTCTGGTATTTTGAAAGGTTTCCTTTCCATATAATCATAGAAACCATCGAAGGGATCTTCCGTATAAGCGTTCATGGAAGTTTCCTTCACAGTCCCGATGCTCTGTTTCAATGCCCTTAAAGCTCCCATTGATACAAGGGAGCGAAAGATGCCAACGGCTCCCAACGCATCTATTCTGTCAGCATCCTGCAGGATCTTAGCCTCGATGCTCTGCGCCTGCATTCCACGACTGAAACGGTGGGTGAGTATGCATGATGTCACATGGTCTATAAGTTCTACTTCTGCTCCTTTACCCTTCAGGAACTCGCGTGCAATTTCCGCACTGTACTGTGCATGATCTCCACCTTCTTTGTGCTCTCTTACGATTCCCACATCATGAAGAAGGGCTGCAAGGCGAAGAGTCTGAATATCTCCGCCTTCTTTTTCGTGTATTTTTACACAGGTGTTTTCAACACGTTCAATATGTGACATGTCATGGGTACTTGGCTCATCTGCAAGCAGCTCAGAAACAAACTTGCGTGTTGTCTCTATTATATCCATGTAATCCCCTTCTCCTCGGCTTTGTTTTTCAGGTGCTCCTGCATTAAATAAAGAGCATCTGATATGACCCTGTCATTATCATAGGCATCAATAACAGCTTGAAGTGAGTCCTTAGTTCCGCCTTTCATATCCTCTGCGAACTGGATCATATTCGTGAGTGCTCTGCTGACGTTGTCAACAATTGAGACCGTAGATGTAAGTGATGTTCTGGAAAGGGGGTTTAAGTCGATAGCAATAACAGTCTTTCCCATTTCCACAAGCTTCTGGCAACGGTCTCCATCTTCAAGTGGAACCAGTACAACATCTGCACTGAAAATGCCATCCCCATCAACAATGGCTCTGTCGTGTGAAAGGTCAAGTCTCTTCTCAGCTTTGCCACCAAGGACAAGACCTGCACCGTGTGCCTTGAGATGCTCAATGATCTTATGCACTCTGGCATCACTCCTGTGGAAGAGGTTAACTTCAAGTCTTGCACCTGTAGCATCAGCAAGTGACACCATCAGCTCAGGTACAAGGGCTGCAGTGTTACCGTTCACAGATATTATTGGATTCTCTGCAAGGAGTATATGTGCAAGCGCCGCTCTTTCGGCAACAGCTGCGGATTCAATTGTCTTCTCTCCTATTATATAGTCAAAGGCTTCACCCCGCCCCTGGGCAACCAGCCCTTGCCTGCTGGTAATGCCCAGGTTTACTCCCTCTACTATCCGTTCCCTTGTGATGAGGGATTCATATCGGGGATGGTCCTTTGGAATTTCAGTCATTCAGTCCGTTTTCTCCTCATGTTCATTTGCTGGCATCCAGTATTATACCCTGGTCTGTGGGGACGAGCATTGTCTGTATGTCCTGCCCCTGCAGCATCTGTACGTACTTGTAGTTTATGAGCTTAGGATTCTTTGCCAGCTGTTCGTTGATAATTTTAAGTGCTTCAGCTTCACCGTATGCTTCTGCAATGGTGGCATTTGCCACTCCGTTGGCTTCGATGATTTTCCTTTCTGCTTCTAGCTGTTCTTTCTGCTTAACGAATATCATTCTCTGAGCTTCCTGGTCTGCCTGGAGCTTTGCCTCGATGGCTTCAGCAACTTTTGTCGGTAATACAACGTTCCTTACCAGTACTTCTTCTACAATGATTCCATCGCTTCCCAGAGCTTCATCGATATTGCTCAGCATTTCTCCAGCTACCAGTTCTCTTCCTTCACCGTATACCTGCAAAGCGGTTTTGGTGGATACTACTTCACGTATGGATGACCTTATTGTAGGGCGAATTATCTTTTCTGCGTAGTTAGTTCCAAGATTTTGATGCACCGTGCTGACCTCGTCGGATATTAACCTGTATCTGACCGTAATATCCAGTCCCAACGTAAGTCCTTCTACAGTAAGGGCTTTAATTTGGTCATCTTCTACTACTTGCCCTTCACCCGTTACTCCACTCATGGTGTATGTTTCACTTCTGACTGAATATTTGGTTACACTTACCCAGGGTGGGACTATATGCAATCCTTCGCCAAGTTCATCTCCTTCAACACCACCAAACTGATTGAATTTCACACCTACTTCTCCGGCACCTACTGAAACAAAAATGGAGCCGAACATTACTGAAAAGATGATCATTATTATGAATACTATTGCGATCGAACGAAATACCTTACCTACTATGGGCGGTATATCTTTTATTGGAAACTCAGGTGTCCTTTTTGGATCTGGCTCCCATTCTCCTTCAACAACCATGTTTTAACCTCTCAAATAATTAAAAACGTTTAATGTTATGCACATACAAATGGAATTCATAAATATGTTTTCACTCAGATAATTTTGATACTGCCAGTTCTCACCTTGAACCGGTGTACGGTCCCAAAGCCCGAAAAAGTCTCTTCAAGCTCTTTACCCAGTGATGGCTGGGGTATTGAGAATACAGTATTTCCAAGCATTGCCTGAGATGCTGTAACTCCCATGGACCGGGCAGCTTCGATGGCGTCCATCACCTTCTCACTGGCAAGTTTGCTCTGCATTGTGAACTCATTAGAACAGAACATGAAATTTTCCACTGACGGTTTTTGCATGAGTTTTCTCATGGCTTCCTTCCCGGCAGTATTAATATCTCTTACCATCCCCTGGTTGTTCAGTACTGATTTCGTTGACAGTTCCCCCAGGACTACACAATATACCTCCGCTTCGCCCGATGGTATCAGGTCAACCGTGGCCATGGAAGGCGCACCGGGTGTTTTCCTGATGGGTATGCCTCCATATGCCTGTCCTGTAACGTCTCCAAGTCCACTGCCATTACTAAGCTCTGCAACATGAGCAATGTCATTGAGCTGGCTTGCGCTAAGTTCAAGTGAAAGAGCATGGTTAAGCGCATATGCGGTTCCAAGGGCTCCGGCTCCTGATGCTCCAAATCCACATCCAATGGGTATATATGATACACTTTCAATCTTTACCGGAAGCTCTGTCATCGCTTCAACAACAGTTTTACTGGTGTTCCCTGCGACCTTATTTCCATTGAGGGTAAGCACTGTATCCGTGATATCTTCAGCAATTGTAACGCTAGTATAAACTCCTTTGTCAAGCACCACCCCGCATCCAGTAGAACCTTTTTTCATAGGCTCATCGTGGTCATGTATCTCAAAAAAGCCGGTAATGTGAGCCGGTGCAAAAGCTCTGGCAGTCAAAATATCTTTGCCTTGCATCTATTCTTCGTCCTCTGCTGCAAGGAGTAATGCTATTTCGTCCATAAGGACATTTGCAATAAGACCTTTGGAGCCCTCCACGTTGAGATTCTCTCTTTTGTCAGAGTATATTATAGTAACATTGTTGTTGTCTGTTCCAATACCACCTTTGCTGAGCTCGTTGGCAACTATCATGTCCAGTCTGGAATCTTTAAGGGTCTGTTTTGCTCTGCTGAGCAGTTCTTCCATATCCACACCAGCCTCAGCCTTGAATCCTATTACCTTTACTTGCGGGTATGCCTGTTTTGCTTCTTTTATGAGCTTGCGCGTATGTTTGAATGAAGGCTCGAATCTTTCTGTGGATTTGATCTTCTGACCGTTGGCATCTATTGTATAATCAGCAATAGCAGCAGAACTTATGAGCAGATCGTAACCCACCTTAAGTTCATTAAGCACAGCATCTGTCATCTGCGCTGCAGTTTCAGCATGTATCTCATTGATACCACTGATCCCAAGTTTGTTCCTGTGGACTATAGTAACATCAGCACCCCTGCGGTAAGCTTCCAGTGCCAGCTTAACCCCGGTTTTCCCGGATGCTCTGTTGGTAAGGATGCGTATGGGGTCAATTGGTTCTGCTGTGGACCCGCTTGTGATGAGTATCTTCTTCCCGCAGAGTGTCCTTTTTCCAATGGCACGTTCTACTTCTAGCACGATCTCATCGTTTCCGGTAATTTTGGCAATACCTTCCTCAAGCCTGGGTCCGATGAAGCTGACTGCCCAGCCTTTTATTTTCTCTATGTTCTCCACAACAGCCGGATGATTATACATATCCTCATGCATTGCAGGCACAACAAGTACTGGTTTACCTGCCCCGATAGCTGTGCTTGCAAACGTTGTCACAGGTGTATCATCGATCCCTGATGCCATCTTCCCAATGGTATTGGCTGTTGCAGGCGCCACAAGTAAGAGATCTGCCCTGCCAAGCTTGCCAAAGAACTCCACATGTTCCACTTTCCCGGTTATGCTGGTGATGACCTCGTTTCCGGTTGCATAATGCAGGGCCATTGGGGTGATTATCCATCCGGCAGCCTCACTCATAACTGCATGGACATCAGCACCCCTGCGTATGAATTCCCGGGCCAGCTCCACTGTTCTTACAGCAGCAATGCTGCCAGTAACTGCAAGCACGATGGTCTTTCCCTGAAGTGACCGGGATCTTGTAGACTTTATCCAGAGTGTTGGGTGTTCATTTGGAATCTGAGACATATTATGTCCTTTTTTGATTAAATAACTGGATTTTTTGTATTTAAAGGTAGAGGATTAATTAGATTCTGCTCAATGTTTGTATACATCATCATGGTGTGAGAAATGCATCAATGAAACAGCCCCTTCTTTCTGGTCAGCTTTTTAATATCTTTTTGGCATGATGAAGATATATAAAGAGAATAATCCATACATATCACCGGAAGATATCTGAGATATTCTTCACCGGTTTAAATGATTCTTTCTCTATACTTTTGATCTCATCAATAAGTTCTTGTTTTATCGGAAGCTCATCGGCAGGATGCCAATCGATGCTCTCACAAAAAGAGGCATCTTCTTCTGATATCTTTTTATCTCGGATATACGTTTCAAGTATCTTCCGTTTTTTGATCCCATCCTGTACTACCCGGGACCACCTGACCCATGGTATGCCCTGGATTCTGTTATAGAGTTTATCGTCAATAGGGATTGTCAGTGTGGACACTAATACCCACGGCTCCTTTTGAATTCTTCAAACTCTTCGAGCATGTGAACTTTCTTTTCAATGCTTTCCTTGGCAACCTGAACCCAGTTTATGTCCGGGAAGGCGTCTATTTCCTTTTTAAGCTCATCAGGAAGAGATACTCTATATCGTTTCATAAAATATTCACTTGCATAGTATTATGTATTTGCATATATATTAAATTACTGAGGTGATACTAAAGTTTTGCAGTATATATATGTTCAGAAGGTTTTTTAGATGGAAGATAGCACAAAATACAGGCTTCCAACAGAAGCTGAATGGGAATATGCTGCAAGGGCAGGGTCAACAACACTTTACTCGTTTGGAGAAATAGATGAAGACGAAGGTCCTTTTCTGGGAGACTATGCATGGTACCACGAGAACTCTTATGAAAGAACTCATAACGTAGTCGAAAAACTCCCAAATCCATGGGGACTTTATGATGTGCACGGCAATGTCTGGGAATATGTGCAGGATAGCTGGGTTGATAGTTATTCAGGTGCTAGCGAAGATGGCAGTGCAGTTGAAAAAGGAGAAAATTCCATGAGGATTGCCAGAGGTGGTGGTTTCTCAATTAAGGAAAACGCACTCTATACGGCATACAGAAAGAAGCAGGACCCATGTGACGGGGACACTTCAATAGGCTTCCGTCTTGCTATGGATGTCTGATCCCCTTTTTTACATTTTATTCGTTTATTTATTTATTTATTTATTTATTTTGAGTCATATTTTATGGTTCTATTTATGCTGTGATTATCTCATTTCATATAGACAGATTTTTTATAAAGGACGTTTTAATTGCAGGTAGATGGTCGAAAAAAACAGGGTCATTAACAATATCAATTATATCTTCAAGAAATATTCTGGTAAAGAAGAGCTGGAGAATGAGATCAACAGGCTTCAGTCACACATACTCGAGTTGGAGCTGGACGTGAAGACTGCCAGCATACGGCATGAAAAAAGTGCGGCATCCGAAAAGAAAGCTATTGCCGCAAAGCAGGAAGCTGAAGAGAGCCTGAAATCTATAGAGGTAAAGCTTCGTACTCTGGAACACGAACTTGAGAAACAAAGGACTGATGCGCCAGGCGAATTATCTTTTACTAACGTTGACCAGTTCAGCAAGCAACGGACTGAAGAGTTTATATCGTCCATTTCATCTGTCAATTATCCTGCAGGATCACTACTAACGGTATATGTTGCTGCCAAAGAACAGCTCAGTAGCATAAAGGATTATGAAAGCCTGCTTGAACGGATTGACAGTGAATCTCTTGCGTTGATCGAGAAGACATCCTCCTCAACAGGATTTATACTGTTCTATTCTCCTGACCACATGGTAAATGAACTCATTATCCCTCCTTTGCCCCTAAAGAGATCTTACTGGAATACGGGGGATTATTTTGACACTGCTCCTGCCATAGAATCCCTGAATGAGGATGCAAGCATGTGTGTGCTGGTAGCACATGCAGGTGAGTCATTTGTAGGCTTATCTGTTGATCTCATGGAGTTTGATTCATTTCAGGTGATAAAGAGCAGCGTCAAGGCCAAGCATACAAAAGGAGGTTTCAGTCAGAGAAGGTTTGAGCGCCTAAGGGATGAGGATATTGCGCATCACATTGACAAGGTAAAAGCTGCTCTAAAAAGCCTGCTTGAAGAATTCGAAGGTAGTATCGACTATCTCATTTTAGCAGGTGACCCACAACTTGCAAGAGAAATAACGATGGAGCTTCCTCCGGGCATTGAACAAGTATTCTCTTCTTCTGATATTCGCATAGAAAAGAATAACGTTTCAGATATCCTAAAACAAATATTGATATATCGTAGATACAGGTTTTGATGAGGTAAATTGATATGCTAAGCAAAGAAGAACTCTGCGGAATAATCGATGCTCTTGGTGCTCTGTCTATAGGGGAAATTTATTCAGTTGCAAATGAATTATATTTGCTTAGAGGCAGCATTCCATTGACTTTGCCTTCGATAAAGAACATTTGTGATGAGGCTGAAAAAGAACATTTGCTCGCTATTGTGTCCTGGGAGGAGATTGAAGGTCTGGATGAAAATGAACTTTCCTACTATATATCAGGACCAAACGCCTTTCCGGAAGTTCCTTTTGATTTAAGTGAGGTCATTGATATACTTGAGATAGAAAAAAGAGAAGTTGACTTTAGCAGAGTGGTCAGCAGATTTAGTAAAAATCTCCATAAAAGGATTAAAAATCTGGAAGAAAAAATCGATTCTGTCAATAAGGGTAAATTTAATCTGCATGATCTGGAAAAACTTGAACACAGGTACAGTGACATACTGAACCAGTTCTATGATTACAGTTTCTGGATTCCAGGTGATATGTCAGGCATTGAGGCTGAGATCCAGGAGCTCAGCAACAGGCTCGAAACTCTGAAGCCGGCACAAGGTATTTGAGTTTTAGGTAGTATCAGGTATTCATATGGCAAGAGACAGACGCGACAAATATTACTGGAAAGCTAAGGACGAAGGTTATCGTTCAAGGGCATCTTACAAGCTTTTCCAGATCAACGAAAAACACAAAGTCATAAAAGAAGATGATACTATTGTGGACCTGGGCGCAGCTCCCGGGGGCTGGCTTGAAGTCGCAAAGGAACTATCAGGTGGGCGGGTGGTTGGTGTTGACCTGAGAAAAATCACTCCAATTGAAGATGTTGAGACCATTGTAGGTGACATCACTGCCGACCGGACAATTGAAAAGATCCTGGGGCTTGTTGGGCAGGCAGGAGCAGATGTTGTGATATGTGATGCTGCGCCAAATCTTAGTGGTAACTGGAGTTACGATCATGCGAGGTCCATTGATCTTAGCCGGTCTGCTCTTGGATGCGCAAAGAAAATTCTTAAACCCGGGGGGAATTTTGTTGTCAAGGTATTCCAGGGTGATATGTTCAAGGAGTTCCTTGAAGAGGTAAAGGACAATTTCACTTACACACGCTCTTATTCTCCCAAAGCTTCGCGATCCCAGAGTGCTGAGATTTACGTAATTGGGAAAAAGTTCCTTACATCACCTGTCAGGCGTGGTAATGAGTTCGAAGTCGAGATCAAAGAACTTGGCTCAAGTGGCGATGGTGCGGTTCTAATAGACAAATTTGTAGTTTTTGTCAAAGGGGTTGAGCTTGGAGATCGTGTGAGGATAAAGATTCAGGATGTAAAACCAAACTTTGCTTTTGCAGAAGTAATTGGGAATTTAGAATGAGATCTGTGTAAACCAGTTAGACCTGAATTGCATATTCATTTGAAAGTGTCGTCTGCTTTTTATACTGGTTACTTAATAGTACATATGTTACTTTATTAAAAAGCACTTTAATTTTTTGCTAACATAATTTGCAAAAAATAGCGATTATGATCACATGAATGTTAAAATCCCAGCTCCAAAAAGTCATTCAAAATATTTGTTTATATTTCTTGCTATTATTCTGGGCCTTGTACTAAGCTATGGCCTCTTTGGTGATTATATACAAAAGCAAATAGTGACATATAGAGTAGATTCCTCCTGGGAAAAGGCATTAACAATGCGGGAAGAAGGTAACTATGATCGTGCATTGGACCATTACAACTCAGTATTTGAAATAATTGAGTCTAATGAATTTCCCCTTGAAAACGGAATGACTTTCTATTACCTTGGGACTACATATCAAGAAATGGCTTCAGTGGATAATGCAAATGCTTCATATCATCTACAGAACGGTATCAACGCATATAATTCATCTTTAAGATTTCTCACAAATGACCAGTATCCTGCTCGGTGTGCCAGGGTGCAGTATGGCATGGGTGAAGCATACTTAAAATTATCAGATTTTCAGGATCTTGAATATAATATAAACAGTTCCGTTATTCACTACAAAGAAGCTCTTGATTATTATTCTATAGCTGTGGATCCAATTTATTTTGCTACCATACATAACAAGCTTGGAAATGCCTGGCGTAAGGCAGGTACTGCAAAAAGCGATATTCTTTACCATCAAAATGCCCTTGATGCATATGAAGAATCACTAAGGGTCTTCAGGAAAGATACCTATCCTTTAGAGTATGCCGGAATTCAGAATAACCTTGGTAATCTTTATATTGAAATGTCGGAAATCAGTGACAAAAAGAAAAACCTGGACAGTGCTATAATTGCTTTTAACAACGCTCTTGAAGTATATACAATTGAAAATCGTCCTGTAGAGTATGCTACTGTTCAAAACAACCTTGGAAACGCTTATTTTTCAATGTCGCAAATAGGCGATAAACAAAGCAATGTTGAAATGGCAATAAATGCTTACTACGAGGCATTGACCGTTTTTACAGTTGGTCTTTTTCCCACAGAACATGAGGGGGTCGTTCGTAATATTGCAAAAGCTCATAACAGCCTTTGAGAAAAATAAAAAATAAAAAACATGTCCCATCATATAGAGGACATTTATCTTATTTCTTTATCTCTCCTGTAGGGTCTCAACTTCTTCCACAAGCCTCTTTCCTGCAGCTATCTCATCTATGCTGTGGATAACCGCTCCGAGATTTTCTATGGATTGTTTCAGATCTTCATAAACCAAGTTTTCACCTTCAACGGTAATTTTGACCGTTTCTGTTTGTTGGTCTACCTCATAAAGACTAAGGTTCACGCCATGGACTCCTGGAAGTATACTTAGTGTCTTAGACCTCACATTCCGCAGGTATAATTCCATTTTGAACAATTTTGCATGATAGCGTTTTTCAAACATAATTAATATCAATCTTATTTTTATATATTCAGGAAAAGCTTGTTTTGGTTGCATTCTTATTGAACAAGCAGAACATATTTTCCAGAGCATATAATCAAAATCATTACCAAGCAAAATGATGAACTTTTATTGTCGACCTGCGGAATGTGAGTTAGACAATTCAACAATTGATGGATGATGGGGTTTAAGCACATCCAGAACCAATCTTTTAATTCCTGTCAATTTTTCATCCTTCCTTATCAGAAAGTCATAGTTCTATGAATATGTGAACTACCCAGACCCTAAAGGGTCAGGGCTTCCTGCTCAATAGTAGTTCTCTACTAAGTATCAACAGGCTATCCCCGCAGTTCCTGCGGTTTGTTGTATTAATGTCATTCCATAGTTCCGGATATTGATAGCAGCATTGGTGTCTCGATCATGAATTGTCCCACAAATATATGTCCATGTCCTGTCATCCAGAGTTAATCCTTTGTTGATTGCATTGCAGACAGAACATGTCTTTGAACTGGCATAGAACCTTGGAATCTTGATAAGTTTCTTCCCAATTTCTTGCGTCTTCTGTTT
>JAVEPM010000177.1:0-4141 GCA_034008115.1 Methanolobus sp.
TTATATCCTTCAACAGTATATGTTTCAGCTTTTGATCGAGTATGAATGTTTTTTGGAATAAATTCTGCATATGCCTTCCAGTGGTCGGTCATCACTTCTAATCTCTTTGTTCTTTATCTTTTTCCAGAGCTTTTGTCCTGTTTCCGTTCCCCTGTTACCAAAAGAGCAGTCGATGAACTTTTTCCCATCTCTATCAACAGCAATCCAGATCCAACAATATTTTTTTTGTTTCCGATATAAATGTGCATTTCGTCTAATTCAACGATCGATATCTTATTTTCGCTCTTTAAATCCTCTAATTCCTGGCCGAATTTCTTTATCCAGTTATACACAGAAACGTGACTAACTCCTAAATAACGTCCAATTGAACGAAATCCTAATCATTCAAGATAAAGTTGTAAAGCCTGCCTTTTGACGGACTCAGGAAATGCAGTTGATTTTAGCTGCACTGAATAGTTGTATCCACAATCATGACATTTGTAGCGCTGAAGGCCAGCAGCCATACCATTCTTTTTGTGACTGGAGCTCTTACATCTTGGGCAGTTCATAAAGAATATAGGTTCTTAGCATATATAACTACCATTTATTAACAATGCCAAAAATCATTGTGTTCACCAAATCTCATGCAGAAATGTACTATGGATTTATATTTATCACACAACAAGTTAATGCATAAATTTATGATCAAATATCAATTTGAAGCCCAAACAGATCTTTAAAATCCATATATTTTTTTCTGGCTCTGTAAAGGTATTGACGAACATATTTTTCACCACGAACCTTTGCATACATAGCATTTATTTCGGCAGGGGTGAAAACAGCCTTCAATTTTTTATTGTCGATTTCCTCAAGAAATTTGAGATTATTGCTATTTTCAAGATCAAAAAATTGAGATATTAACTCCTCATTCTGCCATGCCCAGTTTTTGTCATATACAATGGCAAACAACTTATTACATGAACTACACTTTGCAGCTACTATCGTTCCACTATCGTAGGCATGATAACTGATACTGACTACATTTGAATTACAATGACTGCAAACTCCAATGAAATTCATGTCAAGACTTTGGGGTTTCAGATTGACACTATCAACCTGCATCACATTTTTTTTAATATCGTATTTGATATCCATATAGTCACCAAAAAACTGAGGTTTAATAGAATGTTTTGATCATATTAGACTTTTTCTAGTCTCAATTTATAAATTAACTTCATATTATAAAAATTTAGAAACATATATATAGGTTAAAACCTATATAAAGGGTTGTGCTATATGTGAGGTGAAATTATGGACTCAATTCGCGCAAAAATAAAACGAAGATTACAAAAGTTCATTGAACTCGATTATAATGGACTCCGTAGTCATATATTGTCCCTGTTCTTAAATGCAAATGAGACAACTGTTGATGAATTACATGCAAATATCGCTCAAAAGTATGATATTTCACGCAGTGCAGTGGCATCAATGGTGGGTTACATCTATTCAAAATTAGGTGTACTAAGATCTCATAAGGAATCTTATAAGACTCCTATAGTTTATTCTTTGAAAGAAGAATATGTGGACCTTATCAAGAATATGCTGGAATCACAATCAACAGCTTCAAGCTGTTGATATTTATTTAAACTTGATTTTTAATGTCCATTGTAAAAAATGCTCCACGTACATCTACTACCATAGTTGTGCGTTCAGATTCTAATTCCCGTATAACACATTCCAGGGATCCATACTACAATCTAATGAGAAGACTTTTTCAGGAAGAGGCAACTGCCGTTCGTGGCCAGAAGTTTCTTATGATGGTTGAAGATCGCCAAAAAAGTGGTAATCCTATCAAAACAAGTGAATGGGAATCACTACTTGCAGAGCTGGATATAGGACGTGCTTCATTCTATGCCATGCGTAATAAATTACTCGGTGCTGGCCTTATTTCTCACAAGAATCGGGAATATCGTCTTTCGGGACAGTTCAGTAAAGATCTGATGGACATGGCCAGATGGTGGTGGACTGCAATTCTCGATGAAAATCCTGAAGGACTTGAATAATCATTCGACCGATATCTTAATATCTAACCTTTACAATTAAGGAAATGCATTCAGCATAGCCCGGTAGTGTAGTGGTCAATCATGCAGGACTCTGGATCCCGCAACTTCGGTTCGAATCCGTGCCGGGCTACCAAAATATATTATGTATTTCTCATGTAAAGCTATTTTGGCATTATTAATTAAACATATCTATATCTTTATTCCTGTACTTCATTAAAAGAAGAACAAAATATTTTAACATTTCAAGACTTTTGCAATAGCACTTTGTCTTCCTTCTCAATCTCGCCAGAAAGTGCCTGAATATACTATTAGAATGTTTCTTGGAATAAATTCTGCATATGCATTCCAGTGGTCGGTCATCACTTCTCCAATATCTTTGTTCTTTATTTTTTTCCAGAGCTTTTGTCCTGTTTTCGTCTCCCTGTTAGCAAAAGAGCAGTCGATGAACTTTTTCCCATTTCTATCAACAGCAATCCGGATCCAATAATATTTTTTTTGTTTCCGATATAAGTGTGCATTTCGTCTAATTAAAGTTGTAAAGCCTGTCGTTTAACAGAATCAGGACTGGCAGTTGATTTTAGCTGCACTGAATAGTTGTATCCACAATCATGACATTTGTAGCGCTGGCGGCCAGCAGCCATACCATTTTTTTTGTGACTGGAACTCTTACATTTTGGGCAGTTCATAAAGAATATAGGTTCTTATCATATATAACTACCATTTATTAACAATGCCCTGTTTTCATCTCTTGTATTTGAGCCCTGTATGCCCTTTCACACACCAGAACAAACAATTAGCATCATACTTGAAATCCTTCAACTCATTTCAAAGTACATACATTTCCGAAGAAACCTTAAAGAACATTGTTGATGTAAATCAGCGTATACAAAAATATCAAATGCAAGACCATTCAAAAGAAGATAAACTTGAAAATCCCGTCAGATCTGGGATTTCTGATGCAAGAATAACACTTCCAATCATGGTCGCTGCAGCAAGAAGCAGACTTGCGGATTTATAAAAGATATATTCAGGAGCATTTACATGGAAAAGAACACAAGACTTATACTTGCACTTGATGTCACAGACAGGGAAGAAGCCATAAAGATATCCGAAAAAGTTGCCGAATATGTAGATGCAATCAAAATTGGCTACCCTCTGGTTCTTGCAACAGGAATGGACATAATAGGCCAACTTTCAAAATACGCACCTATAATTGCGGATTTCAAGGTTGCTGACATACCAAACACAAATCGGCTTATCTGCGAGCAGGTATTTAAGGCAGGTGCAGATGCTGTAATTGTCCAGGGATTCACGGGGCATGACAGTCTTGAAGCAGCTGTAAAAATTGCAAAAGAGCAGAAAAAAGATATCTTCGTAGTTACCGAAATGAGCCACCCTGGTGCTCTTGATTTAATGCAGCAGGTTGGAGAAGGCATTGCAAAAATGGCAGCCGATGCACAGGCTTCAGGTGTCGTTGCACCTGCAACCCGTCCGCAGCGTGTTACTGAAATAAAGAAAATAATAGGAAACAAGCTATCAATAATATCACCCGGTGTGGGTGCACAGGGTGGCAGGGCTTGCGATGTCATAAAAGCAGGTGCTGACTGGGTAATCGTTGGCAGAAGTATTTACCAGTCATATGAACCTGAACTGGCTGCCAAAAAAATAGTTGATGAGATTAAAGAAGTCATCTGATCTTTAACCTGAACTTGTGTGCCAATGATGATAAAACCAAATCTGATATGTGATGAACCCTATGAGTACTGAGGCACACATATCATCCTATTAATTCAGGATTTTGTTTGAAGATTATGAGAACATATCATCTTTTTAAGATCAAACTTTGCTTCTTCAAGGGTTTTTTAAGATCTGAAACAGAGTCTTCAAGACTCTGGATATAAACTGTCTGTAGTTCCAGTTATTGAGCTGCTTGACATCAGGCTTCTGTGAATGGTTGGAGACATACTTTACAATTTGGCATTGTTAATTAAACATATCTATCTCTTTATTCCTGTACTTCATTAAGAGAAGAACAGAATATTTTAACATTTCAAGACTTTTGGAATAGCACTTTGTCTTTCTTCTTAACCTTGCCAGAA
>JAVEPM010000178.1:0-4140 GCA_034008115.1 Methanolobus sp.
AGATTTTCAGGGAGTTTCCCTTGTGGTTCAAAAGGGATTGTTTTCATTTCATTATACATTTCTTTTGTGTTCATCGTTCATGTTTTTAAATATTAATAATATTAAAACGCACTATACACGGGCGTTATGGTTCACTGTAAAAAAGACCGCGCTTCCTGTAATTTAGAGATGATTTTATCTATTTGTTCTACTCCGACATAAAATGAAGCATCTTGAGGATCATCGCAACGCCATTCACCATCTAAATCAATAACATCTTCACACTCTTCCGCGCATGTAATCCTGCATGTCGGCTTTTTTGTTAAATGTTCGTTGTATAAATCAATACGAATAGTTCTGAATCCGTCATTAATAATTAAATTTTCAGGTATCATAATTCATCATTTAATTGGTTATTAATTTCTTTAATTGAACGTGCTAACGGTGTGTATAGCGCATTAAAACGCGCCATACACGGGCGTTAAGCGCAATAATAAGACGTGCATCAATCGGGCATCTTGCAAACTGAAATGTGACGTGGATTCCAATAACTTGGACGAAGACCGTATAAGAAACCAGGCTTATCTTGCTGCATTGGGACATTTCGCATAAGTTTATTTCCCATTCCCCGAACGCTCCAATCTTCTGGCCATTCGGTTATTTCCCATTTAAGAACTTCCCCCCAACCATCGCCTGTATTTTTGCCAATATTGATGCAAAATTGCAGTAATTCTGCAAGTTTATCAGGCCACCCAACACAATACCAGTCGATGTATATACAATGTCGGTAATAAAGTTTTATGTGTGCGTTTTTAAATTTACCCCTTGTAATGTCAATCTTCTTTTTTGCATTAAAATGGTTATCATGCCTTAGCCAGTCACCCGATTTTACTTTAAAGCTTGAATCTTCAACAACTGATTGCGGAAATTGAGCAAATGAACAGGCATAAAACCAAAAATCGTTTTTGGGTCCCGATTTCTGAATCGGCAAAGTAATATTTGCGCCTTGCCTTACATTGCTTTCACGGCTTTTGGTTATTAGCTCTTCACCCATTTCACGGCGCACAAGGTGATAATACAAAACACCATCGAGCGGTAAATACTGGTCGCTAATCACACCTGTTTTTAGGTATGCGCGTATTCTTAGATTTTTGAATGGTTCGTTCATAATTTTCTATAAATAAATCCGTAAAATACATTTGATTGGTTCGATTTCTCAATCCAAAAACAAGTAACATCAAGCGAAATTATTTCATCAACAACTTTGCTCATAAACTTGCAAAATGGATTTGATTCGGTAAAGAATAGCAATTGAGTCTTTTTATTAAAGCTAAGAATGTCTTTTAAGTTTTTCATTACGAAACCATAAGCGTCAAGGTCAACAATATCAGCTTTTGAAGCTAATTCAATATGATTTCTGTTGTCATCACATATCTTTATGCAGTCAAAATCTAATTTCTCTATTTTCCATTGCTCTTTTTCAATACAGGTTAGGTTAGCTCCTAACTTACTCCACAAGCTTCTGCTTAAATGACCCTCACCTGCATACATATCTACGATTATTTTAGGATTAGGCAAAAGCTTTAATCCCTTCTGCCTAATCGCTATTTTCTGATTAAAATCTGAATTATCCATTACTCAAAAAGTGTTTTAGCCGCTCCTTTTTCAAAGAATTCAGTTACATCTTTCTTTGCCTCTTTAGCTTTATCAATGTAAGTAACAAAATCAGAGTTTGTAAATTCCATTTCAGAATCAACCACGGAAGTTTCAGTTAAATCAACTTTCAGTTTTCCATGTCCAACGCGCCCATTTCCGCCAACCTGTGAACTTTGATTTGCCCAGCTTTGAATAGTTGAAAGGAAGGCACCTGTTTCAATGTCAGTTGTGTCTCTTAAACACACTTTCCAATAAAATCGAGTTCCTGCAACGAGCGTTTCCATGTGATACATCATCTGACCGCCCTTTAGTTCATTTGTAAGAAATTCGGGTTTTATAAACTCTCGCTTGTTCTCGTCTTTCGTATCATCTTTCCTTGTGTTCATTTCAACCTGACAGTATTCCCAAATGGTTTTGATTTCTTCCGTTCCATGAATTTTTTCAGGAATTAAATGAAGTGTTTCTTTGCAAATAGGAATCATTTTACCAATATCAACTTTCCCGGGCAAAATAACGTTTCCAATTGAGCATCCTAAAACGCTAATCATCGGAATATCTTTTCGAAGCTGGCGCACCTTTTCAATGTCAAGGTTCTTTTCGCCAACACTTTCAAGCGAACCGCCTGAAAATAATAGGTTGAAACTATCGGCGTCAACCTGAACTTTAATGCCGTCTTTTTTTGTCAAGATGTCGATTGCGGCTAAATCTCGGAGTTTACCTCGAATGCTGTTTCCTGAAATAACAGGAATTTCAACAACGTTTCCTTTTGGTTGTACAAATTTTTCACGGCGCAATTGCACAATAGTTCCGTTTTTTTCTCCGCCATTGTGGCTTATTGAACTTAAAGCCGTGCAAGTTCCTTCTAAAATGTAAGTTTTCATAATTGTCCGTTTGCAAATTTTATTGATTCTTTTCTGTCTTGGTTGCGTAATCTCACAAGCATTGTGAGATAAGTAGTTTCAGTTCTTAACCAGTTTAGCACCTTATCATCTTCACCGGCTTCTACAACTGAAAGAATATCTTTGTTGTATTGTGCCTGAATGTCTATTGGTATCCGGCGTTGAAAATTGGTTAAAAATACTTTTAAGCTATCGGTATAGCTTGCAGAGCGCAGAGCGTTTTCAAAATGCTTCCAAATTTCACGAGGATATTGTATTTTGTAATCCTCTGTAATGCTGCGCCAAAGCCCCCATAAAAGGTTTTCGGCAACGATTTCTTGAGTTAATCCCATAATGATTTTTGTATTTTATTGCCAGGTTTAATTACAGGTTCTGGCGTTGCCTGTTTCTTTTCATCAGTATAAAGCATAAAGGCGGTAAAGTCAAATATTCCGCTACCTCTATGTTGTTTAATTTCTTTCTCATGTTCTTGCCAGTTTTGCAAACCTGCTTTAATAATTCTCCCGGAACTGTAATCGCCTGTAATAATTTCAGTTTGAGAAAATTGATAGGCAAGCAATTCGCACATGTGGTAATGAAGTAATCCGAGTAAATCAACATCAGGTTTAATATGCAATTCGTCAAGCTGCCACATGCCTGTTTTGTGCTTAAAAAGAACGTGTTTTTGACCTGTTTCGGTCAAACAGACCATTTCAGCCCCTTCAACAATTAATTGTAAAATTTGTCGTTTATCCGCCTTTGTCAGGCAAAACCATTCGCCATCTTTTACAATGTGCGAATAAGTTCGAAATCTTTGAGGTTTATCTCTTCCTGTTTTTTTCTGAATAATTTCAGATGCTTCATCTAAGCAAAAAAGAGCCTCATTTGAAATTATAGTGCCAGGAAAAAGAAAGTCGTGGTCGTTGAATGTATCACGAACCCATTTTTCGAAATTTACCCCAACGCTTTCATTTCCAGTTATTCGACAAATTCCTTTTTCAGTACCGTAAATCTTATTTTCAGCACCTATTTTGTATATTTTTTCACAGACATTCATAAATTACTGCGCTTAACACCACCTATAAATAATGGCTGGTGTAGTTATTAATTCAAGCGACCTGCCCCGCTTGTAGGCTGTTTTGTATATGAATCTTGTGCGCCCGCAATCAGCCACTATTCATAGCTGTATCGTTATAGGGCATTTACTTCTATCTCAATTTGTGACCAGTAAGCCCATCGCCCATCGTTTAAGGTGTAACAACTGTGTTCTTCAAGCATTATCTTACACATTTCTAAAGCTCGTTGTTTAGCGTGTGCCCACATCGTATCTGAATTTACATTGCAGCCTAAATGACCAAGCGGCTGATAAAATGTGTTAATCAATTCCTTTGCCTTCGCGCAGCATTCTGTATTTAATTCTGTTGGTGTCATGAGTTATTTAGTTTTAAATATACCCCTCAAAATCAAAAGTCCCGATATAACCACGGCTGCTGATGCAATAATTATCGCGATCATCCACGCCCTCCTTTTCTGCTCCGGAACTTCCTATACTTACCCCACTTATCGCTGATTAAAAACCCAACCCATACTGTTATAAGATATACGGATATCGTACCGATAATGAATA
>JAVEPM010000179.1:0-4119 GCA_034008115.1 Methanolobus sp.
TCCATTTTCCTGTGCAATTAAGAAACTTTGATTAATAAACAAAATGGATAAAGTAATAAAAAATGTCCTTTTCATTTTATTTCTATTTTGTGAGTTTGTTTTGTCTTTGCAATATAAAGCATAACGGAATATTGTATGAGTTGTGGCAGATTGCGTGACACTTCCCTGTCAAACCGCTACGCAGTTTGAGCGGGCTACAAACCTTGAAATTTACCACATTGCCTGCCATTACTTATACAAAATGTTATGGGCTGGTATTCTTTATTTTAGCTATGTAAAAATTTCTCCTCATCTTCTCTTTGTTGTTCTCTTTCAATATCTTTTTTAGTCCATTCTATTTTCTGTATAGCCCACTCCTCAACTATTTTATTATCATGAGGTATCAAGCTTTCTAAAGCATTAATCTTTTGCTCGTACAATGGTATTGTAGAACCCGACCATGAAAACGAACCCATATTAGCACTTAAAGAATCTAACATATTCTGGTTGTTCCCATAATTATCTAATAAAGAGATTACAAGTGAATGGAAACCTTTGTCTTGGTATATTGGAACCATTGATGCTAGCCTTTCAGGTGCTATTTCAGAATTTTCCTCACACCATTTTAGGAGTTTCTCATGATTCTCTTGCTTAAATAAAATATTTGCTGTGTTTGAACTACTTCCAATATGAGACCCCAATAATCCTTTGAAATTATAGTATCTCCAATATAGGTCACCTTCAGAAAGTAATGCTTTTGAAAGGTCATTCCATATATCATCAAAATATTTTTCTAACATTAAAGAATACAGCCTTTCGAAATTATAGTTGAAAGAAAGAGAAATTGATGTATTATTTGAAATACTAATTACTTGATTGTTTATATATACTGCCAAATCAACAACAGTTAACTTTTCTAAAAGGTGTGTAATCAATTGGAAAAAGTCATCGGTTATTAATTCTTTATTATTTTCAAAGGATATCTTCTTAATTGTTTCTTTAATAAATTCGGTTAATACAATAAACTGACTTACATTTTGATTGAAGAATAGAATACTAGAAGCTATAGATATTGTACTATTCAACCCTTCTTCACCATAACTGCAGATACGCTTTAATAATTCAGTAATTTTGACATCATTTTCAGGTGTAATTATATGATAATTGAAAAATGTTCTGAAATTTTTCAATAAAGAAAGGTCTTTATCAATAAAAGAGAATAGTATATCCAAATTGTCAAATTCTGTTCGTCTTACGCCTAATATCGGAAAAAGCAAATATGACAAATTAGGATTAACACTTATAGAATTTATTAAATACTGAAGCACATCTTCACTAATATTCTTAGAGAAGTCGATAAATATTGATGGATTAAATTGTGATAGTTCATTAAAAACGTCTAAAGAGCAATCGATAAATAAAACACTTTTATCAAAGTCCTTATTAATCAATTGTGAAATAGTACTGCCAAATGGATTTGAAAATGAATCGTTTTCCCTATATAAAGCCATTAAAATATCTTTGGAATAGTATTCTTTTTCAACAAATTCAGTTGCTAAATTTGAATATACTTCTTGCTGATGTTTTATATTGTCTTGAAAAGATATTTTTGTTTTACCTCGTTTCCTATGTTTTTTAACTTCAAGAAATCTTGAAACGAAATCATCCTTAGTTAAAGCGTCAATATTACTAAGAATTATTTCTTTTGTATCCTCATTAATAAAATCTGAATCATAATTCAAAACACTATATAATGAGTCTAACATTTCATCCCAGTCATTATTTTTGAATACTAAAACTTCATTTATAACAGGCAGCATTAAATCAATTGCACCTGAACGAGCAAAACCTCTTATGTTTTGAGATAATATTTTACAACTATGTTCAAGGTATTTTGTACCTGATAATATTTCTTCCTTTAATATCGAAATTAGATAAGCCCAATATTCCCTTATCTCCTTTGTATCTGGCTGATAATGTTCTAGTTTTTTAGTCCCCTGTTTTTCGGCACCAGAGAAGTAAGAAAATCCTTGTGTCTGAAATGCTGAATTAATTGCTTTAAAAGAAAGTGCTTTATAATCATCATCCTTGCTTAAGCCCCATTGAATTATTTTTAGTCTTTCTAATAAATTAGCCTGAGTGCCTGGCAATAGTATTTTAAATAATCGAATAAATTCAGCTGTTGCATTATTACTCCATGTTTCATTTTCCGCAACAGCAAAAGACATCATCAGTTTTGACCCTTTTTCAAATGTGGTTTTATCGAAACATAATTTTTCTAATGTCCATACGAGATTTCGCCTTCCTTCTTCAACTTTAACAAGCTCATCTGCAGTCATTGAGCCAAACAAACGATATAAATTATCTGCTACAGCAATAGGATTCACTTCTACAAATGAGCGAAAGAGGCGTGAACCCAACTCTGTATTTACAACTTTCGCATTATCAAAAGGGCCATTATACGCTAATAATTTGTTAAAAAGATTCTTAGCGTTATCGTTATATCCAAGAAATTGTATTTGCTTGCATAATGATTCTATTAAAACTTTAGAATGGTCATGGTTTTGGATATTATCAAATAAATTTTCCAGTCGCTCTTGACTACATAACTCGAACCATTCTGTTGCAAGAAACAAAGCTAATGTTTTTGGTCTTATGCTAATGAGACGACCCTTCCTTTCAAAAATTTCTCTTTTTGAAAACTTGTTTATTACACTATCGAATTCGCTAATAATAACTGAATCTATTCCTTCTACAGGAGTAATATTTTTATTTGTAGCAATAAATTTAAGGTGTTCTCTTGCATCACCTTCAATTCCTATATAATCAAAAATTGAACAAGAACGAAGAATTTTTCTTTCATTGGATTCCTTTGCTGTATTAAGTATTTTTGACAATAAGTCAACATCGCCTAACCTTCCAATAAATTCCTCTCCTTCATTAATACTTTTTACAAGTAATTTAGCCATGAGTGGTATACCACCAGAAAATTCTTTTATAACGGGTAGAGACTCTTTGTTGATTTTTTTAGCTTCTTTATCCAGTATCTTTTCAACAATGTCATCCATGGATTTTGGCACTCTTATGTAAAAACACTTATCTGATTCAACCTCTTCTGGTTGATTGAATACTGTTAGAAGTGGAAGTTGACATTGAATCCTGTTTTTTAACAGTATTATTTTGTTTAATTGTTCTTCGGAACAATTATCAATAACGATGTATGCCTTTTCTTTATCATTGTTGATTTTTTCTACAGCAGTTTGAATAGAGGAAAAATCATCCAAATAAGCATCACAATAAAGATAACTCAATCTGATGTCCTGTGGTTCTCTAAAAGCTTCAATTACAATCCTTGTTTTACCAAGTCCTGAAAGGCCTATTAATCTTATGTTCTTCTTATTTTCAATTATTTTTTGCTTGACATCCTTAATAAAATCATTTTCAAAAAATCGTTCTTGATTCTTAGGTTCTTTAATATGTTCTGAAAAACGAATAAAAGGCTTATACTTAACTTTTAAATTATTAATTGCTACTAAAGCAGACTTTCTTATGGCATCTTCAAGTATTCGAACAAATTTTGTTTGTTCACTTTCAGAAACTTTTTGATTTTTAAGATAATATGTAATTGGGTTTCTTCTATGTCTTGTATCGAATGGTATCATTAAAGAGTCTTCGTTGGGATTACCATAGGCTACATTCATAACTGAAATTACTTGTTGAAAGTCTAACTCTGCAAGTGCTCTATTAAATTCTCCATAAACATTATTGTTTATAAAATACTGTAATTGTCTTTTTTGTATTTTTCTAATAAATTTTTCAAGGGGTGAAAAACTATTCACAACAGATAAGTCACCAATAAAAATATCACAGTCTCGTATTCTTTGCTCAATTGTATCGGGTATATTTGGTGTTCCACCCAAATTACTTGTACTTTCTTCAACTTTAAAAGAGACACCTTTAAGTTGTCCTGTATTAGCAATATTCCCTATTGCTTCATCAATACAAGTTCTGATGAATTCTTTGTTAAGGACTTCATCAGTTGTCATTTGCCACGAATAAAATATAGTTAAATTCATTTCATTATTTTTCCTATTGTTGTGCTGACGTTTCTTTTACTTGCCCATAACGGTCAAGTATAAG
>JAVEPM010000180.1:0-4114 GCA_034008115.1 Methanolobus sp.
CGTTTACAACGCATGTATCAATGCACATGCTCGGCATGCTTCAGTACTTACTCCTGAAGTCTTCAGCAAAGATACTCCTTCTACAGATCCTAAAAAGGATTATATCAACCGAATCTTGTCATTAAGACCGAACCCCACAACAAATGCTTCTGCCTTTTGGGAGCGCGTGGCCAACCAGTATTATAGCGCTAACAACGCATTTATTTGGATTGAATGGGATTATCTACAAGCCAAGGAGCCATTAAAAGCACTATGGATCCTTGACCCTTATGAAAACAATGTGGATTTCAGGGTAACAGAGCAGGGCGACCCAGTCATTAGTTTCAAATTAAATGGAGTGACAAAGTACGCCAAGCTTGATGATGTGATTCACCTCGCGCGCAATGCAGGGCCTAATATTCTAGGCGAAAGCAATTCAGCAATCAAGAAGGTTCTAGATATTATTTCAATGAACTACGAAGGAATTCAAGCTGCAGTAAAATCATCCGCGTACATCCGCTTCATTGTTAAGTCGGGAACGGTGCTATCGGATGATGAAAAAGAGCGACGTTCTAATAAATTCGCAGAAACTTACCTAAAAAGTGGATCAGGAACAGGAGTCATCTATTTAGATGGTGCTCAAGAATTAGTTCCTGTAGAATCTAAGGCAAAATATGCGAATGCTGATGAAATGAAGATCTTCGAAGACAAAATTTACAACTATCTCGGGATATCACAGCCCATTGTGAATGCTAGTTTTACAGAGGATCAATGGCAATCCTACTACGAATCTAGTCTATCGCCTTTCATCAATAAACTAGAGCAAGAGCTTACCTTCAAATTGTTTTCGAAAACTGAGATTTCTCATGGAAATCGAATTGCAATTGCAAATGACCGACTAAGAGCGACAAGCATGAGCACGAAGATTAAAGTCGCAAATGCATATTTGAAATTACCGAGTTTCCGGCCTAATGATGTCATGAGATTATTGGGCATGCCAATCACCGAAAATGGAGAAAAGGAATACGCGAATCTAAACTTTACCAACAGCAAAAACCTAGATGAGTATCAAGACGTTGGTCCGAATAAAGATAACGAGGAAATTGAACCATGAAAATGATTGTAGTCCATGGACCACCCTGTGGTGGTAAAACAACCTATGTCGCAAAGCACATGGAATCCAACGATATGGTTTATGACTATGATGCGCTGATTGGCGCATTTTCTTTTCGAAAAGAGCGCTATGTTCAAAAGCATGTTTCTCATGAACTGGCATTGAACACATTAGATGCAGTTCTTCAATTTTTAGGCGATTCAAAAGTGAGCAATGCCTATATTATCAAGAGCCGTGTAAATGATTCATTGCGCGAACAGCTTTCTTCATTTAATCCTGAGTACATCGAATTGAATCCAGGAGAGGAAGAATGCCTATTAAGATTGGAACAAGATGAGACACGACTCGAGAAAGAAGAATGGCGAACAATTATCAAGGAATGGTTTGCCTCAAATGAAATGGAGGAAAGATCTATGCCAAAACCACTGAAAAAGGATTATCGTCACCCAATTATTAATGTTCGATCCATCGAATTACCTGATAAGTCGGATGAGATGATTATCGAGGGGCGAGCAATTGTATTTGATCAAGAGACTGTCTTATTTAAAGACAATGGGATCGAATATAAAGAAATCATTAAAAAAGGTGCACTAGATGCAACTGATACCCGTGATTGCTTCTTAAAAGTGAATCACAATGACAATGCGTGTGTAGCACGCACCAAAAATGGAACGTTGACACTGGATATTAAAGATGACGGTGTTGACATTCGAGCAAAGCTCGCAAACACGACCGCCGGTCGTGATTTATACGAGATGGTAAGAGAAGGTCTGATTGACAAGATGAGTTTTGCGTTTTCACAGGCGGAGGAGTCCTTTAATGAGGAAACGCGCACTTGGACGGTCCACAAAATCGGGAAGCTTTGGGATGTAGCTGCCGTCGCTCATCCCGCATACGAAGCTACTGAACTTTATGCGCGGAGGTACGAAGAGGCGGAGGCCCTTCGTTCAAAAGAGGTGGAGGCCTTAGAAGCGAAAAAGAAACGTGATGTCGAAGATATTCTTGCCATGATTCATTCTGCAAAGTAACAAAGGAGGAAAACAGATGAATATTAAAGAACGCCTTGCAAAAATTGCAAAAGAATTAAGTGACTACGAAGTCGAATTACGGAATGCTTCTCAAGATCGGATTACAGAGATTAAAACTGAAGTAGAGACTCTAATGAATGAGCGTGCCAGTTTAATCGAAGCCCAACGTCAAGAGACGCTGTCAATGTTTAATTCGAGCAATAAGAAAGAACCTGAAAGCAATCGGGCCAAAGCAATTGAGCAGATGAGCAAACGCGAAAAACTTGCTTTAATCGTTGGTAGCCATGCACGAGGGAAAAAGTTTACCGATGTCGAAATTCGCGCACTTGGTTCAGCACTTACGACTACAGCGACTACTTATGTTGCAGCGACTGCTGAAGTCAACGGTGTCAACAACGCCGGAGTGATGATTCCAATTAACCTTGTAATGGATCTACTCCGTGATGAAGGGAATTTGTCTCCTATCCTTCGCGATATTGCAATGACTTCCGTTCCTGGTTTAGTTGATTTTCCATATCGCAAAACACGTGACAAAGCTCGTGCCAAAGCTGAAGGAGCAACAGGTTTAGAAAACCAAATTGAATGGGGTAAATTATCCGGAGCTAAAGGATACCTCCAAACAATTATTGCTGTAACGGATGAAGTACGTTCACTTTCAGATATCGATTTTGGTGCTTACATTATCGAACAACTCTTTGTTGACTTAAACGATGATTGGGTCAATGAACTTATTTATGGTACTGGCCAAGATAATCGTATCAAAGGTATTACCTATGGTGCGACTGCAGCAGTATCGGGCGGTTATACTTCAGGGGCCGTTGTTGCAGCGATCATTGCCGGGATTAAACTCTGCACAGGCAAATATCGTCGTGGTGCAAAAATCTATGTTGCCCAAGATGTCTATGATGAAATCATTACTGCAACTGATGATAATGGGAACTTTAAGTATCCTATTTTCAACAATCCTACTGGTATTAATTCCATTGCTCCCCTTCGTGTAGAGATTGATGAAAACCTAACAAGTGGTCAATTCATCATTGGAAACGTATCGAAATTCTACAAAGTGAACTCTTTGATTCCACTTCGCATCGAAACCGAACGAGAAGCAGTCAAAGGCATTACTAAATACATTGCAAGCGAATATTGCGCAGCTGTTCCACACCCAAGTGCTTTCATTCACGGAACCAAAAAAGCGTAGGTGACGCTTAATGGGAAGAAAACTTGAAGGTTTAAAAGCCTCATTCAAGAATTTGCATAATCGTGAAGTTGAAGGTAACACACTGGGTGAAGTGTACGAGAATTTGAATTTGCAATTTGTCTCAGTGGCATTAACGCTTGCCGTTGTGGATGCAACAGGCGCCGTTGATACTCCTACGGTTGTTTTGAAAAAAGGCTCTACCATTGGTAGCGGTGACACTGTTTCTGCTGAAACAGACGGAACCTACACCGTTGTATATGGCGACTACAATGTTTCCGTATCAAAAACGGGGTATACTACCAAAACAGCAGTCATATCCATTGGCTATGATGATGCAAGAGCTGAAGCAAAAGCAGTGACGATTACGATTGTTGCTGCTGGTTAGAATGAAAGGAGCGGATGAATGATGTCTGCTGAATTAGTGGCAAGGATTGCAGAAATATTGCCAACGGTGTCCTATGCGGTAGGTTACTCGATTGAAGATGAGACCTCTCAGGGATATATGACCTCAATTCTTTCTGCAGGAATGGAAGACATGCTTACGAGCGGTGTGCTTGAATCAGTCTTACTGGCTAGCCCCCTTGTGGTGTCCGCTCTAATCATATACGCAAACGACAATATGAAGATGGGAGAGGAATTCAAAACCTCTCCTATCTACATTGCAATTGTCGATAAGTTACGTTAGGAGATGGTTTCGTGAGAATTAACTGCACTTTATACTTGTTGGATGTCGTAACTTCTCAAGATGCTGCTTCCGGAAGACGTGTCTATGTGTTGCAAAATAACTCGAAAGTT
>JAVEPM010000045.1:0-26943 GCA_034008115.1 Methanolobus sp.
GCAAATAACATTTTAAAAGAAGGTCGCAGGAGTTTAGGCGACATAACGAACGCAGAGGCAGAGGTTACGAAGCCTGTGAAGCGTTTAGAATTGAGCGTCATTAATTGACATTAAAATTCATAACTATAAACAATATAAACATTCTGTTTTCAGATATTTTTAATGACTTCAAATAAGGTAATAAAAGTAATACTATATAATATAAAGAAAAATTCAGATTAGCCTAATTTTAAAATTAGTTATTTATCTGAAATGTTGTAAACGGAACTCCTACATTTTAATTAGTGTAGGAGTTTTTTTTAAAAAAAATTTAAAAACTATGAGCTATATAAAAACAAGTAAGCAATATGAAATAGAAATGATTAAAAGGTTTGAAAGTTATATTCCTGATTTTACATATGGTTTTAAACAAAGGAAACCACAAAAGATACAGAATATATCTAAAAACAAAAAACCACAAATTAATAAAAGTGACTTATATGCAACATAACTATATAAGTCACTTTATAACTTTTAAATATAAAAAATTTCTTACGCCCAGATTATCTAAGTATAGTACTATGATTTTCAAAAAAGTCATCTACACTTTTCATCTTATCCATACGACGTATAAAATCATAATAACTTGCAGCATAAGGAATGCCTTTTCTAAATTCTACCCATCCTTTTAAATCACCATGGTTAGTAAAAGCTCTATCTTCATTGCCAAGACTATAATCAATACTTGCTAAAAACAGTTTAGATCCCGACATAGCAAAATTTATAGATTTAGCAGCAGAAACAGGAATAGCTATTGATTTAGTAGTCCTTAATAAATCTATTGGATTATACTGTTGCGAATAATTATCTATTAAGTACATTTTCCAAACTCTTTTTAATTCATCATCCTCATCAGTATCTGCAAAAGCAGTAATATATAAAGAATAAGAAATAAATAAAGTAGTAGCAGTTATACAAGCATCTATAAAATGCATCTTTTCTTCTGGATCCATTGTTTTATACTTACTAAAATTAAAAGTAGCTAAATAAGCAAACCCTTTTGCTGCTGCAGTCCATTTAGACCCATTAGCTCTTGCTATCCATTCATAAATATTCTCGCCATCTTTTTTTTCTCCAACTTCTTTAAAATATCCTAAATCTGTTTCATAAACCTTACCTCTAACTATATTTAAAAGTATTCGAGGAAAGTATTTCTTTAGTTGCATTACAGCTCTTCCAAGAACATAATGTTCTAACATAGAAGATTCATCTTTCCTATAACTCCCTTGTACACGTTCATAGACCTTTTTCATCTTAGCTATTTCTTGTGCAGTAAGTTCATTTAATTCTACCAAAGAAGTAGCATTACCACTTCCTATTCTTTGATAACCCCTCGTTCCACCAGTCCATACTATTTTACTTTGTCCATTACTATCAGTAACAACTTCATAACAATCATAAATACTTTTAGCAGACCCATCTGCATTTTTAAGGGTAGGATGTTTTAAATGATGTAACTGTGCAGCCATAGTTGTGAAACTTATATATTCCTCTGGTAAAGCATGGAATAGATATAAATTAGAAGTGCTAAATAAATTATTCCTTTTCATTAAAGATTTTTCAGGAAGTCTATAAAAGTCAAAGTTATCAGGCAGATATTTAAAGTGTTCTGACAATAAAAATAATTTATTATGCCTTGTATTCCCCATCATAGCATCATAAAGATAACCACTATCTGGCTTATTATCTTTTCCTTTTGTAGTGCCAAAATAGGCAGCATCTGCAAAAGCTACATCCCGAACAGTATAATCTACTACAGAATCTAATCCAAACCTTTTACCGATAGATCCTTTTGTAGCATCTCTGGCTAATAAAAGTTTAGCATGTACACCATTCATAGTACCTGAAATAGGTTTAGCCCACATAACTGTAGATGATGTCCATTTTAATAACATTATTACAATTTTATCAATAGAAATTAAATGCTTGCCAATACGTATTTTTTGTTTTACTAAAGCATCATTAGGTAACCTTTTTTGATTTAATATATCAGACATTAATTTAGAGTTTATCATCTGAAGAGTATTGCTATATCTATCTGGATCGTTTGCTTTAATACTACTTATCTCCATATCATATAACATTGCTTTACCAGCAGCATAAACAACATCCATTTGGGATTTATATTCTGAATACATAATAAAACGATCGAATGCTTCTGCAAGATTCACAGAATAGTTTTGATCATTTTCCATTCTTACACTGCCCATAAATTTTACAGGAAGATGTGTATTCTCCATACCTCCTTCAAAAGTATCTTCTATGAAATTTGTAAGTTGTGTCTTAAAATAATACTTTAAATAAGATTTAGTAAAAGTACCTAAAAAAGTATTTCCTTTCCCAGCCTCCCAGCGCATTTCATCATAAGATTTGTGAACCTTAGGAAACATCCCACGATATGGCTTTATAGCTTTACTGCCCTGTTTGAGCATCATAAAATCTAAAGAGCTAACCGTTTTCTCAACACCATTGACATTTATTGTTGTAATTGATTTATTATATACAGATTCAGGATCAAATAGATAATACTCCATTAATTCATTCATGTAATCTAATAATGCCTTTTGGCTATCTGTTAAATCATTATACTGTTCATCAGTTTTTTGTATTAATTCTTGTCTTTTTGAAGCATAACCTTCTACAGGAACAAATTTTAAAAAAGGCGCAAATATTTCATTAGCATTGTAATTATTAAAACTAAACCTACCCTCTCTTCTCATTCTAAGACTTGGGTGTGTACCTTCATATTCTTTTAAAACAGGGTCTAATAAAGATTTAAATCGAAACCTTAACATATCAGATTTTAATTCTGCTTCTCTTTTTGCAGAATCTTTTATCTTTTTCCAGACAGAAACATTTTTATTTTTAACATCAGAATAGTTACCAATCCATTTTTCTAAAAACCCTATATCTTTATTCTCACTATCTGTAAAATCCATTTCAGGATCAGCCTGTAAAGCTCTAATATCTTTCCAAAGCTGTTGCACTTCTGCTCCTTCATCAATTCCTTGAGCTTTGTCTTTTTTAAAAAACCGAGAATCGTCTCTTTTATCTTGTTCTGGAAGAGCTTTTTCATAAGCTATCCTCGAATATATTTCATTTAACCTATTTAATTTTCTTTTTAAAATTACTTTTGTATCCTTTTCATTTACTATTTCTTCATCAAGACTTTTATTAGAACTATGGGAATAATATGAAGCATCAAAAAGAGTAGAATTAGCTTTTATCTCTTTACGAAGAGTAGCTATTTCTTCTTTAGTATATCCTAAATCAGCTAATATTTTATCATCATTAAGTAATTGTTTAATCATATTAAGATAAGAATCTACTTCAATAGAAGCGTCTGCATCAACTCTTGATGCTTGGTATTTGTTAGGCACCCAAACAACTTTTAAATCTCTAAACCTCACTTCCGGATTATTCATTCGCGTCATTACAGCATATAACATTACCTGTAATTTAGCTCTACTTCTTGCATTAGCTATGATTTCTACTTCTTGATCACCATATTTTAATAAGGCATTTGTAAACTTAGAATTAAAACTTCTTCCTGTTTTAAATTCTAAATAAGAACGAGTACTATCAGAATGGACTACCATCATATCTACAGTACCACCAAATTTAAGGATTTTATTTACAACCTTAACTTCTGAAAATACTTTATCCGATGTATCATCATCTCCTGGATAAATCCCAGCATTGTTTAATATTTTTGTAGCATAACGTTCTACCCAATTATAGTAACCTACCGGAACATGAGGAATACGAGCATAAAGTTCTTCAATTTCTTTATTTATAGCATCAGCTTTCTGTGGATTATATGCTTTTTCTAAAGACTTGTGTAATATCTTACCTTTTATTAACCCTGCTTGAAACCAAGATGTTTCCCTTTTCACATATTCATCCCGGTCTTCTAATCTATCATCGACTATCTTTAATTTTTTTTCTTTAGGAAGGCCTTTATCATCCCATATAGCCTTTGCTTTTTTCTCTGCTATTGTAGAATGATCATTAGGTTTATTACCTGTAAAAGCATTAATCATCCCATTTTCATTAGATGTTATTCTATTAACTCTTTCTTTGGTAACTTTATGTTCATAATAATCTGCTTCTTCAGTAACCTGTACACCATCTTTTACAACAACTACTTTTGGAATAGTCCATTCTTCACCAACATCTACTATTTTATCTGTATTTTCTTCTTGATTAAATGTTAAACTTTTATCAATCTCTCCTAATTTTATATTCCCTGTCCCATATACCATAATGTTAGCAATATCTTGTAAAGTAGTATCATGTAGAAGAGCTTCTGGAGATATGAAGGTATTAAATAAGTTTTTAAGAATTTTGCTTACAGCAAAAATAAATCGTTTCGCTACCTTCTCTAAAGCTATAGGTGTATTATCATATAGATTGATATTACGTGCTGCTAATCTACCTATTGTTTCTACAATGGCTTCTTCTATAATATCAAAATCATCAATAGTTTTAATATCTTGCGGATATTTCTTATTATGCAAATCTAAAACTTCTTGTAAGATACTTCCTTCTTTTTGAACTTCTTTTACAAAATTATTATATAACGTGGGATTCGATTTTTTAATAGCATGTACAAAAGGGTGTGCAAATTCATGCCATGGAGTAGTAAAATCAGCTCTATTAAAATTCACTAATACCTTACCATTCTTAAATTGCCCTAATTGACGAATAGCGTTATTTTCAACCCATTTAATACCAAACCGTTTAGATAGTTTATTTAAAACTTTTTCCAAATAAGTTCTATTAGCTTTCTTTTTCACATCTTCGTTAATCATAATAGGTTCTCCAGAAGCTACAATTTTATAACTTGCTTTTCCATCAACAATACCCGTAATTTCAACAACTACAGCACGTTCATTTATTAAATCGTCCCATTCATGTAATTGTATAATATCTCCTACAGCAAGTTTAGCTATAGATGTTAAAGAATCACCTATTTTTTGTACACTATATAATTTTAAATCTGGCCTAAATGCCTCTTTAATAGAATATTCTCCTTTCCTTGCAGAATCAGAAGAATTATAAATATCAACAGGATTTTCATTCCCCAGTCTTCGATAATATACTATATCAGAGCTTTCTTCATTTAACCTTACATATAAAGTATGTGTAGTTACTCCATATTTACCTTTTCCCCTCCAAGCTCTTTTTATAATTAAAGGTGCATGATCTGGAGCTTTAAAACTAATGTCAAAAGCATATCCATTGGCAACTCCTCCATAAGTCTTATTTTGCCCATCTTCATCCTGTGTTACAACGATAGGAGTTTGTCGATATTCATAAACCATAGAAGCATTATTTAAAGCTGCTTGTAATACAAAATGCTCTTCAATATTATGTAACAAAGTTTCATCTTTAGTATCTTTATCAAGTTGGCTATCCATGGCAGTAAAGAAATCTTTATAAATTTCAGAAGGTAAAACCAAAGAATAATTCATTACCCCAAATTTCAACCCATATTGTAAGATAGCATATCTAACAAAATCCTTTTGTAAAGAGCTATGCCCTATACCATCAACATTTACAATATCATAAGTCTTAGTTTCTTCATTATATTTAGCATCATATTTACTAAGTGCTTCAAAATCTTCTTGCAGTTGGTAAATATCTGTAGCTTTAAGATTACTTCCCGCTGTAAATCTTACCCAATATCCCTTATTCTTATTATATTCTATAGATAAAGATTTTAAAAACAGGTTTTCACCCATTTCTTGCCCATTTTTTACAGCTTCATTTCTGTCTTCTAAAGTTTTATTTTTTAAAGCTTCTATTTTATCTATAAAATGTGCACTAAAAGCTTTTTGCCCTCTAAATATTTTACCTTTTTTTGTCACATATTCAGGGCTATTTTCATACCCAATAAATTCAGAATCCCATTTAACACTATTAATAAGGTAACGTATTATTTCATCTCTTTTTAAAGACTTATCCTTATTACCTTTATCTAATTTTAAAGTTAATATCGCAGAATTAAATACAGTTTCTACAAATTTATATATAGCTGGCCTATGTTTATAGACATGTTTTTCCAATAAGCTATTAAAATAATCCTTTGTTTCTTTAGCTGCCTGAAGATGTTCATTTTCTTCAAATAAGTTTGTTAAATCTATTAAAAAATTCTTATTAGGTGTTTTAAAATCTATTGTCCCATCAACATTTTCTGCAAACATCTCTGCTTCAATATCCCTTAAATCATCTAATTGTTCTTTTAAAACTGGCAGGCCTCTAATTATATTTAAATACTTTGCAACTGTACTAAGTTTATTGCCAATAGTATAAAATTTAGAAAATACTTCTGCTATCTGTAATTGTGTAAACAACCATTCAGTTTCTGCTTCCGTTAATTCCCCTTTTTTAAGAAGGATGTCAATAGAAAAATCTTGTTTTAAAGCATCTATCATATTTGAATCATTAAGGCTTTCAATAGTTGCTTTATTATCCTCTTTAGATAAAGCATCTGCTACACTAACTCCATTAAGTTCTTCGACTACTGCTGGCTTAACTTCTTCTTCTAATGCCTTTTTATTATCTACTTTAGACTTTACAGAAGTAATATTAAGTTTTGATTTTATTTTTTCTATTATAAGCTCATGGGCAGGATTATTTTTATATCCTTTAGTCTGTAAAATTGTTTTAATAACATCTTGAGTAAATAGATTAGTTAATGTTTCTAAATTGATCCCCATAGATATCCCAGCAATAAATGCAGGTATAGTATCTTGATTAAGATTAAAAACATGCAATACTTGTTCTTTAATATTATCTATAGCTGCATTAAGAAAAGCATCAAGATTTTCCCATAATGATAATTCATCTTTAAAAGAATCATATGTAACACCATTTAATGTAACAGCTGTTTTTAATTTTAACTTTGGAAGTCCTTTTTTAACAGAAGCTCTTACCATATAAGCTAATGTCTTAATGCCTTGTGCGAAAATTCCAATGCCAATTGCTCCATTAAATGCAGAATTATGTGCTTCAGCATTATCTAAAGGATTAGATAAATCAAGTTCTCTATTAAAATTTTTACCTGTCTGTTGTTCTATTCGTTTTACTTGTTTATGTAAAGGGTTCATATTAATAGGTGTAGTCATCCTACTACGGTTCTTTTCTTCAGAAACTACTGTTAAAAGCGTTTCTACTATAGTGTTTTTCCAATAAGCTTCTCGTTGATCATAATTCATCTTATTGGTATTTTTTTTATAATCAAATTCTAAAAGCCCATTATTATTCTTGAAATATCCATAAGGGGTAGATTCACCTTTTAAATGCTCTCTTTTAAGTACAAATAAAGAATCTACATCATAATCCGATCCATGTAAAGGTACAACCTGTTCAGGAACAACTATTATATTAGAACCTTTAGAATCATAAAACCCAACTACTTTTAAAGGTATTGCAGAATGTAATTCTGATGAAGGAAGACGAAATCCAAATAAATCAGGAGTTACAAAAATATCGGGAATAGGTAATCCATTATCTACAGCATGTTGTATTATACGTTCAGAATCAGCATCTAAAAAACCTTTAGGCAATATAGCTTCTGCATACATTACAGTTTCTTTACCATCAGCATCCTTTTTTACTTTGTATTTTAGTTCTCTTTCTAATAGACCTTTTGAATCTATATTCGAACGGTATTTTTTAATTCCATAAGCACTTTGTAATACTAATTTGCCTCCTGAAAATTTAACTTCTACAATAGATTTTGATAATGCTGCTCCTAACTGTATTGTTGCTTTATCCGTTATTGCAGGAAAATTAATTTTAATACCGTTTTCTAAAAATTCTCTTAAAGGACTATCTTCTTGTTTTTTTAATTTACGAGCTATGTAATTATTGATCCCAATTCTACTTATAAATCTTTTTTGTTCATTAAAACTATTTCTAAGCAAATTTGCATGTGCACTATAAACACGTTTAGCTGCTATTGTATTAACTTTAAGAATGTTAATAAAATGCAACATCTGTGATGGAAATGTAACCATATTCTTACCATACTTATGCATTGGGTTAAATTGCAATCTGTAATTTCTAACATCAACTTCAAAAGTAGATTCTTGAGGAATAGAGTAGCCTTCTGTAAGCATTAAATCAGGGTCTGAAGTTACTTTAGGATTCCCTACCTTTACAGCAGTATTAAATACAAGTTCCCCTAATTTAGCCTTTCTCATATTATCCCGCATATTCTTTAATTCCGGGTATCTTTCACATAATTCTTCGGTAAGTACTACGGCAGAATATTTAACAAATCGTGATATGCCGAATTCGTCAATAAAAAAGATTACAGGTTTGAAAATTTGTCCTGCTTTATAATGCACCCCATAACTATAAGTTATTTCATCTGCACGTTCTTCTAACATAAATCCTTGACCATCACTCATCTCATAAGAATCTGCAAAATTGTCCATTGCAGTAGAAATTTCTTCATCAGGTAATAAAGTATGTAACAATTCAGCTATCTTCCCACTTTTAGGATCACCTGGCTTTCCTTTTACACTTACTATATCCCTCATTACACCCATTCTAAATTTAGGAGAAGCTCCAAATCTCCCTACTAATCCAGCTAACCCAGAAGAAAATATTCCCGCAAAGCGTTTAACTGATTTTACACCATTGCCTTGAAAAGCAAAATCCCCTGCAAGTAATTGGTTAAAAGCGTATCCATTTAAATAATTATTAACTATAAAAGCATGTATAAGTGGTTCAAGGGCTTCTTCTTCAATAAGATAATCACGAGTTATTCCTTTTTCATCAGCTTCTTGTTTAGACATTCCCATATCTTTCCAAGTACTCTTACTTACTACTTTTCTATCACTACCTATATCTTTAGTAGTTAATTTTTGTGGCGACCAATCTTTAAAAAGTTCCGTATCTACTAAAGATTTTAATGTGTCACCTACATTTTTAATTAAATGCGTATTTTCATCTAATTCTATCTCTTCTCTAACAATTCTCGCTGTTAGTTCTTTTGACATTACTTTAAACTGATCATATACTAAATCAATTAGCTCTTTTGTTATCTCAATATCTTGTAATCCCAAAATAGCATAACTACCATCTTTAGTTATGATGGCTTTTTCAGGATGTAACTGTTTATAGACATCCCATAGAATTTTAAAATGGGTTACCTTTTCAGGATCATATCCTACAATATCTTGTACATAAGTACCTTCTCCATTTAATACAAATTGTTTAGGCCTTGATTTAAACTGAATAAGTATTTGTTTTATAGTTTTTAAAGCTTGTTGCTTATTTAAAACATTCATCTCTGCCCCATGTACATTAGGCCTATCAGAAGGAGTAAAGGCATATTGAATATATTTTATACTCTCTTTATTAGAAGCTTTTATTTGTGCTAAAAATCCACCTAAGAAATTTCTGGTTATAAAATCATTAAACTTTTCTTTATTATAAGCTATAGGAAAAATATCATCATTCCAAGAAATGTTTTGTATCCCATCAGAATAAATCAACCTATATATTTTATTAAGCCCTGCTACAATAGGATTATTTTTAAAAAATTCAAGTTTTAAAAATTCAGGCTTAACATTATGTTGAGATTTGTTAAGTTTATCAATAACATAAGATGCCCAATGTCCTGGATTCCATAGATAACGTGTTTTCCCATCAGCAGATTTTGCAGAAGTTGCACGAGATAACTCATCATCTTTTGATAATAAATGCGCTGCTTTATTAAGTAGATTATTAGCATCTTCTTTAATATATGCCTCTACATCCATATCTGCATTATATTTCATCTCTTTTGCAAGCGCACTTAATCGTATGCCAAAGAACTTTATATCTTCTGCCAATGTCCCTAAATCAAAATCTTCTGGATCTATAGCTTTAGCATAACTATCCATCTTCAAAATACGGAAAAATACCCTTACTTGTTTATCAGGTGTATATGTATTTTTTTTAAATAATTTAGCAATTTCTAATTCAAGTTTTTCTATCTTTTCTACAGTATCAAGATTTTTAATTAAGTTTTTTAACATCGTACTTTTTGTTGCTCTTTGTACTGTAACTGATTTACTATCAATAGATGTAACTTCTATACCTTTAGTTTTATCTACAATAGTAATATTAGAATTTTTCTTATAAAGTGAACCCATAGCAGTAACTACTTCTGCTAACAAATTTCTGGAGGTCTCTTTATCAAATATAGCCCTTACTTGCATTACATTTAAACCAGTAGCTTCTATTATCTCATTTACAAATTCTTTAGTGTCTCTCCCGTTCCTATCAATAATTATAGTTCCTTCATTTTTTGCTTGTTCCTTACTTTTGATGTTTTCTGCATTTTTACCTTCTTTAGCAATTATAAAATGATCAATCTCTGCAGTTTCCGCATTATGTAGAAATCGTACATGTTCTGGTATGGAGATGAAATTTTCTATAACGGAACCAAATTCAGTAACCGTTAACAATTGTTCTAAAAATTCCAAAACCCTATAAGTATTATTCTTTCTAAATTTACCTAAATTCTTTACAGTAGTCTTAAATAGTTTAGCGAAATTTTCATCTAACTGCTCTCTTATATAAGGAGAAGAAGTGTCAACTCCTTCTAAAAGTTGCAACATCTTTACAAAAACAAAACGCCAATTAAGAAATTCTCCATTTCTCGATTTAACTGTTCCTAAAGCCATTTTTATGGTGTCACTCAACCCTTTTTCAGAATCAAATAAATCTTTATCTAAATGTTCTGATATTCCAACAGTTGCTTCATCATCTGGATTCTCAAAATTATGTATACGATCTTCTATTTCTTCTATAGTTTCTTCTCGCATATTTTCTAACGACCATGTTGGGAAAATATCTTTCCATAAACCTTTGTAGTTACTAAGTATTTGGAATAGCTTATCATATTTAGCATCGGTTTTTTTAAAGGCTTCTAAAATTTGTGCTTTTTCTTCTTCTGTAGTACCTTCTTTTAAAGCTTCTGCTTTCAAAGCCTTTGTAGTCATATGAAATTCTTCTAATAAAGACTTATGGATTTTAACATACATCTCTTTAAAAGTCATAGGATAACTATTATCCCCTTCATTTTTATATATATATACTTTATCTAAAATAGCATCAATAGCATCTTTATAATTCTTGGCTGTCTTAAAGGTCTTTTTTATATTTACCATTGCCCTTGTAACATAACCATTACTCTGGTTCCTATATTTATAATTAAAGGTACCAGATTCAACAGCTTCAAAAAATCGTTCTAAAGAATTATAATTTGCGTTATAGGTGTTAAAGAGCTTAGATAAAAAATCTAAAAATCTTTGTATCACATTACGTTTTGAGGAATAAAGCCCTTCTGCATGTTTCATATAAAGATCAGAAAGATGCTCTTCGATATCTTCTTGTGATTTTCCTATCAATTCTGGAAATTCTTTCTTTAAAGACTTCTCTAATCGCTTTTGTTCAGATACGGTTAAAAACTCATTATAAATTTTATGCATTACTTCATGGCGTAATACATAAGTATCTACTGTAGAATCTTCATCGAGCTTAAAACTAAGTATCCCTTTATGATAAAATCCTAATAAGTCTTCTTTCCCAGAAAGTTTACGCAATACTAAAGCATCTATAAATTGGTATTCTTTCTCTGTAATATTAGGAATAAGTTTACGTAATAAAGCTTTAGCATTTTTTACAGTAAGTGATATAGCTTCTGGTTTATATCTTACTTTAGGGTCTGCAACATAACGCAAAACATTTTTAAGAAGTTCTTCTCCATTTTTATCTATATCTTTAAGCTTGTTTACTTTCTTCCATTCTTTATAGCTTTCTGTTTTTGAATGTAAGTATAGTGATAAAGCTTTTTTTTGACTTTTTACTTTTTGCATTAAACTCTGATAGAGTATGCTGGCTTCTCCATTAGGAGCTTTAACAAATTCAACTTTACAGACCATTTAGCATTTAAAATTTATATTGTTATTTTTATCAATTTTCTTCAGTGCTTTTTGTTGTTCAGCAGTTAATTCTTTAGATATAAAAGAGTTAACATCTTGTTCTAAACTTTCTTTAGGAACATCTTTTATACTTTCTTTTATTTCTTTAGAATCTTTTTTAGGTACTTCTTTTTTTTGTAAATTTTCTTCTCGTTCATTATTATCTAAATCTATAACAATTTTTGTAGGAGATATTCCTTCTAAATTAGTGCCTAACATATCACTTAAAGCTTTTTTAT
Source organism: Methanolobus sp. (assembly GCA_034008115.1). Classification (GTDB taxonomy): domain Archaea; phylum Halobacteriota; class Methanosarcinia; order Methanosarcinales; family Methanosarcinaceae; genus Methanolobus. Next base: position 12,269 of record JAVEPM010000045.1, read on the forward strand.
TAGTATGCATATCTTTTCCAAGAGTGTTAATAACATTAGCGTCTAAAGGAAGACGTAATGAATTATTATTACCTTCAGAATCATACTCTACAATAGCATCTAACATTTCATCATCTATTTTAGTCCATTTTATATTATCTCTTTCTTTTATTTCTTGCAATTGTTCTATTGTAGCTATTTTATTTTCAATCATCCATTGTTCTTTTTCAAGATAAGTCTTAAACCAATCTTGTTTAGCTTCTACCTCCGATTCTTTTATCATCTTGTTAAGGATGGCATTATAAGAATTGGAAATCATTATATCATCTAATAAATTAGGGGCTTTTGTAGTAATACGCCCATCTCCTAATTTTTTAGTTACCCTTAATTGTTTCCCTTTAATACTTTTATTTGCCTTAGCAATAAGATCAAGAGAATTTTGTGCTGGTCCTAAACCACCTTTCAAAAAATCTTCTTTCTCTATCTCTCCTTTAGAAGTTTCTTTCCCATTAGAATATTCGTATTCTATAATGACCCCTACAGAAGGATTATTTTTCTGTGGAGCAAAAGCATACTTCTTCCCTTCAAAAGTATCTATAAATATATTATTATCACTTCCGGATGGTTCTAAATTACCATATAGTTCTACAAATTCTTCATGAGTATGAGCTTTATCCCTTTGTGAAACTCCATAATAGCCTTTTATAACTTTATCAATTGCTGTACTATTAGCTATTTTATTAAATAATTCTTCGCTTAATATATCATATGTAGGTAAAAGATGTTTATATTGTGATTTGTTGCCTTTTTCAATATTAGCTTTATACATTTCATATGTAAATGCTTTATTTTTTATAATCTCTTTTGTATTTGGGTCAATAGAAAAGAAATGTTTAAACTCTTGAAGGGTTCTATTAAAAGACATATCTCCTAAAAAAGAGCCTCCATCAGCTACAAAAAAATTAGTAATCTCTTTTAAAGCATCTCTAAATTCTTGAATTGGTTGCATTAAAGATTTAGAATGCAATTTTCGATTAGCTCCCTCACCTCTAAAAAAATAATATTTAGAATCTTTCGATACCTTAGCAGGATTAAGTCTTATATATTGGAATACTTCTTTTCCCTTATTAGATATAGCACGCATAATAATATAAGGTGTTCCTTTATATAGGTTGCCTTCAAATTCTTTTTTATGTATGTCTTGTTTTAACTTTTCTAAAGTATCATATGTTTCATTATTATAAACAACCTTCCCATTAGCATCAGTAACAATTTGCCCATTTGCTATTAAATCTTCAATAAGTTCATCAGTAATTTCTCTTTCCCCTACATGTTCTTTTAAAGAAAGTGAATTGTTAGCATTATTAGTAGTGGAAGGAAATATTTTTTGAAGTGCCTTTGCACTAACAGGTATAATTACAGCATAATCAACAGCATTAAATAAATTATTTTTAAATAACCTTACTAATTTAGATAATGCTTTTGTTAAAACATTTTCACCTTGACTAAGTTCTGAACCATAATGATAAGTTAAAGGCATAGAACCTTCTCCTAACTTACCTTTAAAAAGTAAGGGTGTATTTTCTCCTGTGTCAGATGTAAAATTCGTCCCTATATTTACAATAGAATTCCTTACAAATTGTGCTCCTTTTATAGGGTTGGCATCAGCATAAGCTGTATAATTTAATTCTCCTTTAGAAACTAAATCTAAAATTTCAGCTTCATCTAACTCAGCTAAAATACGATATCTATTTTTCCCTATAGCCCCTATGATTAAAACTCTATTTATCCCTGTTCTACTATCTTTAACAACAACACCATAAACAGTATCTCCAATTTGTACCCTTGGCTCGGTATCCTTTTTATCTTTACGCTTTACAGCATCATAAGAAGGATATTTTGGTGTGATTTGATGATCAGAAATAACAGTAGGAGTAGGGTGTATCTTCCCAGCATTATCTTCATCTTCTCCTGTATCATCAAAAGTATCACTTACTACATAATCATCTAATTCCTCTTCTGTAGGTTCTGCATTTATACTCTTTTCAGGATTTATCTCTTGTGTTTCTTCTGGCTCATCTTCCGGAGGATTTTTGGATTTATCTTCTGGTTCTTCTTCTGGAAGATTATCAGGTTTATCCTTTGGTTCATCCTCTGGAGGATTATTAGGTTCATCTTCTGGCTTGTCCTTTGGAGGATTTTTGGGGTTCTCTCCTAATTCATAACTTAAATTTTCTGTATAATTATCAAAATTATCAGTCATATCCTTTTCAAACTGTGCACTACTTTCATTTACAGAAGAATCTTCATACCACGTCATATTCCCTACAGTGTCAGCTAAAAATACATATTCAGTAGCTCTGGATATAGCCGTGTACATAGCATCATTAAAGTTTTTTTCGGCCATCTCCGCAAATGCTGACCGTGGAATATAGATGTATGCTTCATCAATAGTGCTTCCTTGTACTTGAACAAAATCTTTAATAGGAAGTCCTGTATCTTTTAATTCTTTCGGGACATTATTTATATCTGCAACGATAATTACTTTACTCCTACCATTGTCTTTTGCAGCATTAATTTGCTTAACCATCTCATTAACAGATCCTTTATGCGCCCCTGTAACAGTACGGTTACCAATAGCCCTATTTGCTTTAAGGACTAAATTAGATACCTTAGAAAAATTATCCATAAAAGTATCTGCAAGAGTATTAAGAATCCCTACACGTGACCGATAAGGTACTGTTAATGGAAATGCAGATTCTATATTCTTTAGCTCTCTTAAAACATTATTGTTTTCTTGAGTAGTAGTGTTAGTTACAATATTAATCCAATCATCGATTACAGGGATGCCGAAATTTGATCTATTGATTTGATTAGGGTCTCCTAAAGCTAAAACTTTAAGCTTATTGTCGTCAGCTCTTTTTTTATTGATCTCGTGAACAATAATAGCGATTTTGGCAAGTTCCTGATTATCTAATGCCCCTACTTCATCAATTACTAATAGTTTAACATCATCTGAAATATGGCTTGCTTCTAAATTTTTAGATAATACTCCAGATGAATTAGAACTACTATGTACTGAATTAATATTATCGGTAGCTTCCTTCGTATGGGCAACAGAAAATATTTGATTTTCTTTTAATTTTAATATTTTAATAGCCCACTTATAAACTATAGCAGTCTTTCCAGAACCAGCTATTCCTTTTTGATAAATCCAACCAGTAAAATATTTTCCAGAGTTAAACTTACGTTTATACCATCGTATAATATCACGTATAGCAAACATCTGTTGGAAAGTAGGAACGATCTCAAAAATTCTACCGCCAGGATTTTCTTTATTTAATTTTGCAATCCTTGCTATTTCTTCCAGTAATATCTCATCTTCATTTTTATATTCTTCATTATGATCATATTCTGAATTTATATCATTTTGTAAATCATTAGCCATTTGTAACTGATAAAAAACTTCTACAAGTGCGCTAAGTTGTTCTGTTGTAACATAATATCCTGTCGGCTTTCCTTCTTTTAAGTCTTTACGTAATTTGTTAAGGTCTCTGGAACGTATAAAATTATCTATAGCATTATCTTGTGGAGCATCATCTTTTCTTTCAGATGTGTTAAATCTAATAAGTGCTACCAAAGTATTTATAGGATTACTGGCAGCATATTTAGCTAATTGCTTATATTGCTCTTTAAGTTTAGCATGGCTTATAAAATCACCATAAGCCTCTCCAGCTTGTTCTATTAAAGAATGTTTATGTGCTTCTAAAAAATCCTTTATTTTTTGGGATAATACTTTATCTTTCTTTATTATTTCTACTATACGTTCATAATATATTTTATGTTTAGGATGTTCAGTATCTGAAAATGCTTCAATTATAATTTTTTTAATTGTAGGTATTTTCATAAGAAAATTCAATAGCCCAGGAAATACTTTATTGTCCACTATTTTCTCTGAAGTGCTTTCTTCTACATCAATACCTAATGCTTCAAACCTATATTCAGATTCATTTTTAGAAGATTCTATTTGCTTTGCAGATTTATTATTTTGATTCTCAATAGCAAGTTTTAATTTTTCTGTTAACATTGCAATAGCTGAATCTATATCTTCTATAAACCCTTCAAATTCAGCAGATTCTAATAATTCTTTTCTTATTTCAGTACTAAAGATTTTACGTAATCGTAACAATTGTTTTATTACTTTAGCAATATATTCACTTTCAGCATATTCTGGATTGTTCTCGAAAGCATTTAATATTTCTCTAACTTTATCAAATACTTTGTTTGCTATTTTACGTTTTAAAAAGTTTAGTAGATTACTATCTCCAGTCCTATCTCCTCTTAAAACCTTATCTATTATCTTATTTTCATTTTTTGAATTATCTAATCCTATTTTATCTATATCATATTCATCTTTAATAGCTTTAAGACGATTGTATAATTCTTCTGCTTGCTCTGGACTAACATCTGTTATATTTGTTTCTGGGAAATACTTTGATAACGTATTCTTTTGTTCATCAGATAATAATTCTACAGGATTTATCTCTCCTTCTGGTAAAGTATTTTTATCAACTGCTGTAGTACTTAATTCATAAGCTGCTTCTATATCTTCATCAGAAGGAATCTCTTGCTCTTCCCATTTTTTATTAAATTCTTGTTGCATCTGTATATGCTTTCCAGCATCATACTTGAATTGATTATACATACCAAATTCTGCAAGACGATCGCGTTCATCCTCTGATACAGCGAGAATTCTATTGCTTTTCTCCCTTTGTGCTAATACTTCATCTTTTTCATTAGAACGTTGGAATTCACCACTTAATAATTCCGCTTCTTCTATACTATATTCAGATTCAAGTAATTCATCATCATTTACATCTTCTTTCTTTTTAAGCGTTTCATGTTTCTCTCTAAGTTCTTCTAAAAGGTTTTGTTCTTGTTTATATTCTTTAAATAACCTTTCTCTTTCCGCTTTATTAGTAATAAAGGTTTTTGACATATCAAGGTCATAATATAAATTACTAAGTGCGTCTAAATCCTTATAGTCTTTACGCTTATAATAATCATCAGGATGTTCCGCTACTATTGCTTCACGTGCGGCATAAACCTCTTCTATTACCACATTGGTTTTACGCTCTAAAGCCTTTAAAGCAGACATGTTTAAAAGATGTGCTTTCGTAAGTTTACGCTTAAAGCCTCCCCATTCCTTATCTTCTTGAAAATCTTTTATATCTGCTAAAGATTCTTGAGCTTCTTTAAGAATTTTAGCGTAATAGTCTATTTCTTTTTTTACTTCTTCTGATTGTTCTTTAAATTCTGTATCTAACCCAGGAAAAGCTGACAAATCAACATCTGGTTGTTTCTTAAGATATTCAACAGCTTCTTCGATAGTATCAAAATCAGGGTCTGTTAATACAGAATATACTCTTCTTGCAACAGCTTCTTGTTTTACCACTTCTAAATGTAAAGGGTCATTGTTCATAGTAGCAGTTACAGCTTCATCAAGTAAACTTTTATCGTTAAGTGTCTGATAAAACAATTGGAGGACTTTTTCTAAATCAACTTCTGGCTTACCAGTTTCTGGATTGATATAAGATTTTGTACGTTGATTCTTTTTAGTTCCTGTAGGTTTACCATCTTCATCTACTTCATCGACTTCTTCATCTTTTTCATATACACTATAAAAAGATTTAACATTCTCTTCAAATCTGGTATCTACATTTTTTAATCTATTAATAAAACCATCATATCTTAATTTTGCTTTTGTTACATCTTTATTAGCTTCTGCATTCTTTCGCCCTCCGGATACTGCTCCCATAGGTGCACCTATCAAAGCACCAAGAAACATAGATTTTAACCCTTCATCAGTAGTAAAGTTTTTAAACCATTCATTAACATAACCTGAAATACGGCCATCTCCAGTATCTTTTTCATTAAACAAGTCACGATTCATCCTACGGACTTCATAATTAGACATAGCTGTTTGGATATTCTCTTCCCAAATACCTTCGGCAACTATCCCTTCCATAGCTCCTTTAACTGCACCTTTCCATACTTTTTTATTTTTAACTAAATCTTTTGGAGAAATAGCACCTTTTTGTAAAGACTTAAATAACTTATTAGCTCCAGACCCCACACTCTTCCCAAAGAATATATTACTCTGCCATAGGTTAGGAATTGCTAAAGCTAATGTATTTCCTACAAATACATTTTTAGCATATACTGCTACTTCATTAGATATTTCATTCTGTTGTATATTAGACAATTCATCAAAAGGTTGATTGTATTTGTTAATGGCATACTCTTCTTGTAATTGCTTTTTTACATCATTTGCTTCAAATCCAGCTTCTGTAATGGTATTATATGCTGTAGAAGCAACTACCTCAATTCCATTTTTTACAGCAGCCTCTGATGACATATTAGCAAGCCCTTTAAAAGCCTTTGTACCTTTTAAAACTTTTGTTAACTTAGTGCCTTTAGCTAAACCCTTTAATCCTGCTATAGCTCCTGAACCTCCTATATAAGCACTTATAGCAAAAGCTACACCATCCATAGCATCTTCTGCCCAGAACTTTACAGTCCCAAGTTGACTTAAGAAACTTTGTCCTTCATATCTTTTTTTTGTTCCATAGACAGGAAAAGTTTCACGTAGCCAGTCATCAGAAGAAGCAATTGCATTTACTACAGCATTATCATAAAGATTGTTAAGAGAACCTGTTGCTATAGCATAAGGAGCACTAAGTAAAATTGCACCACCTTCTACTAATTTAGTACCTATACTTAATCCACGAGAAGTTATTCCATTTGCCCAAGCGTCCCATAAAGATTGTTCTTCTGCTCTACGTTCTTCATTATCTGAATTAGCTCTAAGTGGGAATTTAAAATCTTTTTGATCTTCTGACATCTCTTGAGAAATGCCACGATACTGATCACCACGTGTAAGCCCTAAATGTATATCATCAGGAGCTTTGGGAAGTGAAGGTGATAAAACCTGTGGAGGGTTATTAGTAGCCATATTAAAGATTAATTACCTTTTGTTATTAATTCATATTCAACACCTCTTCTTTTTCTTAATCCTTTTTCTTCATTAGTGCCTTTATTAATGACTGTAAAGAGAAAATCATGTAAAGCAAAAGCATTATCTTGAGACCTATCCTTTTTATATGCAATAAAAAGTTTTTTTAGCTTATTTCTTGAAACTGTACCCATATTATAATATGCAGAAGCTAAAGCTCGCCAATCTGAAGTAGTTAACTTTTCTCCTGTAGCTTCAAGGACTTCTTTTTCAGTAGCCTTTATCTTAGTAACAATTTCCTTATTAATATAATTAGAAAATGCTTGTCTTAATTGATCTTTTGTTGGTGGATAGTTATTCCACCCAAATTGTTTTTTAGCTGCAGCAATAGCTTGTTCTCTTGTGAGATTAGTATTAAAACTTTCTTGTATATGTAAGCCGTACCCTATTGCCCAGTCTCTAACACCTTGATAAACTTCAGGCATCTCTTTACCTTCATGGCTAATGATTTCATTCACTGCAACTTTAAGTTTATCAAAATCTTCTGTGGTAACTCCGGCATCCCCAGAGAGTGGATTTTCTATTATCCTTTTAGTAATATCATTATTTATCTTTTCTGTTTCTATAGCAGTTGCCTGTAAGTAATAATCAATATAATCTTGTGTAAGCTCTCCTAAAGCATTGCCACCATCATAAACTTTTCTTTTAGTACCCTTTCCTTCAGGGTCATCATAGAATGCTTCGAAGCCATTATCAATTTTATCTATTCTAATCATAGAGGCATCAGTACCATCAGCAGAAAATCCAAAGTTTTTACCTCTTACATATTTGACACTTTTTTTGGTTTTTTTATCATTTTCCTCTATTCCTAAATTATATTCAAAATAAGAACCTTCTAAATTAGTATCTGGACTTTCTTCTGGGCTTTCTTCTTCTACCCTTTGATAATTATATCTTATATCTTGTGCTTGGGATAATAGTTCAGTCATAGCTGCTGATATCTCTCCAGCTTCTATCATATTTGCCATAGTTCCGTTAGGAGCTTCCATAAAGTATGTAGGAAGTGACCCCTCATTATCAGTATCAGTAGAAAATGGAGCAAAGACATAATATAATTTTCCTTTAATGGTAGTATGACCATATACTATAGGATCATATCCTTGTTGATTATTTACTTTTCCTGTAACCTGGAATTTTTCAGATTCTTCAGTACTTATTACTTCCATAGTTTCAGGATTTATAATATCAAATGGACTATTCTCTCCTCTACCGCCAAAATTTTTAATATGCTCTACTGCATCATCACGAAATTTATCACTACCAAAAGATACTACAGAAATAGTCTTTGTAGGTTTTCGTGCTTCTAAAAAAATCTTTTGGCTTTCTTTCATTTTAGTCCTTAACTTATCTATCTTTCTCGCTTCATACAGTGATATTAATTCCCCATCAAAATGTGAGGTAGTAGCCATTCTTCCAAATATCGTTTCTTTTACACGTTTTACTTCACGTTTAGCATTTAAAAATTCAGAAATACTCATATATTCATATCCTAAATCAGCTATTTCTTTTTTAAAATCATCAAATACTTTATCATCAAATTCTTTTTTTATATTATCTAAATCTATCTGTGTTTGTTGTAAATAAGCTAATTCTTGTTCTATCTCGTTAATTTCAAGAGAGTTATCCGTTCCTTTTATATCTTTAGCTACTTTTAAGCGATCTTTTGTCGTCTTTATTTGTTCTTCAATATCATATTCAGGCTTACCTTCATTAATGATATATTGCGAAAGTGTATTTACATCGTTAGGAATTGGGATTTCATGAGAAATTATAGGTGTAAAATTTTTAGTCTTTTCTTCAGCTTTCTTTTGAGCAGCCATAGACTCTTCACTTAAATGGGTAAACCCAAGTTTCTGTTTTCCAAATTCTATTGCATTAAAGACTAACTGTCTCTTTTTACGTTCTATATCACTTTTTAAAGTACGTTCTATTTCTTCTTGACTTCCACCTGCTTCTTCTAATTCTTTCTTTCTGGATTTAGCATAAAATTCTACTTCTTGATCTAAGGATGCCTGCATCTCTCCAGAACCTTCAATAGCAGCTTTTAAAGCAGTTTCTATATCGTCTACACTTCTATATTTTAATTTGCCTTCTTGATCATAAGCCCAATTACCAGTAGTAAGCTTATCTATAAAAGCAACAGGATCGATATATTTTGCATAATGTTCCGGAGTATATCCACCTTCTAACCTTTTGGTTTCTGGATTATATCGGATTGCTGACCTCTCTTCAATATCTGCTAATACATCATCTGTAATATTACCATATTTATCTGATTGTATTGCTTGTGCTTTAGCAGCTTCTACTGCTTGTCGATTAGCCATTATCTTTTTATAATCAGATTCAAAATTACGTGCTGTGGCTGTAATTTCTTTATTTAAATTATGATAATCTCCTCTTTCTTCATATTCAGATAATTTAGACCCATACATGTCAGCAATTTGGGTAGCAGCTTCAATATCTCCTGGCAATGCATTAGACATCATATCTCGTATGCCAGTCTTCATCAGGCCTGAATATTCTTCTCCTGTATCATACCTTTGTTGTAGTTGTGATGATACATTCATAAGTACATCAGTAGGAAGCCCTAAATATTGTGATACATATTCCTTCGGATGGTACTGTGAAATATACGGACTCTGTACTATTTGTTCAAATGGATTAGGCATTTTATTATTTTATTATAAAGTCTTATATTATTTTAAAAACTTGCTAATTTTTTTTATTATTTCATTAAAATCTTCATTAGTAGTTTTCATATCTTTACCATTACCTTCAAAAAAGTTATGATCTTTCTTAAGTATTTTTTTCAATTCTTTTAATCGTTTAGATGATTTATTTGAATTAATTTTTTCAATTCTTTTTATTATTTTCTTAAATTCTTCATTAATAGTTTTTATATCTTTAGCTTTTTTAGATTCAGTAGTTTTACTATTACTTTCTTCAGAAGATTTAAAATTTCTCAAATTGTCATCGGTAAATATATTTGGAGGGTTATATGGAATATTTGGACTGCCTAAATTAATAAGACTTCTTAATTCATCAGATATAATAGCTTCTGTATTTTCAGTAGAATTACGGAGAGGTTTTTCAGGGAATTGATAACCTTCTGTACGTTTTGTATTTAAGTTATTATCAAAAGCTCTTATATATTTAGACATTTCTGATTTGCCAGATTTAGCAGCTTCTGTATTTTCAGTAGAATTACGGAGAGGTTTTTCAGGAAATTGGTAACCTTCTGAAAGATTTTCTTTTAACCCACCTACTGGGGCAAATCCACTTTTTGTATTTTCAGGTGTCCATCCTGAACCTGCTGTAGTTGTTATAGGTTGTTCTGTAGTAGATGAAGAAGAAGCCTTTGAAACGCCAAAAGAAGTGCCTCTGGTAGCATCTCCATATACATTAGGATATGCATTCATTATCAACCGCATTATCTCGAGGTCTCTTTCCACTTTACTTTTATCTAACGCTTGTTGATCTTTATATCTTTGTTTATCTACATTTTCTCTACGTATATCACTAACAAATTGCCCAGTCTTTGTGGATAATGCTTGGTTATTCATATTGTGTGCAGATACTCTTTGGTTCATAAAATCTAACACACTCTGATTATAATTATTTAAGCTTGCTACATTTGCACTATTAACATAATGATTATAGAGTTTTTCTCTATTAGTTAATTCTGTTTCAGCGTCAATCTTTTTTCCATAAGCCTCTCCTCTTGCATGTGTAGCTGCTCCAGAAGCATAAGCCTTACCTGCAAATCTTGCAGATTGTGATCCTACCTGATCAGCTTGTTTATTTAAAAATGCCTGCTGACCTTGTATCTCTGATAATTGTGTAGATATGTTAACATTCTTATTCATGTTAACAGGAGATTGCATTATAGGCACTTCTGGTTGTTCCATCTGATTTATAGCTCTATTAGCCCCCAACCAATCTACAAGTATAGACCCCGCCTGCATAACTGGCAATAACCCACCACCTTCCATTATTTTGCTATTGCCAGAATCCTCTACCTGATTAAGTGCTATTGTAGCAAGAGCCTGATGAATACGTTCTTGAACGCGATCTGATGTCTGCTTATCTATCCAATCTCCTTTATCAGCACGCTTCTCAAAAGTAGATAATTTTTTAGCTAATTTTTTAGCTGCCTTTGCATATGTTATCATTTAAACAAAGTTTTAAAAAGTTTATAAGTTTCAGGTCTTAATTTTAATGTATCTGAAAAAATAAGTCCTGGTCGATCTGTCGCTACCCCAATCCCACCAGATGGTGCAGAATGTGCGTCTCCTGAAATTGTTTGAAGTCCATTAGCTATTTTTTTTGTTGTCCCACGAGAATCTGTTTTTAATGGTTTATTATTACCCATATATACTTCTCCACCTTCTACTTTAGCTGTAGGATTAAGCATCCCCCCTTTTTTATAAAATCCGGTAGAGTTATTTCCTAAGACATTAAAATCCTGATCTATTTGTTGTTGTTGAAGTCCTTGATGTTGGCGTTCTGCAAAAGCTTCATTAGCCTTTCTTTTTTCTTCTGCTCTCCGATAAGCCTTCTGTTTAGAGTTAGCTCCTAACCATCCTGTTAACAATCCTATACCACCACCGATAGCAGTGCCTATTCCAGGTAAGACTGCAGTACCTGCGGCTGCCCCAGACATACCCCCAGATAACATAGACATTCCTATACTACCACCACCACCTTCACCACCCATTCCTTGTCCTATTGCTCCTGCACCACTTCCTAATAATTGTAATAGCCCAGCTAATTGATCATTTGTAAATTTTTTATCCTCTCCCATAATAAAGTAAAGTATTTTTATTATTGTCGTAAAGACTGCCTATAATTACTAATGGCTTCTTGCAAATGTATTGTTTTTTGATTATTGCTATTTATAATCAGCCTTAATATCAACATCCTATCTGTAAACTTTTTTTGCTTCCACCATTTTAAATCCTCTATGCTACCTTCAATCAATTCATAGTCTTCATCTAAAAATGGAAAGGTATTAGATTTATCAAAGAAATTATTAAACCTCCAGAAGCCATTAATAAATCTTGCATCAATATCTAATACCCCACTACATTGATTGCTATTGTAAACCATTAATTTATCATACCCTTGACTTGGGGTTTTATCATTTGTAATATCTAATGTTTTCCATCCAACACTGGTATATTTCTTTTGTACTCCGGGGTCATCATTTAAAATTATATCGATAAAAGAATCTAAAGGTACTTCATAAAATATAGTAGCTTCCTTAGTATTATGCTCCCAAAACTCTTGATTTTTAATACTATATAATTTATTGTTATTACTATATAACATTCCAGGTTGCCATGTATGAAAAGAACTCCAGCCTTGTGTAAGCGGACTATAGCTAATAATTTTAGGGGTTATGTTAAAATCAGTTAAATCAAAATCAGCCAACTGTAATAAAGAAGAATAAGGAAACCTAACTACAACTTTATATAATAAACCATTACTATCGTAGTAATCGCCTTCTTCATAACTTTCTTGAACATTTATATAATTTTCAGAACTATTAATATTTATAAGTGAACCTTTATACAAATCAGGATCATTAAACCCAACATCATACATAATAAAAAAAATACGCTTATATTTAGCATCGTATGTAAAAGAAGTATTTGGATAATGCAATAATCTTATTTCATGAGTAAATTCGTTTTCTTTTATTTGTTTATTTAAAGTTGATTCTAATATCTTATTAAATTCCTCTTGCATCCCTATAGAACTAATTTCTTCTGGGCCTTCTCCTATTTTAAAGATTACTTTTTTCTCTCTGTCACAAAACATATATCCAAAAGGTGTAAGGATAGTGGCATTTTTATCTAATAACCCTAAATAACTATCATCACTCATCACGATTTCTCTTGGGGCTATTTCAAAGATTTTATTAGACCCCAGAACAATTTCCGCTTCTGTTGTTTTTAATGTAGTGCTTTCTACTGTCTTATATAAAGATTTACTCATATGTATAAGTAATTCGTGACCTATGCTATTGATTGCTATGGCTTTACCTCTATCAGCAGGCATATCATAATAAGCAAAAGGTAAAAATCTTTTTATTCCGGAAACAATGTTTTCAGTAGTTGCTACAATACTACTTGCTATCCTATAAGGATACTTAGTAATGGTGGTGAGATTTCTTTGATAAGGGATTAATATATTTAAATCGTTTAATTTACGATAATCTGAGTTAACCATTAAATAGTTATCAAAATCATTAGGATCAGGAACTAATTTATTTTCAAATTCTTCATACTCAAAATCATCTGGTATGTTATGTTTAGGGTAATATTTTTCATAATGAGCAGTCCCTTCATGTCTAAGACCTATATTATTTACAGAATAGATCAAATGTGAATATGTAGTATTTGTAAAAACAGGATGTGCACCACTTAAGTTAACTGGTGTAGGCATTCTACGAATCCCGTAATTATTAAGATGCACATCACCAGAATAAGTGATATGATTATCTTGTGGTTCTGTAAATCTAAATATCTTACCTATACTTACTAACTCTTGTTGTTCAAAATCAAAATAGGCATCTTTAATAGCTGTTATAAAAGTGGTATGTGCTAAACGCCCATAAGCACCTAAGTCTAATTGTGATCTTAACTTCCCCTCAAATCTACTTTCCGTTTTCGGGGATGTAACTTTTTGGGATTCGTAAATGCCATTCTTTATAGCCCTTATGGTTTTAGATTTATCATCATTTATACTATATATTTGTTCCTTATTATATTTATCTCCTGTTATAATATAATTTAAGCGTAAAAATTTAGGGGATATCCCTGGCATATCTCCATTTACAAATAAATCTGCTCCATGAAATGCAAAGTCAGTTATAATTGGATATAATTGATTTGAGTGGGATTTTTCAAAAATACAACCTTGTGCTATTACTCTCGAATTGTTATGTTTTCTTTTAGCATAAGATATTGTATAACCTTGTACTTTGCCTTGTAATTTAGAGGGTATGTTTACAGAAGTTAATTCTATTCCAAGCACATGACCTTTTAAACTACCCTCTAAAGAATCAAGAGAAAAACCATATTTAAAAGAACTATCCGGTTCTACAATTGGAGTGCCTTCTTCAATCCTATATTCAATATAAATAGATGTTCCTGGAGTAACCGTAAATTGTTTATCTACAATTAATGACATGCTATTATTATTAACTCCCCCCCCTATATCTTCTACTAAATTCCCAAATTCATTAGCCACTATTAAAGATATATAATCTTCAGTTTGCCCTTGGTTAAACTCTCCAGTTAACATAAGATTAATATCCACTGTTATCGTACCTGAAAAAAGAAAATCTATTTTTAAATTTTGCGCATCAAGTGAATAATAATAATTATTTACATTGTTGTATTCAATATTCTTAAAATGTAAACCTGTTCCTGAAAATTCAAACTCCCCAGCAATTTCTCCAAAATCTTCTATAGCTATAACATTTTCTGTTATAGGTTTTCCCCAATCACCTAATTCTTTTAAAGAAGGAAATTTATGGTGTCTGATGTTTTTACCAGATAATTGTGGGAATCCTTCTGGATATTTATTTGTATTCTCCCAATAACCCATTGTA
>JAVEPM010000181.1:0-4083 GCA_034008115.1 Methanolobus sp.
AATTATATATATTAATGTCATCATTTAATAGTCCTTTCCCATTCTTTAATTTCGTTATGATTTTTAACTAACGCTTCAAATGCGGCTGTCAAATCCTCTTCCGCTTTTGCGGCCTGCTTGTAGCGTTCCGCGCAAATTACGGCCTTGCTATAAAGTTCAATTGATGGCTCTTTCAACATCTCATAAAACTTGACGGTCAGCTCCTGACGGCTACTGTATTCAATAACTCCCTTACTTCCAAACGCTTCATCTGCAAGCCGTTCGGCTAATTCAAATGTTTTGTTTTCTATGGTATTAAGATTTCTCGGTAATTCGCTGGAATATATCCAATTGACCGGATTGGTAGATGTTTTAGTGAATCCAAATACTTTATTCATAACCAGGTCTGTATATTGATCAATCAAAGTCGCGTCTGCTATATAATACGTTCTATTCACTTTTAAAACCTTTAATTCTTCCTGCGTTCTGATGTCTGTGACTTCATGTAAATCAGGAAACTCGTGCAATGATTTTACGAATTTAGTCTTTACTATTGTTTTCATAATTATTTTGTTTGTAGTTATTATTAATTTGGTATATATAATGCTATGCAGGCTTAATTGGCAATATCTGAAACTTGCCATCACAGGCAGCTTCTTCAGCTTCCTCATAAGTTGCAAAACAAGGAATAAAGCCTGCAATCCCTTGTATTTTTTCTTTCCGTTCTTTCCCTGTAAATGGGTCAGTGTATATTATATCCTGGCTTAATTTAAGCACTGCATACAACACTGTATAACCGTGAATAGCGGGTTTGGGGCTTACTGATTTTTTCATATTGTTATTACTTTTAAATTATTACTCCGAAAAATACGAACCGCTAACGGTGTGTATAGCGCATTGAAACGCACTATACACTGGCGTTGTAGGTAATTATATATTACTTGGCATACAAGCATAACCATCTTCAAGTCCTTTGTCGTAAGCAGCCTCAATTTCTTCCTGAGAATAACTACCTACAACATTGTGTATAGGTAATTTTTTAACTAACTCTTGCACTTCTAACAGAGTTCTTTCCCTGCTATCATCTTCAATAGTTAAATGTCCCCAATCAGCCTTTTTAAGTGCTAATCCGTTTAATTCGTTTTCTAAAAATTGCTCTAATTCTTTCATATTATTTGTTTTTATCCGTTAAAAAACTACCCATACACTCTTCCGTTAGCGGTCATTTGCCAACGCACTCGAAAAAATACAGAAGCTATCTAATTTACTCATGTGAAACGCAATATTATTATAGCCATAACCTCGGTTGCATTTCACAAAACCAAGTATGTATTTTCTCGCTTTTCTTCTATCAGCTTTACTGTGTATCCCTAATCTTCTTAATTTTTTAGTTTTTACTTTGCTCATTATTATAAGTTTAGCCACCGCTCAAAAACGAAACGCTAACAAGCGGTCATAGTTAATAAAGCCCGTTGAAAGTTTGTGTTTCATGGTTACGGTAGTGGTCGGGCTTTACTAACCATACCGCCAGCCGTTAGCCACAATATTCGGACAGCCTCCGAACAGCGACATCGTAATATTGTTTTTCCTTTTCAATGCCTATAAATTGCCGATTTGTTTTCAGTGAAGCAATCCCACAGGCACAACTTCCCATTGTGTTATCTAAAACCACATCACTCTCATTTGTGTAGGTTCTGATTAACCATTCAAGCATTTCAATAGATTTTTCAGTTCTGTGTTGTGCCTTACTCGGATGAGGTTTTTGAAACGATATAATACTTTTAGGATGTTTTTGTGTACTCCCTGCTCTACTATCATCAGTCATTTCAAATTTACCATAGTTCTCGTTTTTATGTTCTTTATTTAGGTATGATTTTCCCTTACTATGCAATGGTTTACCCTCAGTATATTGTGGGTTGTAGGTTGGAAGTTTTTTATAAAAAACAGCTATATTCTCGTGAACTCTTAAAGGCATGCGATTAGCATTTAGAAAACCACTAATCAACTGTTTATCCCAAACTAAATCATACCTAAACAACTTTCTGTTTGAGTTTATTAAGTCCACAAAAAACAACCCTTGCCCGAACAAAACTATTGCACCATTATCTTTAATAATCCTTTCGTATTGCTCCCAAAGTTTATCAAATGGAAGTATTATATCGTACTTGTTTTGTGTCGTTCCATAAGGCAAATCGCAAATAATAGCATCAATACTCTTATCCTCAATCAAAGGAAAAATGTCAAAGCAATCAGCATTAACCAACGTGCTGTTGTCAATGTGTGCTATATCCCATTTGGGGTTTTGTGGTAAATTCAACATTGATTCTATATTTAAGTTAGGTGCAAGGCTACGAAACTGCATCTAAACGAGCATTTGTGATTTCAATGGCTTTTGGGTTTATATCGCAACCTATAAAATTTCGGCTTAATTCTTTACAAACAACAGCAGTCGTTCCTGAACCTAAATAATAATCAGCCACTACATCGCCTTCATTCGTGGAAGCTAAAACAAAACGGCTTATTAGTTCCTTTGGTTTTTGGGTTGGGTATTTGGTTCTTTCCGTTTTATCATTCTGCCCCAATATACTTATCTGCCATACATCACCAATCACCTTTCCTTCGCTATGGTAATATTTCTCCTTTTCATATCCTCTTGGTGCTGTTAAACTATAAGGTTCTCTTATCGGGTTGAAAACAAAGTTATCAGAAACGGAATACCGAAAAATTACATCGTGTCTATTTCCAAAGCAGTTCTTTTTTCTTGGGGCAGAATTATAGTACCAAATTATCTCGTTCCTAAAATTATTATATCCGAAAACATCATCCATTAAACATCTAATCCAATGAGAAGTGTTTACGCCTGTATGAATGTATATCGTGTCGTTTTGTCTTAACACCCGTTTCATTTCAATAAGGCGTGGCAGGTAGTGGCTTTCAATCTCACTTCTAATCGGTTTCAAGTCCTGATATTCACCGAAATTTCTACCCGTTCCATAAAGAATATCGCAATAGATTAAATCAATACTTTCATCAGGTTGCGATTTTAGGAGTTCTAAATTATCCTGACAAAAAACACTGCTTATAACAGCGGTTTTGTGCAAGTGGGGTTTCTCTGCTATATTCAAATTTTTGTTTTGTTTGTTTCTATACCCCAAGTTCGGGGGTGTATAGTTATTGATTCTATATCTAAGTTATGCACCATAAAAACGGAGCGTATCTATACAAGCATTTAGTGTTGAAATTGGTTCGCCATATTGCTTACGTTCAAATTCAATTTTACCATTGTATCCGTGCTTACTTTTGTACCATTCAATATAACTTTCAATCCTATTGTGCATTTCACAATCAGAAGCATCTCCCTTACCATCATCAGTAAGCACTAACAACCCACGTAATTGGTACTTTAATGCTACTGCAAAAGGTATGTGTTGTTTTCCTTCGCAACATCGGCAATAATGTTTATGTACATTTTCGCCAATTTCTATATTTGGACATTGTATCTTTTTCATATTAGTAAAAATTACGGTGCATAACAAGGTATATATGTTATACACCAATGAAGCGTTGTACTTAATTTCAAGGTTTGCGGTCAGGTGTACAACACATATACCTACCCGTTGTAAAACATAGCCTACCTTTGCCACGTTTCAATAAAATACTTTAATGCTGTTTTGATTTCTTCAATCACATCACCGTTAGTCCGGTAAGGTGCTTCTTGCCAAAATCCTTTTTGTTGGTCTTGTCCTTCTGCCCACCATTGCTCTACACATTCATCGGTAGGCAACGATTTTACAACAGCAGGTATAGTTAATGCTCTGTTTTGTGCTTCTAACAAAAAGTCTTTTATAACTTCTTTTAGGGTTTCATTACTCACTTCACTAATATCTGCTGTTTCTGCATATTCTTTTAAGTCAATATAGTATCTTGTCATTCTAATTAAATTTAGTTGTTAATAAGTCGCACTAACCATACCTGTCAGCCGTTAGTTGTTGTATGGATTAAAAACACTTAATTTCTCCAGCTCCTTTTCTACGTTATCGTGAAAATTGCGAAAGTACGGGTAAATTTGCATCAACGAAATTACTTTTTTCCGCGCATAGCAAA
>JAVEPM010000182.1:0-4061 GCA_034008115.1 Methanolobus sp.
TAGTTGAAGACATCTTGTATTCTATTTCCACGAATCTAAACAACAAACAACACAAAGATTTGATGATTGACTACTACCACCGAATGAAAGAAAAAGGAATCAAGCAAAAAGACCAAGCATTTAAGGACAAAATGCTAACCGACCCATATTTAAATGCTTTAAAAGCAGTTTATGGCTATGCTTTAACTTGTCATAAAAGTCAGGGAGGAGAATGGAATGAGGTATTTTTGTATCTTGACAACAAAATACATGGCATTCCAAAGCCTGGCATTTATCAATGGCTTTATACTGCCGTGACAAGAGCTAAAGAAACACTACATATTGTAAATGATTGGTTTATAAAATAAACAAATATGATTGAAGCACTAAAAAAGAGATATAAAGTTGGTGATTTAATTACCATTCATACAGGCGAATCTTCTTTTACGGGAAAGATTGAAGAATTTGAGGATACTTGCATTGTACTTGAAACAGAGGAAAATGTAGAATTTATTGCAAATTCTGCTATAATAAGATTTACCGCTCCAAAAATAACAGCTAAAGCTGAGCCTAAAGTTGAAAATAGAATTACAGTTAAAGAAAACGAGCCTACAGAAGTAAAGCCAACAATAGTAGTTGAAACTAAACAAGAAGAAAAGAAAGAGATTGTTAAACCTATCACAGAATACAAAGTTGGAGAAAAGATACCATTAGAATTATTAGAAAAAGTAACTGACAAGAAACACAAAATACAGAAACCTCAATCAAAACCAAAAACAACATTTAAATCATTTGAAGACCTTGAAAAACTCATTAGTACTGAAATTGAAGAAGAAAATAAAAGAATTGTAAGCGCAAATGGTGTAATAACCAAATGCTTCGGAGATAGGAATTTTGGATTTATTACTGATAAGTTTGGTTACGAAATCTGGTTTGGTTTTCAGAACGTTGTGGACGACAATTTACTTAGCGTTTTAAGAGGAACAACAGTAAAGATTAACATTCCTGTTTTATTTACACTGTCAAAAAACTACAAAGGAGATACTGCAATACTTATACAAAAACCCAATACCATAGAGTCTATTGTCGACAAGGTAAAAAAATACTCCATTGAAAACAGAATTGATGTAGCAATAGGACTATTGGAACAAATTCTTTATTCTTACCCTGAATGTCGTACTGCCCTTAAGATTCAGAAAGAACTAAAATCAAAAAGCTTAACAAATAAAGGTTTTATTCCAAAATCCAAGTTCCGCACTTATGATATTAACTATCAGAAAGCTACAAAAGCTAAAAATGTTGATAAAGACTTTAATTCTGCATTAAAATTTTATTTGCTTGCATTTGAAAACAATGAGAAAAGAGAAAGCTGTATCAAAGACATTGCCATGCTTTATGTATCAATGGGTGAACAGCAAAAAGCAGTAGATTTTATGCTTAAATATGAAAATGAATTATCTAGTAATGTTACAACATACAATTATTTAGCAAACTTCTATTCTTCTGTAAAAGAATATGAAAAAGTAATCGAGAATATTGATTTGCTTTTAGAAGAAAAGTATATTATTAAAGATAACAGAAAACTTAGTATGTATCTTTCTCAGAAAGGTTTTGCTTTAATACAACAAAATGAATTAGACGAAGCTAAAGAAATTTTGGAAGAAGCAGTAAGTGCTTATGGAGATAATACATACGCTGACAGATTATTGAAAGCTATAGAGGAAAAAGATGAGGAAGAGTTAAGTATTGCTATTGCAGAAGCTGAGTTTGACTCCTTTGGTGGGGGAATTAGTAAATATTTAAAGGATTTACTCGAAAAGTATGATGAATATTTTGGAGTACCGCCAAAAGTAATTGATAGCGGAGATTTTAAAAATGAAACCCTTGTAACATTAAGAAAACTAATTGATAGAGCTGGCCGAGCTAGACCAAGAGAAAGAGCAAATTATCTCTTAACAGAAGCAAAGCTCATGACATTACTTGAACCAGACAAAGAAAGAAATTTAAGGTCAGTTTTAGCAAGATATTGCAATGCAATGGCATTAAACCATATTGCAGAAAACTCACACATGGATGTCATAAGAAACTATTACCTTGAAGCGTTTAGTTTAGAGGAGAAATACAGTTTAACAGCACCACAAGTTGCATTGTATTTAATTTCTTATAAATCATCATATAGTGAATTAATTTCAACTAAAACACCATCAATAGACGAAGCTCTTAAATTCATTTTAGACGATGAATCAAAAGAAATTATTTGGGAAGGCCTTTTGTCAATGTTTCTATGGAATAGAAGTATATCAGCCCAATTGATAAGTAAAATTTATGAGAATACTATCTTTAAGAATTTATCATTAAAATATTTATCAAAACAAAAAGTTGAAATATTCAAAAACGCTTCTTTGGATGAATACATTTCTCTTTGGAATCTTGTTAGAGAAAAACGACAAAGAGACTATAGTAAGTGGTTGGCATCAGTCAAGTCAATTCATTCTGTTTCAACATTAGATGTAATTGTCAATCAATTATCAGATTCTTTGCAGGATTTAAAGAAGAATTGGCTTACTCAACTTGATGCAACTCGTTTGAACATTATTTCATCAGACATATATGAAGTGTTAAATCAATATTTAAGACAGTCAGGCTATAGAGATAAAGAACGCTATTATAATTTTGCCAAGTCACAAGTAAACCAGTTAATTGGTGAAATAAAAGAGAAACCCACAAAATTTTCTTATGAAGCATTTATCCCACTTCTGGAAAAATTGGACTTTCTTTTGGAAAAAACATTCAATATTGTCGAATCCGCAAGTACACCAGTAATTAAAGTATCCATATTAGGGGAAGCCTCAATTGTGTCACTTGAGAAAACAGTTCCAATAAGGTTGTTTGTTGAAAATTCAAAGAATTCATCTCCTATTAGGGATATTTCTATTGAAATTATTAATAACGAAAATATTATATCATGTACTAAAGGCGAGTACTTTGATTCAATTGATGGTGGAGAGAACGCTGAAATACACTTAAAAGCAACGGTTTCAGAGAAAGTATTAACTGACAAAGCAACTTCAATTGATGTGGTTTGCAATTATAAAAAGAGAAACCAGGAGGAACCAACTGTTATCAAAGAGCAACTCACATTAAGGCTTTATTCAGAAGAGGAATTTGACTCCATACCAAATCCTTATGAAAAACTCGCAAATGGTGGACCTGTTACGGATACAAGCATGTTTTATGGAAGGAATGAGTTTATTGCACGAATTACAGACGCAATAATTAAATCAGACTCCAAACAGGTTGTGATTTATGGTCAAAAGCGTTCAGGGAAGTCCTCAGTATTATATCATTTAAAAAAATCATTAGAAGCCACGAGTAAAACATTCTGTATTACTTTCAGCATAGGTGATATTTTTGAAACCCTAACTTCAGCAACTTTTTTTTATAAGATTCTATCCCTAATTGATGAGGAATTGGAAAACATGGGTTTTGATGGGAAAGAAGTTCCAACATTTAAAATTCCACCTTATTCAGAATTCAAAGACCAGCCTAATCCTGCTGATTTGTTCAGAAAGGAAATTAAAAAATTTAAACGGGAATGCTCACTACTTGAAAACTGGAAAGATATAAAACTAGTTGTGATGATTGATGAGTTTACATATCTGTACACGGCTATCAAAGAGCAGAAAGTTTCCGATGCAATCATGAAACAATGGAAAGCAATAACACAGAATGAAGATTCAACATTTTCATCAGTTTTAGTAGGTCAAGATGTATTCCCTCTGTTTAAAGATGAATTCCCCAATGAATTCGGGGTTACGCAAGATGAAAGATTAACCTATTTGTCAAAAGATGATGCAATTCGTTTAATTGAAGAACCTATTGGAAAAACGAAGACCAATCGAAACAGATTTATAGCTGATGCAATAGATACAATAATTGACTACACTTCGTGCAATCCATATTATATCCAGATTTTCTGCGCAAGACTGGTAAATGAAATGAATAAAAAAAAGTACATTGAGGTTACAAGTGCTGATATTAAAGAGATTGCAGATAGTTTTATTTACGGAGGACAAGCACTT
>JAVEPM010000183.1:0-4054 GCA_034008115.1 Methanolobus sp.
CAGCTGCAACTATAAGAGTGTCGCACCAATATGGCTATGGCGACTATAAATCAATGAGAATCGCTGGATTTGCATCAATTCATCTGAGTGTAGTACTTATGGCTCTTTGTGGTATCGCATACATTGTATTTAGAAACTATATACCTATGATTTATACCCAAGACCCAATGGTAAGAGAATTGGCCGCTAGTCTATTAATAATGTCGGCACTGTTTCAAATTTTTGATGCAACTCAATTGGCAAGCCTTGCATGTCTAAGAGCTTTGGCCGATGTTAAGATACCACTATTACAATCTCTGTTTTCTTACTATTTTGTCTCTCTTCCAATGGGTTATTTATTTGGTTTTACACTAAATATGGGTGCTATTGGTGTTTGGATTGGCCTATTGTTGGGTCTTGCATTTGCCAGTGCACTTTTCTTATACCGATTTAACTCATTAAGCAAAAAACTTATTCTTAAACAAAATGAAAGCTACTCAATATAATTATAAAAAAGCTGTTATTGCACTTATTTTCATCGGGGCTATTATAAGAATCGCTCTTGCATTTATCATAGATTTAGGAGACGACGAAGCCTACTTTAGAACATTTGCTCTTTTCCCCGAACTCAGCAATTTTGACAAACCTCCAATGATTGGTTGGATGATACAGCTTTTTACCAATAACCTTTTTTTTAACAGCGAGATTGCAATTCGGTTTGCTTCTATCATTTGCGGATGTGCAAGTATGTGGGTAATCTATATTACGGCTAGAAGGATAAGCGGTGACTCAGCCGGATTCTATTCCGTACTACTATTTGCCACATCATTCTATTTCAGCATCTATTCATCTCTATTTGCATTACCGGAATCTCCACAAACACTTTTCTATCTATTATCGCTCTATTTTATAGTTGAAGCACTTTTCCCACGTAGAAATAGTTGTAATGAATCTACTATTATTTGTAATATGGCTTATATCCTAGCCGGTATATTTATAGGATTAAGCATTTTATCAGAATTTTCTTCGGCAATGATATGGCCTGCACTCTTTTTCTATTTAATATTTTTTGATCGTGAGCAATTAAAAAAACCCGCTCTTTATCTCTCAGTAGTTACAAGTTTACTCTTTTTAATACCCGTATATATTTGGTACTTTGGATATAGCCTACCTGGAGCCGAATATCTTAGCCTTTTGTTCAGTTATAATGGAACTTTCCCAATAGAAAAAATAGTTACCGGACTTTTTGTAGTGATAATACTGAATAATCCCATTAACCTTGTGCTAATTTTCGGTTCATTATTCAATCACTTAAAAGGAGAAGGCCGAGGTGATAATAAATACAAATTATTAATTACTATCTCCTTCATAACTGCCCTCACGTTTTTATTGCTTTCTGTTTTCTCTGGCATATTCGTCTACTCTCTTTCTCATGCATTTATTCCGTTACTATTTATAGCCGGAAACCAAATAAGCAGAAAAATTAAAAATTATAAAAACAGAACACTCTTACCATCTTTGAAATATTCAATTTATCTGTATCTTCTTGTAGTATCGGTAATTATTGTCAATAATTATACTGGTATTATCAATAATAATATGTTTATTACCAAAAACACTTTCTCTTCTAAACCAAACACCTATTTATCACACCAATTTGGATGGAATGATATTACTTCTAAATTTAAATCATTTTTAGTGAGAGAAAAGGTACCTGGTAATCATAATACATATTTTTATATTATTGAAAATAATTATAAAAAAGCAGCTATTGTAGACTATTATATTGCAGCACCTAATAAGATGGTTGTGAAAACAATAGGAACACTTCCAGAAATCAGAAAATATGCTTGGATTACACAAAAACTAGGGTTCTTTAAAAATGGAGATAACGCATACTATATAGATGACTCCTCTTCTCCAGAGACTGTTTTTCAATTTGGCAAAACCTATTTCCAGAAAGTAGAAAAAGCCTCCGACATCTATATAATGAGACTTGGTAGACCTGTTAAAAGATATACTGTATATCGTTTTTTAAACATGATAAACATTCCCGTTCAAAACCAATTATAACCAATGATTAGTAAAGAACTCGCACAATTTATAGAAATTCACAAAGAGACCAATCCTTTAGAAATTATTCTTTCTCGGGCTAAATACCCAAATATTGACGTTAATCTTGCAGCAACTATCATATCTGCTAGGAAAAAACTTATTAGTAAAATGCCTGAATGGGCTTCTCGTAAAGATCTTATGTTCCCTTCTACCGTACCTGCCGAACAATGCAGTTCTAGTCTCACTGCTAAATATAAACAGAAGTACAGTACAGACGGAATTGTATTAGATATTACAGGGGGGTTAGGTATTGACTCTTTTTACTTTTCAAAAAACAATGAAAAAGTCTATTACTTTGAAAGAAATAAAACTCTTTATGAGGCAGTTAAATATAATTTTAAATGTTTAGATATTAATAATGTCTCTTTTTCTAATATTGAATTAACTGCCCAAAATATCGAAAATACCTTATTAGAGTTATCTATAAACAATCATGATAAAAATAAGATTGTTATATATTTAGATCCATCAAGGAGAAAAAAAGATGGAAGTAGAGCAGTTGCCATGGCAGAATATGAACCAAACATCACTAGCATAAAAAACGCACTGTTTAAATTTTCAGATAGGATTATAATTAAATTATCTCCTATGGAAGATATTAAAGCAGCAGCATCTGAGTGTGGTAACGTCTCTCTTGCCCAAATTATTTCTGTCGATAATGAATGCAAAGAGCTATTACTACATCTAGATAAGAATCATATTGCAAATAATGCAACTATGACAATAAATGCTGTATCTCTCAAGAAAAATGAAGCGAATTCACTTTTCACTTTTACATATGATCAAGAAAAAGATGCATCTTGCTATTATTGCGAAAATGAACTTGACAAATATATTTATGAACCCGATGTATCTGTGCTAAAAGCGGGTGCTTTTAAATTGGTTGCACAACGATTCAATCTAAAAAAGATAGCGAACAACACCCATCTATATAGTGCATCATTTGCAAACTCCTCTTTTCCAGGGAAAGTGTTTGAAATAAAAGAGGTTGCAGAATATAGCAAAAATGCAATTCGCAACCTCAGTAAAAGTTATCCAAAAGCAAACATTGTAACAAGAAATTTTCCTTTAGGCGCCAATGCATTAAGAAAAGTTCTTAAAATTGGCGATGGTGGAACTGTTACAATCTTTGGGTGTACATTAAACTCTGGTGTTAAAAAATTGGTTATCAGTCAAAAAATAAATTAAGAATCTATTCTCTCTTTATCTTTATTCATCCAAATTACCTCTAAAAGAGAATTGTCTGTAGAGGCAAAAAGTTTGATCTTACATTTATATTTGTAAGACCACTTTCTAACAATACTCAGAATACCTTTAGTAAGGTAAGCCTCTAGTACAGGGTTCACTTTTAATAGAATTTGTCTATAACCTTTTTCTTTTACATAAAACGCCAGTTCTCTTTCAATTGTTTCATCTACAATCACTGTAGAAGAAACTTTTCCTGTTCCGTTACACGAAGGGCATACTTCGTTAGTAGTTATTTCTGTAGCAGGTCTTACTCTCTGTCGAGTTATCTGCATAAGCCCAAATTTTGTTACTGGTAAAATATTGTGCTTAGCCCTGTCTTTTTGCATTAAGTCTATCATATGTTTTAATAGCTTAATTCTATGATCGTTACTCTCCATATCTATGAAGTCAACGATAATAATTCCGCCCATATCGCGAAGACGAAGCTGACGAGCAATCTCGTCGGCTGAATGCATATTCACATCAAAAGCATTTTGCTCTTGATCTATCCCGGATTTTGCCCTAATTCCGCTATTTACGTCTATTACATGGAGTGCCTCTGTATGTTCAATTACCAGATAGGCTCCCTGTTTTATTGGAACCACTTTACCAAAGGCACCTTTAATCTGTTTTGAAACATCAAAGTGTTCAAAGATAGGTTCTTCTCCTTTGTAAAATTTTACAATTTTTTCTTGCTCAGGAGCTATTACAGAAATGTAATCTTTTACTTCAT
>JAVEPM010000184.1:0-4030 GCA_034008115.1 Methanolobus sp.
CTTCCAATTTAAAAATGTTATGTGCCATAGCACCCATCGCTGATGCCCCTCTTAAAGTTCCCGTTTTCCCGGCATGATGTACTATGATGTGCGACACTCCCAAAGCCCGTAAATCTTTAAGAAACGGATTAACTTTTTTATTCCATTCACTATTATCATTCTCATTCTCCAATCCAAACACCGTAGAAACGCTATCCAATATCAGGAACTTATACTCAGGATTATCCTTCAAAAACTTAATAATCTCTTGTTGCTTTTCCCGCTTGGCTAAATTGAATTCTTGTCCGCTTTCTAATTGGACATGAGGTAAACTGAATGTTTTCATCTCCCATCGCTTTTCTTGTATCCCCATCCATTTATATTGCTCCAACCGCTCCTTCATTTCATTAAGTCCCAATTCTCCGTCTATATAAACACAGCCGGTGTTGCCCTTTATTTGCCACTCCCCTATATCGTGATCCTTTTCTTTGACACCTAATAAATACCCCATTAATAATGCTAATAATGATTTGCCAACTCCGGCTTTACCATAGAATATATTCGTTTCACCTTCCCTTAACCATGGCTTGATTAATAATTTGGGCTTTTCTATTTTCATAGCTTCTAATTCGGTTAATGTATAAGCATATTGGCGTATATCCCCGCTCACAATAGGGTCAATCCCCATTAAAGCAAAGCATTCCTCCATATCACCATCGTTGTAAAATGCTATTCCATCATTAATGCGTCTGGCTACTATTCGGTGTTGTAGATGCTTTTGTGCTTCCCGTATAAGGAATTTTACATTTATATCCTCCTTTTGCTGTTCCCATTCTTTAGATAAACCGGGTAAGATATCCTCTTCAAGCTCCTCTCTAAGGTCTTTATCCAAAGTATCCGCCTTTGTAAGATAAAGGTTTTCCATGTCTTGTTTAGGGCTTTTTTTATAATCCTTAAAATATTCATAGCACCACCCAATGAGTTTCTTTGCAATTCGTGATTCATAATATATCGTTGGGAAATTTGTTGTTGCCCATTCAAGGAATTCATCACTGGTTATACATCCTATGGTGATAAGACGTTCTATGTATTGCGTTATTCGATCTTCATTTTGTCCAAATTCGGGTAAATCCATATTTGGTTTCTTTGGTGCTTTGTCAAGCTGCTTTTCG
This sequence comes from Methanolobus sp., assembly GCA_034008115.1. GTDB lineage: Archaea > Halobacteriota > Methanosarcinia > Methanosarcinales > Methanosarcinaceae > Methanolobus. The sequence goes on from JAVEPM010000184.1 coordinate 1,152, forward strand.
CTATCTGCTGTTACTTTCTTTTTAAATCTTTGCATTTTGTGCCTCCTGTAAAATTATTTGCCTCCATTGAAATTATATAAAATGAGGAAGGGGTGTCCAGGAGGCAATAATTGATACCCTTTTCGGTTGCGCTACCTATCCTCATTTGTTTAGCCATTATTCTTTGATTTTAGCGTGTTTTCATGCGTTTTAACGGGGTTTCAATATAAAGTTAACCCCTTACCCTCATACACCTCTAACCCCTCTTAAAACGGCTTATTTTAAGCTGCCTTTTCAACTCGTTTTCACTTTTGTCATAATATCGTTATTTTTGAGTTACCGCCAATTTAAAGAAATGGTACTTTGTGGATAATCCAGTCATTGTGAATAATCGGAAAAGGTTTTGATTTGAGAGAATGATAAGGCAAAACATCAAATCCTTTAGCCTCACATAACTTTTTAAAATTGCCCCAAACTTCTAAATTCGGGGCAATTACTACTATTACGTTTTTACGCTTCATTTAAAACATTCTTATTGCTTGAATTGCAGCCTGAACCTCATTAAGCCTTTTTGTTTTCAATTGCGTTTTCAATAGATTCACGGAATCCGCAAGCATCAAAATCCATTTCTTCAAAACTTTCGTAACCAAAACCCCCAGGGTCTGGTGTTTCATAATCTTTAATTGTGTAGAAACAATTGTCGCTAAGTTGCTGTTGTCCTAAATAGTAAAGGTAATCAACAGTCAATTCGTTTGTTTCTTCATCCACTTTAAAGAAGAATGTTCTGTTTGCACGGTCACCGCTTAAAGCAGTAGCCATTAATTCTAAAGTTGCTTCGATAATTTCTTCTTTTCTTGTTTTTAAAATTTCTAAAATTTCTAAATTAGTCATGATGTTTATGTTTTACCGAAACTGCTTCGTTGCTGTTTCATAATGCAAAGATACAACTTTTATTTCTATAAAGTCAAGTATTTTTGTAATTATTTTCAATTTATTTCTATTTTATTTCGATTCTAAATAACAAAACGGGCGGTAACATGTGCTATACGTCAGTTTTGCAGATAGTTAGGTGCTAAATTGATATGGTAGTGCAAGCAAAACCGAACGCATAGCACCGATCGTTTTCCTTTGTGGTTCCTTAATGCTATTATACAATCTCGATTATTTGCATTGAACCGGATTAACATCGTTTAAAAGTTCTAAAAAAAAGGGAAGTGGCAATGTTCCGCCACATTCCCTTTCCGATCAAAAACTAAAAACAAAAGCAAAACGAAACGAAAAAACCATTTTTACTTTTTCCAATTCTTGACACCTTTCGGCCAAGAGGGGTCAACCTCCCGATACCTAAAAAGTCGCAGATACTTTCCTTCGTCAAACGGCTTATTGTTTTCGAGGCACTCCTTTTTGTATTGCTCGGCTTCCTGGCGTTTCATAGACTTCTTTTCAAGGTGGGAATTAACAACCCGACGATAGTCGGCCACCCGCATCCCATCAAAAGGACTAAATTCATCATCTATCACAGGCCAACCATCGATTACCGATACTTTCTGGTCGTCGATTTCGACGACCACCCCGTCGCGTAAGCTGCCGGAACCCTGCACGCCATTTCTCAAGACCTCCTTTCGGTGCGCCTCATCAGCGGTTTTCTTGTAGTCGTTTATAATCTTGTCCAGTTTTTCAATTTCATTTTGCCGGATATTAATTTGGGCTTCCAATTGAAAAAACTCCTCTGTCAGCCACGAGGGCATCTCCGTGGGCTTATCCCAACCCTCATTAATCATTTGCTGCTGATAGTCCTTGAACTGGCTTTTAACCCCAGCTAAATTGCTTTCCATTTCCGTGATTATTTTGCTTAACTCCGCTTTGATATTTTTGCAATTCTGCAGATCCAATACGGGAGCAAAAACGCCCCTGTTTGCCTGGTTCAAAATATCACTTTTGTTGTGAAATTTAATGTAAGCCGCATCAAAAATTGGATGCTGTCCGGTCACATATTTCTTTGCCATTGTTATGAGTTTTTATTGGTTAATTAATATGAATTTGGCATAAGGGGTTCTTCATCCTCATCGCCAATCGAATTTTCGTTTTTGTTATTCGCCTCTTTAGCGGTATTATTCTTTGCCTTGTGAATTGATAAGGCAACATCTAAGGGGGGCAATATTTCGCTCTCCCCCCAGCCATTTACATCAATTTCCTTTTCCTGCTCTTCGCTTTGTAGCAGCATAGGCATTAACACTTCTTCTTCCATCGTTTTTGAATTATTTAATTTATATTTCTGTGAATTATATATTGCGTTAAAAGCACTGCTTTCAAACATTTCGTCCATGAAGTTGCGCATATAGTTATCGCACTTCTGATTCACCCTTATTCCACAACCATCTTCCCATGAGCAAGCACCGATATCGCCTTTTAATAGTGCTAAATGGTCAGGTATCATTGACGTTGCAACGGCTTCATAGTATTTGTTATGATATAGTCCTGTCTCGGTTTCACTTTCCCCAAATACACCCACGGAAACCTCTTTCAAATCCATAATATTATTCGTATTCGGCCTGCCAATACTCACCTCTATTGTTGCATGGAGGCAATTTTTAAAGCTGTCAAATTGAGGCTTTGTTACCCGGCCTATTACATCGCCGGGCTTTTGCTTTGCGCTAACAAATTGCCCGTCAATTTTAGGGTGATTTAATACCACCGGGATCCCTTCCCATTGTTTGACTGAGGCTTTGATAACATCGCCTTTCCATAATACACAACCAGCAGAACCACATAGTACGCCTTGCCGGATTAATACCACCGGGGCGACTAATTTCCCGGCCTTAACATCCCACGGCTTGACCACGTTGGCAATTAATCTTTTCTTTTCCATTATCGTTATATCTTTGTTTGTAGTGTATTTG
>JAVEPM010000185.1:0-4011 GCA_034008115.1 Methanolobus sp.
CGATGCCCTCAGAAAACAGAGTTTCATTTGTTTTTGCATCGAATGACTTTGTCATCTTCGCAGTTTCTTGCCGCTCCAAAAGTAATAAATTATTTTCAAATTGAATTGGACTTTTCCTTTTCAACTTAATATGTGGTTTATCATTGTTGTATAATCTCACTGCCTGGTCAACCTCTTTTACAAGTTCTTCAACGGTGTTGATTTGTTTATGGTTTAAATAGTTATTTTTAATTACCCCATTTATTCTTTCTGCTTTCCCATTTTCATAAGCATTCTTACACATGCTATTTATCATTTTAAAATATTCTGTTATCTTTAGGAACTCCTGAGCATAATACTGACCGCCACCATCGGAATGAAATATTAGTTTTGTTAAATCAAATCCACTTCTTGTTTTAATTGCCATTCTTAAAGCCGGTATCGTAGTGTAAATTGTTAGTAGCCTAGATGATACACTGTAGCCAATTATTCTTCTTGAATATGAGTCAATAATAAAGGTTATGTAATAAAACCTACCGTTAACTTCGTAGTATGTTATGTCGCTCTGCCAAACTTGGTTTAACCTCACTATCTCTAAATCGTTGATCAAATTCGGAAAACGTATTACGCCGCTACTGTCGGTTGTGACACAATATCTTTTCTTTTTTTCTATCATAAACCCTGCTTTTTTGCAGTATTCTTCAAACTTATCACGACCCATAAAATCAGGCTGAATCTTAAAGTAAAGATCCCTTAAACCCATAGTTGGATGATCTTCTCTTATTTCTTCAATAAAACGATTTAACTGCTCAGATTCATCTTTCCTTTTTTGATTTAGATTTAGCATCTTATGAACAGCTTGTTTACTAATCCCAAGAACTCTGTATAAATGATTTAAGCTCATGGTCATTTCTTCCCTTTTGAGCCAGTAGTATTCGATAGTTGCTCGGTAAGCTTTTTTTTTATGTCTACTCCGTACATCTCTTCGGCTATCTCTATCATCTTGTCTTTAAAATCAATGAGCAATTGCTTTTGACCCACAGCTCTCTCCAATTCTGCAACTCTTTTCTTCAGCGCTAGAAGTTCCTGGGTATCACTTTCACTTTCCACTATAAGTCTCTCTTTTTTATTTCTCATAATCCCATAGTTATTGATCCATTTATATACTGCTGCCTTAGTAACTTCGTAGGCTTTGCAAATATCAGAAACTTTTGTTATTCCAGTCTCAATTTCTCGCACTTTTTTAATCTTAAAACTCTCGCTAAAAGATCTTCTTTGTCGTTCGCTTGTTGTTAATTGATAATTCTTCCTCTGTGCCATAATTTTTCCGTTTTAATTTGTAATTTTGTTCTTTAAAACGGTCAACCTATTTCAGGCATTGACATGTGATAAACTTACCGAATACCGCCTTAGTGATTATTCTTGAAGTTTCTTTGTTAAATAATTACAAAATTTAAAAATATGGTTTATGTAAATAGTTTTAGAGATTTAGAAGTTTATAAATTAGCTCGACAATTGTCAAAGGAAATTTTTGAAATAACAAAAAAGGTAATTATTTAGCTGCCCTGCAAAGTTAAAAAATTTTGTCCATCGAAAGTGCCCTTTAATTCCTCGAAGATGTTTTTGTTGTTTTTACGAGCAGTGGAAACAAAACTTTCGATTCTTGCATATAGTTCAGCGCCTTCTTCTGAGCGGAAGCAATTTGATATTTTTAATTTTAGTTTGGCTGGACGCAGATCTCTTTCTGCCAGATTGTTTGTAAAAGGCACTTCTTGGTTAAATGCAAAGGCTAAAACTGCATCTTGATGTTTAATAAGCCGTTCGATTAAATTTCTAGCCTTTGTCTTTTTAGGTTTTCCTCTTTTTCCTGGTATTTTTATTGGAAATGGTTCTGTATTATTACCCAATTCGCAGATATTTAGATATCTCATCTCAATATTGCTTCTGTTTTGTAGTCGTTTGGTAAAACTCATCTCCTTGACTTCTAGTAAAAATCTCCTTAAATCAATTGCCCATTTGTTATTCTCATTATTATCAATCACACCCTGCAGTTCTCTAATTAGGTGAGCGCCGCACAAAGCATGTTTAATTTTTTCGAGATTAAAGTAACTACTCCAACAGTCGTGAATTAGCCAATTTATTAGGTTGTCCAATATTGAACTTTCGCTAATAAAAGCCTCACGTCCACGTTTTTCATGTGCAAATTGATAAGTAAACATGATACTGGATAGTGTATGTATCCAATGATTTTTCTTGTTAACTTTTATTCCAGTTTCATCGGCATGAACCACTTGCTCTTTTAGTAGATTTTCAAGTATTACCTTTTCACTTTGAGCAAGTTCTTCGTAACATCTCTTATTTGCAGAATAAACCGTTGATTCGTTTACTGAATAACCAAATAAATCTTTGAACAGCAGTTGGATCTTCTTGTATGGAAGTTTATAAGTTGTACTTAACATTGTTAAATATGCTCTTACCCCATTGCCATACTGTGCAGGAGAATTTGCGTTTGATGGACTTATTCCTTTATGTGTTTTTCCACATATTGGGCATGTTCCACTAAATATTTGATATTCGGTAACTTCTAGTTTTGGTTGTGGCAAATCAAATACCTGACGCTTTTCTGCTAAAAAAATATCTTCGTTTTTGAATTGATGTCCACATTCACATCCGTAGGGACGACACTCGACAATTTTATCAGGGTTATCAATCTGTTTTAAAGTATCGCCTTTGTGACCAGGCTGACCACCTTTTTTACCAACTGATGTTTTTGGAAATGCAGGCTTTCGATTAAAATAATCGCTGGATGGCGGTTTACTGCTATTACTACTGTTTTGATTTAATCTTGCTTTAAGTTCTGAAATCTCAATTTTTAGTAAAATGTTCTCTTGTTTAAGTTCAGTATTCTCTTTTCGTAAAGCAGCATTCTCAATTCGTAAAGCGGCATTCTCTTTCTCTAATGAAGCAACTTGAGATTTTAGCGTAGCAACTTCCGTTTTTAAAGAAACAATCTCGTCAATTAATGTGTAAACTAATTGCTTTAATTCATTTATGTCATTAGGCAGTTCCAATCCTCAACTAATTTTTTGCAAGGTCAGAAAAATATTAATTCAAAAAAATATTGCGAAAAGTTTTTATTAATAATTATTTGTTCATATCTTAGCTCCTAAATAATTACGTTTTTTTGTTAAAAAATTTGAATATAAAAACACTCGCATTATGAAAAAAATATTTACCTTTTTATTGGTTTTATGTCAAGTTTTAGTACCATTTTATCTTTTTTCGCAAGTGCAATTAGCGGATATTGATAAAACAAAAATAAATCATGAAAAATCCTATGCACAAAATAATATCAAACAAATTTCTGCCTTAAATCAGATAAAATGGCAAAAAGGTGGAATTTATGAAGGTTTTTCTCCCAAAGATGAGATTTTGGAGAAACGTACTCAAAACACAAAACATTTTAGAAAAGATAATGGCGATTTTGTTGCACAAATTGGTGGCAATTATCATTATCAAGACGAAAATGCAACATGGCAAGACATCGATTTTACAATTACCAAAACAAACATTCAAGGTTTTGCATATAGCAATACCACCAATACAATTAAAACCTATTTTCCCGAAACAGCTGGAAATACTGGTATCGCAATTAGTGATAAATCAATGGACATTAAAATCTGGAAAAATCCTGAATTGTTGATTTATGATGCGAACAAAAACATACTTCATAAAGAAAGTTCACTTAATAATTCTGCAAAAGTAAAAGATAATATTGCTCAATATCAAAGTTTTAATGGAGTAATTGATGAAATTAAGATTATTGACAATGGTATTGAAAATAATATTATAATTTCTGGTTTGCAAGAACAATGGACAAGTTTATCCAATGCAAAAACAATAAGTTTTAAGCAATTTGTTGAACTGCCCGATGGAGTGCAGATTTTGAATTCAAAAGGAGATATTGTTACAAATAATTTTTCGGACGAATTTATTGGATTACAATTTGCTGATGGACAAATTTTATATCTT
>JAVEPM010000186.1:0-3975 GCA_034008115.1 Methanolobus sp.
TTGAGCCTTTCAATCAAAATAGAATGAGCACGCCTTAACAGAGATTCATCTTTTTCTATCTCAGTAATTAGATTGTTGAGAGTTTTCCTTATTACCGCCCCGGGTCTCATATTTTTATTGCCATATATTTCAACGACTTCCTGAGCAATAGTAAACTCAGTTATGTCTATTTCGGCAATTGTTATTGACAGGTATTCTCTATACTTGATATAACTCAACACTTTACTTATTACTCCTTTTTCTTTCAAGACTCTGATACATTTCATTTACATCGTCATATATGTCAAGTGCAAAAGAATAAAAGTTTGCATGAGCTATTGTTTTACGCACCTGTTCACAGAAAGAATGACTGTCTGAATCCATTAAGCCAAGCATTTCCAACGTAACCTTATTTATTTCGGAGCATACTATTTCCTCTATTAAAATCATTGACTCATAAATAGATAAACACGCAGGCTCTATGTTGTTTTTCTTTAACAAAAAGTAATTTGATAGATACATGTCCCCGATATATAAATCCTTGTTTTTTTCTTGTTTGGCGAGCAATTCTTCTTCTGTGTCATCTTGATAAATCCCGAGGCTGACTACATGCTGTTTGCGCCTGTCTATTTCATCATTGAAAAGATTAAGCTGTTCAGAGAGATTAATAAAAAACTCCATAACAAGTTGTGGCGACTTCTCTTCTTCTCTTAAATGAATGATATTAATAACATTGTCAAGTATTTCTTTCTGCGATAACGATGATATCAATGTGGCTGCATCAATTGGATTTTGTAGATTTAATCTACATCCGTCTATGCCAACGCTTGTCAATATTCTCATTACCCTTGATACAGTAAGAATGTCTTGTTTCAAATCTTCCTCCTTAAAATAAAAAATGGGGCTAACTAATAAACATTAAAGAAAATGTCAGCCCCATGATTATGCGTCCTTGTTGATTCTTTATTGTGCTACTTGAGACATAACATTGCTGTAAGGTGTTTTCTGAACATTGTTGCTGTTTAACCCTGAGATTCTGCAATGATATGTTGTTCCTGATTCCGGCTCAAGGTAGCCGTTAATAGTACCAGTTGACGGTTCAACATAAACAATTGCAACGATATTTGCAAAGGTTAAATCATCGGAAACTTCAACTTTTATGTTTTTGATATGTTGGCTTGCTTGGGCACTAAAAGTAAAATCCCCTTCAAAAGAATCTGCTGAATCGAATATAAAGCTATCGAGAACAAGAGTTTCATTGATGGGCTCTTCATATCTTAAGTCCTCTATACTTCTAAACTCTTTTACAGTTGATATACTTTTTTCGACATTAAGCGTTGAAATTATAATGTTCTTACCTGCAGCCTTTTCAGAGAAACTGAAGCTACAGCCCACATTATCAGTAAGTCCGGCCAACATCGCAGGGACATTGCCTATGACAATAATTTCATGGGTTTCTAACATTGCGCCATCATAACTTTTTAGTCTTGTATCATTTATTTCTTCAAGCATGATTACACATTCATGACCGTCAAGACCAGTTAAGAACTCAATAATTTCAGGCGTTGAATTGATAAGCTCGGCTGTAAATGTGCCAGACTTACCAAGAACAATTTTGCCCTTTTCATTGCCGTCTATACTGTCGCCATCTTGCACGGACACATCAATGGAATCAGCCCGCATTTCGCCGACATGATACATGTTTTCCTTTACCAAATCAAGCATAGCCTTGGCCTCCTCATACTCGGGAGTGCTCACATAGATATGCATAAACATATTATCAAGAGCATCTACCGCAGTTACAAAGTCAAGCTCGCCTGCGTCAGCATTTTCGAAGGCTATCCAGACGCGATAATCTCTCTGCCTGATTCCTGCTACACCATAATTTATTTTAGCCATTTGCTACCTCCAATCGGCACATTAAGCCTGTGGTAAGTCAGCAATTACGCGGAAAGAGCCAGCGGAGGGTACGCTTTTTTCGATGGTTATGGTTGAGCGAATAGAGTCACCACCAGTAATCTTTTCAGTATAGGATAGGTTAACTTTATTCATTAGAATAGCAGTTTTGTTTGCTGTTACATTAACGATGTGAGTATCGCGTTCCAGCATCAATACTGTGCAATTCCTACCATCAAGTAGTTCAATTGCGGCAATATTTGCGGGAGTAGCATTCAAAAGCTCGGCAGTGAATGTTCCAGTTTTGTTTAACACAATCTTACCTAAAACATTGCCATCAACAGAGTCACCATCCGCAATGCCCATGTCAATAGAGTCTGCTCGGCATTCACCAAACTCTTGTAGTTTGGTATCAAGTTGACCGTCTTGCTCATCTATAAGCGCATTAAGGTTCGCCTGAGTTGGTGTGGTAATATAGGTATTAATTGCGGTCTGAAGAGCAGTATTATCAGAAAGACCAACATAAATGCGATAGTCTTTCTGCTTAATTCCGTCTGTTCCATAAATTACTTTAGCCATTATATTTTCTCCTGTTTAATTAAACGTTATTGTTGTTGTCCAGCCTGTTATGAACGTGCCTGCATCTATACCAATGGAAACGGCAGGCTCAAGGTCAGTCAAGACGTTATAATCCATTTTAGCTATTATCTCTTCCATCAGGTCAAACATAGCCTGTTGCTTGACCAGAAGGTCTGTTGGACTGTCCATGTCATACGCATCAAAGACACACAATATGTATGAATGTTGAATAGGAGCATATTTAATAGACTCTTTGCTGTGCTGGCTCGAACCAAGAAACAATCCAATCGCTGGAAAGTTTCCCATTGCAAGCTCAGTTTCACTCTTGGCTATTACATATTCGCTATACTCAGCCTGTATGTCCGCAATCAAAGAAAGATGTCTTTTCAGAAAATTGCTGGTAACGCTCATACAGTAAATACTCCAAATTGACCCTGCGTATAAATATCATCAGGCTCATCTTCATTATTCACAGAAGCGAAGCTCAAGCATTGATTAGCCAAGTCTCGGTAGTTGTCGGCATTGGCTATCAAATCTTCAAAAGGGGCAGCATAAATATTTGCACCACCAGCAGAATCACGGATGGTGTTTACTGCCCCCTTAACCAGCTTCTTCAACGAAATTGCAAGGTAATATAGGCTGAAATATGACTCGGCATAAATCAAGTTACGCAATGACTTTTGCTCGCTATTCAGCACATCAAAGGATAAAGAGTCAAATGCTGGGTATGTGTCTGAATCAAAACTATTCAAATTATTCACATACTCCTGATAAGCACCCTCACCAAGATTTTCTAACATATCACGTGCCCCGCTGGAAAGAATCTGTGAATTGATTCTATCTTGCGCCTGCGTTGTGATATTAGCAAGCTGTGTCATTTTAGCCTTGATTAAGTCCTCGTAAATAATAGGTTCAGCCATTTTATTTCCTTACTTAGTTATCTATAATTACGTATGAGTCAGGCGGGAGCTTATCAAGTTCAGCCTGGTCAATTCTATACCGTATATGATATTGATATTTATCAATGGATTTTTGCATAAATATCTTTACAATAACGGGTTCTTTCTTAGTTTTCTTCTTGGGCGTTACTTCTTTAGTCTCGATTACTTCTGCAGTAGTTTCATCGATAACTTCAGGTTTCTTAACTGTTTTCTTTTTACTCATAACTTAGCTCCTGTTACCAGATTACCCAATAGTAATATCGCAATCGATACAATCAGAAGCAATCATATTGGGGTGGTAAGCCCTCAAGTAGATGTGGTCGCTTGAAGTGAGAGAGAAGTTACCATTTTCAGGAATAACAGCAGCATTCTCGGCAGCAAGAGCTTCGTCCAGAGTATCGTAAGAAGTCCCAGTAAGGTCTTGTGTGGAGCGAACCACGACAGCTCCTTCGGTCGGGCAGCATACATGAAGAGGGGTTTCGCTCGCAACTGTTTGAGCATATGTGTTGGTTGCAGATGGAGTATAGGCGTTCATGCCATTTTTTGCATCGTCGGCAGACAACAGAACAGGGTCAGAAAC
>JAVEPM010000187.1:0-3972 GCA_034008115.1 Methanolobus sp.
AAATTGACAATATCGGTCAGTTAATCGAAAGCATTAAAAATGAGATTGAAGGGTTGAAGCTGTTTGGCAAAGAAAATGATGTAAGATGCAGAAGTTTAATTGCGGTTCTTAATAGCCTGTCACCTGAAAACTTTTGATGTCCATAGATTAGATATGTAAATACAAACATATTACAGTGATAGAGGTAAGCATTGCCTCCAGCTTTTTGTTTTTTTTGATTGGATGATATGAATTTCCAAGAAAGTGAAATTTTAGATAAAAACACCTTTGGTTAAAATAAATCATTATATTTGTGGTAGTTAATAATACTTGAAAACATCTGAAAATATTGGATGCTTTGCATCTGTGCTATTAGAAGACAATGCCGGAAACTTAGTAATAAAATAACCTGCTTTCATTTGCCCCATTTGTTGGTCAGAAATCATTATTGAAGTGAAGAAAAAAAATTAACTATAAAATTTATTTATTATGAAGAAAATTACACTTGTCGTTATTATTGCGTTTTTCGTTAGTATGGTAAATGCTCAATACAAGACCTACAACAGAAATATATTTGTAGAGTTCATTGATATGGAGAATACAGAAGGTAAACTTGAATGTGGAATCGATTCTATTTTGTTTTCATTTGAGCCAAACCGTGAAAACTTGTGGGAAGTTAAAATACATAATAATCGAATATCAAAAATAATTATTGATTGGGATGGGACAATAATGGCAAAAGACGGCAAATCGTCAGGCATTATCTTTTCTGATGACAGGCAATTAACAATGAATAATCCGAAAGTTTCAGAAACGGTTCTTCCAGATACTTATATTGAGAAAGAAATTGACATGAAATCCAACTTTGGAAGTACCACCCATTCATTGTACTATCCACGTCAGGTGCGAAAGGGCAAAAACGCAAAGATAACTCTAAGCATACCCATTGATAATGGAATAAGCAAAAAGGATTATCTTTTCAAGTTCAATGTGTATAGTGAGAAGTAGCTATTTATTGCACACAACACACTTTACACCGTCCTCCTTGCTCAATATTTATTAATGCTATGAAACATATTTTAGCCGTATGGTTATTACTTTTATTTTTTACCCTAACGTCTTGTGAAAGTTGTTACCGTAAGAATGATAGTGATATTGTTAATACGATTGACAATGATAGTATTTATATTAAAAGTATGTCAAGTATTGTTGATAGTATAAGGAATGCGGGTAATGAGAGTAATGAATGGGGGAAAGATAATGAAGGTGCTGAAAAGTATGATAGTGAGTATTGGAACTCAGTAAATAGACAAGAATACTACAAATCAATTGGACGAAAGGATTTAGCTAAACAGGAAGCAAAATATCGTCAAGATAGACTGAGCGGAAAAACAAAAGGTAAATACACTAATAAAGATGGTGAAGACACAAGAATATATATGGGCAGTGAAGAACAAAGTGAAGACCTAAAAGCTATTGATGAATATATGAAACTAAATCCTGATTTTTAACTTCTCAGGATTAAATTACACTTAACCCTCAAAACACACAACATGAATGCTTTATTTACAGCGATAGCAATTATATTTGCTATACTCCAAATCGTATTATTCTTTAAATTGTGGAAAATGACAGACAATGTTTCGATAATGAAGCATGAATTACAACAGCTTGTAAAAATACAGATTTTGTCCACCGATAATCAAATGAAAATAAAGCTTCTCAAAAGTGAGTTATTTTCTTTTATGGATAATTACTCACCTAACACAAATAATAATGAGGATATTGTAAGCAGCGTTAATCGAATTGTAAATTATTATATACCACAAATAAATGATATAATAGTAAAATATAATTGTGAAGAGTTGTATTCTGTGGATGATTTCAAAACCGATTTATCCAATAAATTTATAACCGGAATTTAATATTTTTATTGTGGAGAAGCGACCGACCTATTCTCTCACTACTTGCCTACTCTTACCTCCGAAGCCGATTTATTATTTAGAACCATTCTAAATAGAAAGATATATCGTGCACGACATAACGCACGTATCACATTAATATAAAGATAGATAACACACCTTCGGGCAATGGTGCTAAATGGAATATCTAACATTCCCCCTAAAACATTTACAGAGCTTTCGCAACCAAAACAGCGACCGACCGAGAACAGGTTGATTGATTCCCGACTGATATGTAGCTGTTAGCCTGATGCTGTTGTTACCCTGATGCTGATGCAGACGATTGGTTAAGTGTACCACAAACACTATATAACAAACAAGCCATTTTAAGGCGATTTAAGGCACGATAATTATTTTGGGTAGGTAGATATGCGGAAAGCCATATAAATGCCACAGAGGGGCTGAAATGAAGCGAGAGGGGTATTTAACATTTTCCCCTGATGCTGGCGGGAGAAAAACCCCCACCGGCACAAAGATAGTAATTAGTCTGCAAAGAGCCAATCTATGAACTTCCTGTTGCATTTGTCCACAATGTCAAACTTCCGCTCCACATATGGGCGAAGCATTACATTCCTACTATCAACATGGTTCAAACACCTTGCAACATCATCGTTACTCAATTCTAAATCGTTACTCATTATTGAAGCCATAGAACGGCGTGCATCGTAATAATCGAAGCTATGCAAAAAGCCCTCACCATATATCTGATTGACTTGTTTAACAACCTGTTTCAGTCCCTCCAGGATTGCCTTGTTTAGCTGTTCAGGAGAAGCATACATTTGCGCCAATGGACTGGTACTAACTTTGGTACTAACCTTGCCCCAATATTTAGCGATAAATGGCTTTAATTCAGGCTGTACGGCAATAGAAATAAATGCTTCATCCTCTCTCTTTCCTTTGGTTTTAGAACGGTTGTACTCTATTCGTTCCCCGATGCTATCTAACAGGAATAAATCCTTAGCGTTAGTGCCGAGCGACAACAAAGAGATAACAAATAAATCCCTTGCCCTGTTAGCCCTGATGCCTGTTAGCGGTGCTTCTATGATTGCCCGAAGCTGTTCTTTCGTGAGCGCAACAGTCTTAGCATATTTGGCTTTTGGTATTTGATATTTGTTGCCTGACTGGGTTCTACTGAATGGGTATCTGAATTGGTAACCCATGCTTTCGTAATCATCCATTATCCACCGATATATGACCTTCACCCTTGACATATATAGGTTTACACCCCTACTGCCCATTTTAGGTTCTAAATAACGTTGAAAATCGGTTAGGTAGTTAGGTGATATGTTTTCTATTGGAAGCCTGACACCCGCAAAAGAACGTAAATGGTTGTATGTCGCAGAGTAAATGCGATAGCTTGCCGATGCCCTGTTCTTATCTAAATACCTTTCAAACTCTCTCAAAAAATCTATTGCATCGGGCTTGGCTGTTCCCTTCAATAACAGCTCCTTTATATCCTGTACGGTGCTGTTGTCGGGTAGTTCAGCTTCCCTGATGATAGCGTTATAGTCTGCAATGATGCCATTGCATTTGTCTGTTAGAAAGCCGTTCTTTAACTCACCAATCTTTTGCCCCTCTTTTTTGAACGGTTTCAGTTCAGTCTTACCAGCCCTGTACCTTGTTTCAATATGAGCATATTTTTTTTTGTAACCAATGCGGATAGTAACGGCAAATGTTTTATCTTTGCTGACGATTTCAATATCATCACGCTGTTTATAGAGATAGACAAGCGGTTTAAAACTTACTTTCATTGTAATGCTGTTTTAATCGTTTAAATTTGGGTACTAACTTTGGTACTAACTTTTCAAAACAAAGATAGTGCATTTTAAACTGAAAACGCAATTTCTATAAATTTAAATGTTAATTCAATTCCTTTACTACAAAGGGTTTTAAAGCGGAAAACGGCACTCACAAAGAAGGTACTAAAATCATCGGGATGTAGCACAGTTGGCTAGCGCGCCACGTTCGGGACGTGGAGGTCGGGTGTTCGAGTCACCTCATCCCGACAGATTGAAAACGACAAAAGCCGCCC
>JAVEPM010000047.1:0-26116 GCA_034008115.1 Methanolobus sp.
AATGATAAAAAGCAACGATGAAAATGTTTTATTTTCACCATACAGTATATTCACTGCAATGGCTATTTGCTATGATGGTGCTGAGGGTTCCACAAAAGAACAGATATCAAATGTATTTTACTATCCTCTTAGCAAACCTGTTCTTGAGGGCAGTTCAAAAGAGATGATCGATCTAATCAATTCTGACAACGATGAATATGAACTTAAATCTGCGAATGCACTGTGGATTCGTGAAGAATATCCAGTAAATGAACAGTATGTGTCTAATGCAGAAAACTACTACGATGGAATAATAACATCACTTGACTTCATAAACGAGCCTGAGAAATCCACAGATACCATCAATGCCTGGGTAGAGGAAAAAACAAATGGTAAGATCAAGGATCTACTGGATAAAGAAAACATTGGTAAAAGTGTTGATGGACATCCAAAGATGATAATTACCAATGCCGTCTATTTCAATGGTACGTGGTTACAGGAATTTGAAGAAGGATCAAAAAGACCATTCCATCTTTCCAATGGTCAGGAGAAGGAAGCTGATATGATGTATGTCATAGATACATACAATTATGGAGAAGATAAACATGCACAGATTTTAGAATTGCCATATAAGGGCAACGATATAAGCATGTACGTTATACTCCCGCATGAAAATAACATTGATGAGTTTGAAAGTGATCTTACACTTGATTACTATAATGAGTTGAAAGATGAACTTAATTCCGATGAAGTCAGGATCCTGTTACCAAAGTTCACGTTTGAAACAAAGGCAGAATTAAATGAACCCTTGAAGGATATGGGAATTACTGATGCTTTTAATCCCGTCATGGCTGATTTTTCAGGAATCAGTACAGGTGATGGTCTATCCATAACCGAAGTAATTCACCAGGCATACATCGGTGTAAATGAAAAAGGAACTGAAGCTGCAGCAGCAACAGCAATAGAAAGTGTAGACTCATTACCTGACTACAAATATGAGTTTACTGCTGAGCACCCATTTATGTTCTTTATCGAAGATAAAAGAACAAACTGTATACTCTTCATGGGAAAAGTTGAAAGTCCTGAATACGAGGAAATGTCATAACGATATTTCCCTATTATTTTCCTCATTTTTTTCGTGTTCAGCTTGACCTTCTGCTCTTACTTCAACAACAATCATAAAACATTCAGATTGAAAACAGATCCCTTACACATAAGTTCTATGAAGATGACTTTGTTTATGCTTTTCTTGACATATATCCATGCTCGCAGGGACATACCATCTCTCTTCCGAAAGAGCATTTTGGCAGGTTTACAGGCATTGAATAAAAAGATGCTGCAACCCTCTTTGCTTCGGTGGAGAAGGTTGCCGGAAATCTGAAAAAGATACTTGGACACCAAGGCATGAACATTGGCATCAACAACGAAGAGATGTGTTTTTTCCATTCGTGTGGGCTTGTCGGCCATGTGATATAACTTGCAACCAAGGACCGCCAGTAATCCGGTGGTCTTATTTTTTACCCATGACAATATAAAGAGAGAACAAAATCACTATATTTGTAAACATGCTTATAAATGATATTTTTTCCGGAATTTCTGATATTGCATCTGAATTTGTTTGTTTTGTTTGCTCTGCAGGATCGGATGTGTATTTGTCTAATTCTATAACTGATATTGAACTGTTTCCTTCTTTTGTGGATGTATATGCAATTTTTGTTCTATCCGGCGACCACTGTGGCATTAGTCCTTCACCGATTTTTATTTTATTGTCTCCTTTACGGTTCATTATCCATAATCCGTATTCTCCAATATTTCCATAGTTAAATACTATTTTTTCTCCGTCCGGTGACCATGCAGGAAACGAATATACTTTGAAGTATCCTGAATCATTGGATATTTTTCTTTGCTTACTACCATTGACGTTGGTGACCCATAGGGCTGTAGTTTGATTCTGGTCTGTTTTCACATATGCAATTTCGCTCCCATTCGGTGACCAGGCAATATCATATACATTTCCTTTTAAAATGCGGGATTTTCTTGAACCGTCGCTTTCTATGATCCAGATTCCTTTATTTTCCGGATTATTTGAAACGTAAGCAATCCTGTCCCCACCCGGCTGCCATTGTGGTTCGAGGTAAGGCCCTCTGCTATCCGTAAGTTTAATATTTTCGGTACCATCGGAATTTATAACCCATATGTCCGATTCTTTACAGATATTTGAGCTATTCAACAATCTTTGTCTTGTCTCATCTTCACTTTCTACAATATCCCAGACTTTTCCGTTTTCAGAAGATGCGGACACATAAGCAATTTTTGAACCGTCCGGACTCCAGGCGGCTTCCCATCCCCTGAAACCTAGCAGATAGTTTTCCAGAAAGGCTCCTTCAGTTAATTTTCTTTTGCCGGAACCATTAGGATACATCGTCCATAATTCATAGTTTCCTGTCAGGTTTGATATATAGAGCAACAGGTCTCCCTCAGGAGACCATGGGTCAAAGAAAAAAACCCCACTTTCATTTGCTAAGGTCAATGTTTCTTTAGCGGTTCCATCTTCATTTATTAAATAGACACTCATGTTGTCCGGTGACTTTGCCGTGCCGGAAGAATAAACTATACACTCCCCATCAGGTGACCAGTAAGGAGCAAAATTGTAAGTGGTATTTTCAATTGTGGGTGTATTCTCATCTGCATTACAGGAGATTACAGTAAAAAATAATATCAAGCTGATGAGATACAAAATATATTTTATATTCATTTTTTATACTTCCAGTACACAATAACAACAAGTATTACCTGAGCTTAATATAATTCCGAAGACCGGAGCGATACAGCAAACCTCATAATTCAGCTTGGCTTTATATGTAGCCGAGTTTGAAGGTATGAGGGACGTTTTGAAAGAGCTTCCATCAAAAACTATCCCCTAAAAAGGGAAAGATGAACCTTATTCCCAGGTTTCAGCAAGTTCAAGTCCCAGATAATCCTTTATTACCGTGAAAGCCATAGCTGGCGGGAAAGCTCCTACTTCAGTGATTATCAAGTCGATGTACTCTGCCGGAGTCACATCGAACGCCGGATTTTTGACTTTGACATTGGGAAGCTCACTGAGAATCTCAGCATCTATTACTTCATCACTGGAACGGTCTTCTATTTCGACCATTTCACCAAGAAGGGTTCTCGGGCTGAATTTGTAGGTTTCAGCAGCAACTATCACGTTCTTGCGGGCTTCCTGTGCCGCCATTGCAAGCTGGGAAGTACCAATCTTGTTAATGAGGGCACCATTAACGGAAATTGAATCTGCACCGACTACCACAAGGTCTACTTCTTTCATGGTGAGCCTCACAGCCGAGTCCACAATGAGAGTTGTGGGAATGCCGTAATCATTCAATTCTCTGATGGTGATGAAACCCTGCCTTCTGGGTCGGGATTCTGTGGCAATGACAGATATATTCTTACCCTGATCAAAGGCTGTTTTGATTATAGAGAGGGATGCATGTGAATTGCAGTGGGTCATGATGACATCGCCATCATGGATGCGCTGCGCACCTATCTTTCCTATTTTACCCAGTGCTTCCTCTGCATTTTTTATAAATTTCTCCGCATTTTTTGTTATTTCGTCAATGGCATCATAAGTATTCGTGGAACTATGCCTCTTAGTAAGAGCAACGGCATTGGGAAGGGATACAGCAGTTGGACGGGTGTCCACAAGTGTCTTTGCTGCCTCTTCTATCTTAAGGTCGAATTCATTTAAAGGCAGGGATTTCAATGACATTGCATAGTCCCTCATTGCAGCTGATGCCGCAACTGCAATCCTTCCTGCTCCCCTTATATCCATTGTCCTTATTTTTTCCGCTGTAGTGTACAAATCATCCATAATTATAAGTCGTGTTTAAAGAATTTATATTTAGCCAGCCAATTAACATCAAAAAAAATGACCGGAACAGATAATAAATAATCAGAGCATTGGCAACCTGGAGAATACCTGAGATATGTACCAGCCGGATTTTAACTATAGTGACAGGATAGTGCGCCTGCTTGCAAGAACACAGGCAGCCAGGGAGATAATTCTCAATACCCACGTACCTCCGGCATGGGAAAGAAGACTGCAGATCAAGAACCTTTTCAGGCTCGTCTATCATGCAACCAGCCTTGATGAGAACAGACTTTCCATAAGACAGGTTACAAAACTTGTCAACGGACAGGATATATTCGGGGATGAAACGGATAAGAAACAGGTACTTAATTTTCTGGAACTGAATGAGTATCTTCAAAGCCTTGAAAACGAGGAAATATCCGAGGAGATGATACTCACAGTTCATAAAATTGCTATGAAAGGAATTGTTCCGGAAGATGAGATCGGTCGTTACCGAACAACTGTAGCTGAAGGATTTATGGAACCTGAAAGAGTGAGATATTGTATCCGGGATCTGATAGAATGGATCTACAGTGATGAAGCTGCCGAAATACTACCTGCGCTAAAGGCCGGGATAGTTCACTATGAACTTTATCGCATGCATCCTTTTGAAAAAGCCAGTGGGACTATTGCCAGAAGCATATCTGGCTATATTTTGGGAAAGGACTTCAAAGAAGCAAAGGAATTATTCACCATTGAGGAGTTCTTCAACCAGAGAAAAAAAGATTATTTTGAGAGCCTTGAAGGCAGCAACGGAAAAGAGCCTGACATCAATAAGTGGCTGGAGTATTATCTCTACGCTCTTGCATTAAAGATCTCAAGGGTTGAGAACGCCGTGCTGAACATAAGCCGTGACCACGGATATATAGGGAAATATATTCAGATAGGGTTAAAAGACAGACAGATCAAGGGAATAAAATTTGCACGTGAGATGGGAAAGATCACGAATAAAGAATACCAGAAGCTTTGCGACCTGGGAGTCTCAACATCAAAAAGAGATCTTCGGGAACTGGTAAATAAAAATATATTTGTACAGGTTGGAAAAACCGGACGTGGGACTTATTATAAACTCAGGCACGACCACCTGGATGAGTTGATCTGATAAAGGGGTAAGCAAGCGGAAACTCGTCATGTTCCTGTCATCGGTCATGTACAACGACTGCATGCTCTTTTTCTCATTTCATCTGCGCAAAAACTGTCATAAGATAGAGAACCAACATACTTTTTTATTTTATCGATGGCAACAAGCATGTCATCTAAAAACACATAGTAGTCCTTAGGCATAAACAGCTTCCCTCATGATGTATTTCTTCAATCTGGGTTTAATAGCTGTTTCAATAACCAAATCAACATCTCTTCCAAAAATACCTATTCTCTTAACTGTAAGGGTTTGTTACTTCCACTCCACTTGAATTAGGTACTTATCACTTCAAATCTAAGTCTGAATGAGGACTACCACATGAGCCAAGTGTTTAAAATAATAGAAAACGAATTCGATGGGAAAGTTGCTATTGTAACCGGAGCGGGAACTGGCAATGGCGAGTCTATTGCCGAGAGACTTTATGCAGGAGGAGCTTCTGTTGCGCTTCTTAGTCGTCATATCGCGCCACTTCATGACATCTGTAAGAGAATTGATCCATCGGGAAAACGAACTTTACCCATGGAAGTTGATGTTCGAGATCCGCACAGTATTCAGATGGCAATAAGCTCCATAATCGAGAGATTCGGAAAGATTGATATTGCTGTCAACAACGCTGGAATTACAGGACCTGCAAACACTCCACTTCAAGATCTTGATATCGAAATATGGAGAGATGTTATAGAAACCGATCTAACTGGTGTTTTCTATTGCATGAAATATGAAATACCAGCAATGCTTAAGAATGGCTCTGGCGCTATTGTGAACATGTCATCTGCCAATGGACTTGTCGGCCTGGCTGGCATGGCAGCTTATACAACAGCAAAACATGGCATAATTGGGTTAACTCGTTCTGCAGCTTTGGAACTGGCAGAATCCAATATTCGAGTCTGTGCAGTTGCTCCTGGTTATGTTGCAACTCCCAGAATCATAGATTCTGGAAAGGAAACTATGGATTACATGGCAGCTGCACACCCCATGAAACGTCTTGCTACAAGAGAAGAAGTAGCTGACTTAGTTGCCTATTTACTTAGCGATAGAGCGGCATTCATAACGGGCAGTGTTCATTGCATAGATGGAGGATACACAGCCCAATAGTACATGTGGGCATAAAAATCAGTGCAACAGTTAGACACCAGCAGGTGATGACTCAATCCTTATAAAATGGATGAAAATAGAGATAGGGAAGATCAATGACAGTATCGTCTCAAAACGTAAGAACCTTGCACTGCTTCTGAGCGAAGAAAGTCTAGCTTCAATAACAAGAGCGGGAAAAGAGCACATCTTTGACAGGAACCTGTTGCAAGCTCTCAGCAAGAATAAAGAACAAATCTCACTTTTAACTGCAATCAACAATAGCAAATACCGGACTTTTCAATTATATAATTAATTTAGAGGATTTATCATGACCACTATCTCATCCATCAACCCAGCAACAGGAAAAATCATCGGTGAAGTTGAATCACATACTGAAGAGCAGCTTAGCCAAATACTCAAAAAGTCTGCTGAAACATTTGTTGAATGGAAAAAAACTGATGTTTCAGAGCGCAATGAACTTCTGCGGAGCTTCGCTGATATATTGCGCAAGAATAAACAGCAATATGGAAAACTCATCAGCACTGAGATGGGAAAGGTCATGAAGCAGGCAGTTCCCGAGGTCGCTAAATGTGCAACTATGTTCGATTATTTTGCAGATAATTCAGAGAAGATGCTTGAGCCTGAGCCTGCGGAAGAGAACTCATGTGACTCAATGATACATTATGAACCAATGGGCACCGTGCTTGCCATCAAACCCTGGAACTACCCATTCTGGCAGGTGCTCAGTGCAGCGGCGCACATACTTGCAGCTGGGAACGTAATGCTACTGAAGCATTCCAGTTACGTAACAATGTGTGCACTGGAAATTGAGAATATTTTCATGGAAGCTGGATTTCCTGAAGGCGTCTTCCAGACAGTTCTTGTTGACGGACCCACTGCATCCTCACTCATTTCAAGGGATGAGATCAAGGCTGTATCCTTCACCGGAGGATATGTTGCCGGTCAGAAGGTCGCAGAACTTGCCGCTCATAACATGAAGAAATTCGTGCTGGAACTTGGTGGCAGTGACCCATTCATCATACTTGATGATGCAAATGTGGAAATGGCGGCAAAAGTAGGAGTTCCAAGCCGCTTCATCAATACCGGACAGACATGCATAGCAGCCAAGCGTTTCATTGTTATGGAGGATGTGGCGGAGGAGTTCACTGAAAGGTTTGTTCAAGGAACGAAGAATCTGAAGGTCGGTGACCCCATGGACCCTGAAACAGATATCGGGCCAATGGTAAGGGAAGAGCAGGTGCAAATACTGGAAAGCCAGGTCAATGATGCAATATCAAAGGGTGCAAAAGTCCTCATTCCCGGAGGGAGGAGGGAGAGTGAGGGTTACATGTACTCACCAACCGTCCTAAGTGATGTAAGTATGGATATGAGGGTCATGAGGGAAGAAACATTCGGACCGGTGGCACCGATCATCGTCGTGAAGGATGAAAAAGAAGCAATTGAACTGGCAAATGATTCTGAGTTCGGTCTGGGTGCCAGTGTCTGGAGCCAGGACCGGGAGAGAGCCATGAGAGTTGCCGCTGAACTTGAAACAGGAATGATTGGAATAAACTCATTTTGCACACCACAGGCCTGCCTGCCCTTTGGCGGAGTGAAGAAAAGCGGTATGGGAAGGGAGCTATCAAAGCATGGGTTCTATGAATTTATGAATATCAAGTCGATAAAGATGATGTGAGAATGCTTACTTAATCCCATGATTCAAATTCTTTTTTCTTTTGCGTCTCTTTTAAAATCAATTATATATCATATCAACTATTAAATATAAGCAGGGATGAAAATCCCATCTTTATTATAAACAACTAAAGGGGAATTACAATTGGCCAAAATAAAATCAGTCAATCCTGCAAACGGGGAATTGAATGGAGAATTCAGTCTCTATTCTCAGCAAGTGATCGATCAAAAGATAGAGGACTCAAGAAAAGCATTAGCTGAATGGAAAAAAGAACTTATTGTTGAAAGAACCTTTTCCATTGAATGTGTAGCTGAAGTTCTGAGAAACAGAGAACAGGAACTTGCAGAGATAATCACAAAGGAAATGGGCAAACCGATCAAGGAATCTCTTGCAGAGATTGAGAAATGTGCCTGGACATGTGATTATTTTGCAGAGAATGCAGAACAGTTCCTTGCATCAGAATTTGTGGAAACTGATGCAGAAACATCCGGTTTTGTCTATGAGCCTGCAGGTGTGGTCCTGAGTATCATGCCATGGAACTTTCCTTTCTGGCAGGCATTGAGGTTTGGAATACCTGCTCTTGCAGGTGGAAATACAGTGCTGCTAAAACATGCAAGCAACGTGCCTATCTGTGCCCTTGAAATAGAGAAGATCTTTACTGAAGCAGGATTTCCTGAAGGCGTGTATCAGACCCTGCTGGTGGATGGGCCCACAGCATCTTCACTAATATCAAGAGACGAAATAAATGCTGTTACTTTCACCGGCAGCCGTCCTGCAGGAGAAAAGGTTGCAGAAGCCGCAGGTAGGAACATAAAGAAGTTCGTTCTTGAGCTTGGAGGCAGCGATCCTTTGATCGTGCTGGAAGATGCAGACATCGAAAAAGTGGCAAAAGCAGCAGTTTCAGCCAGATTCCAGAACTGTGGACAAAGCTGTATTGCAGCCAAACGTTTACTAGTTGACGAGACGATCGCAGAAAACTTCACAGACCTCTTCACAGAAAACACAAGCAATCTCAAGATAGGAGACCCAATGGACC
This sequence comes from Methanolobus sp., assembly GCA_034008115.1. Taxonomy (GTDB): domain Archaea; phylum Halobacteriota; class Methanosarcinia; order Methanosarcinales; family Methanosarcinaceae; genus Methanolobus. The sequence continues at coordinate 8,834 of JAVEPM010000047.1, forward strand.
CAACGACCGATATGGGACCCATGGTAAGCGAAAAACAAAGAGAACATCTAAGCGAGCAGGTATCTAAAACCCTGAAAATGGGAGCTAACATACTGCTTGAAGGTGGGTCCAAAGATGGAGAAGGCTCATTCTACATGCCAACAGTTCTCGATAATATAAACAAAGATGCTCCTGTTGTCCGGGATGAGACTTTCGGACCTGTAGCCCCTATTATTACTTTTAAAAATGTGGAAGAAGCTATTGAAATAGCTAACAGCACAGAGTTCGGACTTGGTGCAAGTATCTGGAGCAGGGAAACTGAGAAAGCCATGAGAATGACAAGGCACATAGAAGCCGGCCTTATTACTGTCAACAACATTGTGAGCTCAGATCCACGACTGCCATTTGGAGGTATGAAAAAAAGTGGTGTCGGAAGAGAATTGTACCGTGTTGGAATGCTGGAGTTTATGACTATTAAATCCATGAAGGTGTATTGAGAATGAAAGGTAGCGACCTCTTTGTGAAATGTCTTGAGAATGAAGGTGTTGAATATATATTTGGAGTAACAGGAGAGGAGACAATTGACCTTACAGAATCCCTCCGCAAATCCAGGATAAAATTCATCCTTACAAGACACGAACAGAGTGCCGCTTTTATGGCAGATGTCTATGGAAGACTTACACATCGACCAGGTGTATGCCTTGCAACATTGGGACCAGGTGCCACAAACCTGATCACAGGCATTGCCGATGCACAACTTGACAGAGCACCCCTTGTGGCTATCACAGGCCAGTCAACACTTGAGAAAACCCATAAGGAATCGCATCAATATATCGACATTGTGACTGCTTTTAAACAGTTCACAACATGGAATTCAAAGGTTACAAGACCAGATTTTATCCCGGAGATAATTCACAAAGCTTTTGATATTGCTTCAGACCGTCCGGGAGCTACACACATAGAACTTCCTGAAGATGTGGCAAATGAAGAAACAAGAAAAGAACCAATTTCAAAAAAGGCATGTCCACACATCAGTATTCATGATGAAAGAGAACTAAAGAAAGCTGCAGATATGATCAAAGAGAGTTCAATGCCTCTTATTCTTGCAGGAAACGGTATCTTCAGGGGAGATGCTTCCACTGAATTGAGAAAACTTGTAGAAGTCACTGGCCTGCCGGTCGTAACCACATTTATGGGCAAAGGTGCATTGCCTGCTGATGACGAGCACTATCTTGGTTCAATGGGTATTAAAGACCATGATCACATTATGTGTGGTTTTGAAATGGCTGACCTTGTTATCTGCATAGGATATGATTATGTGGAATACAGTCCTAAATTCTGGAATCCTGATAGCTCAAAGAAAATAATCCACATTCATAGCGACCACCCGGAGATAGATGAAAGCTACATTCCGGACATAATGCTTATCGGTGATATCAGGCAGGCACTTTTCAGTATGAGAAAGCAATGCGATTTCAAAAAAGAGATGCCTGACAGATTCTCTGAAGTTCGCTCAAGGATGAAAGCAGAAATTGAGGATTACAAAGAGAATCTATCGTTCCCCATGAAACCACAGAAGATAATATATGATGTAAGAGAAGCTCTTGAAAGGGATGACCTGCTAATAAGCGATGTCGGTGCTCACAAATTATGGGTTGGACGGCTTTTCCCTGCATATGAAGCAAATACTGTCTTTATGTCCAACGGGCTTGCAAGCATGGGATTTGCACTTCCCGGTGCCATTGCAGCAAGTTTGGTTAAACCTGATAAGAAGCTTGTTGCCATTGTAGGAGATGGTGGTTTCCTCATGAACCTTCAGGATCTTGAAACCGCTGTGAGACTTGGATGTAATTTTGTTGTTGTCATTTTCAATGATTCAAAATACGGACTCATCGAATGGCATGAGAAGACGACTTTCGATCATACAATTGGTGTTGAGTTTACAAATCCCGACTTTGTGATGCTTGCCCAAAGTTTCGGTGCAAAGGGCGTAAAGATCGAAAGAGCAGAAGATCTAAAGCCAAAGCTAATTGAAGCACTTAACACCGGTGGTGTCTGGCTGCTCGATGTACCGGTAGATTACTCGGAGAATATCAAGCTGACTGAAGAATTGAAAAGCAATTTCTGTGAAATCTGAAACTGAGGATCAGTCCCTCACTTCCACATCTTTCCAGAATGCCACATAGTTGCTGAAGTCCTTGCCGACCTTTTCAGTTGAACCTTCTTTTGGCTCAGGATAGTACCATGCAGCATCCGTGTTAGTCTTCCCGTCCACAACAACATCATAATAACTTGCAACTCCTTTCCAGGGGCAGTTTGTCTGATAGTCACTTTTTTTGAAGTATCCCATATTCACCGACTCTTGTGGGAAGTAATGGTTACCTTCAATCATTATCGTTTCACTGCTCTGTGCAAGAATAGTTTTGTTCCATGTAGCTTTTGCCATAATTACCCTCCTAAAATATCAATATGTAATTGATTTCGTATACTTAAAAAACTAATGTTCAGACTCTAAAACAACTTCTTTCAAAATACATACATTTATAAAAAGTGGACTTAATCTTGTATTGTAGGGAAGTCGTTGTCGAAATACAGTTACAATAAAAAAGCGATTTAGGGGTGTTGAACTATGAGAAAGACTATTTTAATATTGTTAGTTGTAATTATGGCTCTGTTTGCCAGTGGATGCACTGAAGAGTCTGATGATACTACTGGAGATATGAAAGAAACGGTTGTGATAGGATCTAAACTATTCCAGGAGTCTTATATTCTGGCACATATGACAGCTCTTATGCTTGAGGATGCAGGATATGAAACTGATGTTAAGCAGGGACTTGGCGGCACGTTTGTCAATTATGAAGCATTGAAAGGCGGTCAGATACACGTATATGCCGAATATACCGGTACTGCTTACAGCCAGATACTCAACCTGAACCAGCTTGATGACTGGGACAGACAGGTGGTTTACGACGCAACAGAAACGGGTCTTCTGGAGCAGGATGGAGTGATGGTAGTTAGCAACCTTGGATTTGAGAATGCATATGCCATTGCGGTAAGAGAGGACTGGGCTTCAGAGAATAATATCACGAAAATAAGTGATCTTAAACCATATGCAGCCGAAATGACAATTGGAACCGATCCTGAGTTTCCAACACGGGAGGACGGTCTTCCACATATAAAGGATGTGTACGGCGTTGAGTTCAGGGACTATAAACAAGCGGTATCTACCGTAGCATATGAAGCTATCAGGAACAATGACGTGGATGCCATTTCTGCGTACACCACCGATACAAGGAACGAGGTTTTCGAGCTCAGAGTACTTGAAGATGATAAGAATGCACTGCCACCTTACGATGCAATTCTCATAGTAACAGAGCAGTTCGCAGAGGAAAATCCTGAAGCTGTTGCTGCAATGCAAAAGCTTGACGGTGCGATCGATACCGATACCATGATGCAATTGAACTACCAGTTCGACGTTGACCAAAAAGAGCCTCGGGACATCGCACATCAGTTCCTCATTGATGAAGGACTAATAGAGGAATAAGGGAGAGTATATTCTTCCTTACTATTTTTAGATATATATAACAAGCCCCACGGTGCAGATATGCAAAGCAAAAGACTATTTGACCGAATCGATTCGATCCAGTTCAAGGGAGTAACAAAAAAATACGGCTCAGTATTTGCAGTAAAAGATCTTGACCTGGAAATACAGGGTGGAGAGCTGTTGATTCTTATCGGGCCCAGTGGTTCGGGAAAAACTACCGCGCTAAGAATGATGAATCGAATGATAGAACAGGATTCTGGAACTGTCACCATCAATGGCCTTGACACACGGGAGGTAGATCCGGTTCGTCTGCGTCGTAATATGGGCTATGTGATCCAGAATATAGGTCTGTTCCCTCATATGACAATCGGGGAAAATATAGGCCTTGTTCCAAAACTGGAAGGCTGGGATAAGAACAGAATAGAAAAGCGAGTGCGGGAACTTTTGGATTTCGTATCTCTTCCACCTGAAATGTTCATGAACAGGTACCCAAGACAGTTGAGTGGAGGGCAGCAACAAAGGATCGGACTTGCAAGGGCCATGGCAATGGACCCACCTCTGTTCCTGATGGATGAACCTTTTGGTGCACTGGACCCTATATTGCGCAAACAGCTCCAAAAAGAGTTTGTTAAGATCAAAAATGAGATCAACCGGACAATTGTGTTTGTGACCCATGACATTGAGGAAGCACTCATACTCGGTGACAGGATAGCCATAATGGACCAGGCAAAACTTGTACAGGTGGGTCCTCCTGAGGAACTTATCTTTAATCCTGTAAACGATCTTGTTGCTGATATCGTCGATGCAAAGCGTAAATTCAAGCACATGGATACTCTTAACGTTAAAGATCTGATGTCTCCATTTGAAGAGAAATATGCCTTTGATGGAAAAATGGAAGCCTGTGATGCCGTTGAGGAAATGACAAGCAAGGATATCGAAAATGCTTTTGTATTTGATGGGGAGGAATTCCTCGGACATGTCACAATGATAGACCTTATGAAATGCAGGACTAAAGCTCAGAAACTGGCTGATATAGCAAGACCCGTGAAAAATTTCCAGCCGCTTGATTCTGTTGCACTTGCACTTTCTGAAATGAAAAAAAGTAAAGAACACCTTGCGATCGTCATGGATTCTAAACATCCTATTGGTATCCTTGTATCTGACGAGGTATTGCTCAAACTTATCTGAAGGGAAACCGTATGTCAACATTACAGATAATAGCGAATGTCTGGGATAAGCACCTTATGACAATGCGTACCATTGAGCATTTACAGATGTTCAGTATAGCTCTGCTGCTGTCCATAATAATAGGCGTTACTGTTGGTGTTTTCATCTACATGAAGCCTAAGACTGCAAATACTGTGCTTAATTTCCTTAACATTGTGGAGACAATACCGGATCTGGCACTCATTGTACTGCTTCTTCCAATACTCAAACTTGGTGCCGGCCCAACCATTGCAGCATGTGTGCTCTATTCTATACTTCCGATTGCAAGGAACACTTATACAGGGCTTAAAGGTGTGGATGAGCAATACACCTACGTTGCCCATGCCATAGGTATGTCTCCACGCGAAGCATTGTTTAAAGTAAGAATTCCTATGTCATTGCCATTAATAGCAGGTGGTATAAGAATAGCACTTGTATTCTGCATGGGTGTTGTAACTCTTGGAGGACTGGTTGCTGCAGGAGGACTTGGAACAGTACTTCAGAACGGGATCCAGCTCTACCAGAAAGATGTTATCCTTATTGCAGGATTATGGACAGGATTACTTGCAGTTTTTCTTGACGGTTTTGCAGGCATTGTTGAAAAAAAACTCCATGAGAGGTATGGAACATGGTAATCCTTGAAACGGTACTTGAGGCGACCTGGGAACACATTGTCCTGGTATATACTACACTATTTGTGAGTATAGCCGTTTCCATACCACTTGCCTTTGCAGCACTTTACAGCAAGAAACTGGAATTTGTTGTGATGAAATTTGCAAATCTGGTGCAGGCTGTTCCCAGTTTTGCTGTTGTAGCAATTATGGTTCCGCTCCTTGGAATTGGTTTTACCCCTGCTGTGGTTGCTATAATGCTGCGTGCACTGCTTCCAATTATCAAAAATACTTACATAGGTCTGAGCAATGTTGACCCTGCACTAATAGATTATGCTGAAGGTATCGGACTGAGTCAGTGGCAAATTAACATACACATAAGACTTCCAAATGCATATCCTGCAATGTTTGCGGGAATTAAATTTGCCGGCATCCTTGCAAACAGTGTTGCGGTATTGACAGCTTTTATTGGAAGTGGGGGACTAGGAGAGATAATATTCCAGGGACTCATTGGCTACAACACCAGTACCCTCCTGGCAGGTGCCATACCTGCGATAATGCTTGCGATACTAATTGATCTTTCTTTCACAATGATTGAGAAGAAAGTTACTCCCGGGTATATGAAAGGATAAAAAAGACATACAGCAATACTTTGTTGTGTCAAAGCAAAAGCGGACTGAAAAATGAGTCTTAAGGATGAACTGAAAGGGACTATACCTGAAAAGGAACTCGAACAACTAGCAAATCGCTTTGACATTATAGGAGATATTGCCATTATATCTGTTCCTGAAAGTATGGAAAAATACAATAATGTGGTAGCTCAGGCTATAATGGGAAGAATGCAGAACATTAAGACTGTGCTGAACAAGGTCTCAAAACTTGAAGGGAACAGAAGAATTGCTGATTTTAAGATAATTGCCGGGCATAGCACAGAGACCATTCACAAGGAATTCGGTTTCACTTACAGGATAGACCTGAAAAAGTCTTTTTTCAACGGCAGGCTCTCTTTTGAAAGAAAAAGAGTGGCATTAATGGTAAAACCTGGTGAGGATATACTTGTACCATTTTGCGGTGTCGGCCCCTTTGCAATACCTGCTGCATCGGCCGGTGCGAAGGTAGTTGCAGTGGAAATGAACGGTGATGCCTGCAAATCTTTCGTACGCAACTGCAAACTCAATAAGGTCGAAGAAAACATCCAGACAATCAATGCTGATGCAAAGCATATTCCCAACATGATCAAAAAGCAATTTGACAGGGTTATCATACCAACACCATATGGCATGGACCATTTCCTTGAAAGTATTTCCTTATTTGTAAAAGCAGGTGGACATGTACATTTCTATACTTTCAAACCCAAAGAACAGATTCCTGAATTGATAGAAAAATATGAAAAATTAGGATTTGAGGTTGAATTCCATCGAAGGTGCGGTAATGTAGCACCAGGGATCAGCCGATGGGCATTTGACCTGAAAAAATGAGAGTAATGAGAAAAATCAACTTTCTCACATTGATTCCGGTGCATCGATACCCAGTGTATCCAGTACACTTGCAAGAACTATTTTTGCACAGTTCACAAGAGCCAGTCTGCTTGCTCTTATCTCATCCTCTTCAGCACTAAGCACAGGCACGAACCTGTAGAATTGATTGAAAGAGTCTGCAAGTTCCCTGGCATAAGTTGCTATTGTGTGTGGTTTCAGGTCTCTTGCACAGAGATCTATTATGCTATCAAATGATGCCATTTTCTTGATAAGGTCAATTTCAGTATCCTCAGTCAGCAATGAAGGGTCAATGATCTGGTCTGGATCCCATTTGCCTTCTTCCTCTGCTTTTTTCAGTATGCTACATGCTCTGGCATGGGAATACTGTATGAAAGGACCACCTTGTTTCTCAAAATCAAGTGCTTCTTTCCAGTTGAACACCGTGGATTTCTCAGGGGAGACTTTTACGATATCGTATCTTACTGCACCGATACCTACCATTCTTGCAACTTCCTTTTTGAAATCCTCTGCCATTTCAGGACGGCGTGTATCGACTTCAACATATGCCTGTTCCTCAATCTGAGCGAGCAGGTCATCAGCAGAAATGAATTTACCACGACGGGTACTCATGGAACCTTCAGGAAGTGAGACAAACTCGAATATGATGATCTCAGGCTCCTTCTTTCCAATTGCATTAAGAGTTGCTTTAAGCTGACCAGATATGAGTTTATGATCTGATCCAAGCACATCGATAATCCTGTCTGCACGCTCTCCTTTCCACTCATGATAGGCGAGGTCACGTGTTGTGTAAAGGGATGTTCCGTCACTGCGCTGTATGACCAGAGTCTTTTCAAAACCATAATCTGAAAGGTCGACCACCAGAGCTCCATTATCATCTTCGGCTCTTCCAGTTGCCTTTATTTCCTCAACGATCCTGGAGACAGCACCTGAGCGAATAAAACTTGATTCATGTGGAAAAATATCATGACTGACATTCATATGCAAAAGCGTTTGCCTGATGCCTGTTACAGCAAAATCTACAGCTTCAGCAAAACTTTTGATGGTTTCTTCATCGCCACTTTCCACAAGCTGCATGCGTTTATCTATTTCGGCAAGCTTTTCCGGATTCTCATTAAGCAAAGCATTTGCCTTGATGTAAACGTCTGCTATTGCATGATCTGATTTTCTGGAAATATCAAACTCAAAAAGAGAGAGGGCCCATGAAACAATGGCAATTTGGCGGCCCATGTCATTAACATAATACTGGGTTTCAACTTCATAACCTGCCTTTTTGAGTATACGCACAAGTGTATCACCGATTATGGAATTACGTATGTGCCCAACATGAAGAGGGCCATTTGGGTTAGCTGAAGTGTGTTCCAACAGTATTTTACCCTGACAGAAATTGCCAGCAAAGGCCTCTTTCTCATCAAGTATAGCAAGTACCGTATTGTCAACATAATTGCGTCCTGCACTTATGTTTATGTAAGGACCAACTGTCCTGATATGGCCTATCAAAGACCCATCGGGTAATTCAATAGCTGCGACTATTCTATCAGCAAGCTCTTTTGGATTGCTCTTTGCCTGTGCAGCCAGCCTGAAAGCGACCTTTGAAGCAATATCCGCATGCTGTGAAGACTCAAGTCCCAGATCATCTGTTTCAAAACCAAGGGATTCAAGAGCATTCTCAAGAGCTTCAGTAACTTGTTTTTTAAATTCAAGGAACAAAGATAACACCTACATTATAATTAATAGATCAAACACCGGTATTGAATCGCAATATTGCTACTATACCACCAAATGCATTCAGAAGCTGAGAACCTTCTTCAAAGTCGGTTGATATGAACTCGACCTGTGTACCCATCTGGTCTGCAAGCTCTGAAAGCTCATCAACAACATCGACTCTTTCAACTATCTCAACGTTAGTTCCACAGACAGGACAGGCTCCACCAGAAGTATCCTGCTCTCCTGGTTTGAAATTACGGGTGACCTTATCCTCGTAATCTCCATTGGGACATCTCAAAGTGAGTCTTTCTGCTCTTAGACCTTCAGATATCATCAGTACTTCCACTGCACCAATGTCCAGGTTATTGCGAACCTGAATCTCACCATAGCTAGCCTTTCCGGAATCAGATACCAATTCTGCAAAGAAACTCTGCACAAGCTTTTTCTCAACCATAAGATCAATGTCTGCGAGCCTTTCACTGGCAGCATTGACAAGTTCAGAAAGGCCGGATTCATCAGTGTATGCAACATCGAAAAGTCCGAGCTGTTTTTTCAATAGCTCGTGGTGCAGAAATTCTCCCGATTCAAATTCTTCTTTTGTAGGAGAAGGACCACCAATGAGAACCCCCTGGAAGTCTTTGTGATCCACTGACATGAAAACATCACTTGCAGCATCACCTATTCGTTTATAAAAATCATGAATAGCAATTAGCCTCAATTGCTGGAACCTGTGAGCACTCTGACCTCCTTTTCTCTGTTTCCCGGGAACATTTGAGGTCAGGGTTCTGAAATGTTCTATGTGTTTTCCCACAAGAAGGCCTACTGCTGCTTCCCTCCTGTCGAGAACCAGCAGACCGTATGTTTTTGCATCTTTTAACATCTCCTCAAGTGGCTCAAGGAAAAATGCAGAATCACAGTGATACCTGTATGTGATAATAGGTTGGGGTGGCTCAACTATGGTTGTTTCCATGCTAGTCTTGTTAGCACCTATATCCACAGCTCCTGTGAAAAAAACGATACCATTCTCAGGAACTTCCACATACCTTAATCTTGAAAGAAGGGATTCAAGTGCACCCTGTACATTATCACGCGTCACCTTGGATTTGATGTTAGCAGCCTGGCCGTGTTCTCCTCTGAGCTGGGATGTAACATCAGATATCTGTTTTGTGGGGGGGATATATAAAGAAACTAGTTCGGTTCCACGTCCTTTTTTGCTGCGTAGATCCTCTAGTTTCTTTTTGAATTCGTATTTTGAATGAGCGGATTGTTCTGACATTGTGTGAATACTCCGGTTGAAATAAGAAATTTCCTAAATCTTCGATTATTTTCGTTGTTTATGTGTACGTTGTTATAAATATAGATTGTGACAGACAGGCATTGTAACCCTTCTACTGAAAAACAATATAAACATGACTATTTTTAAAAGTTCCTATGTAGTTGAAATTATGTAATGTTATAAGAATATTATACTAAACGAGATGGGAAACAGAACCGTCTTTGGAGAGTAGAACGACCCTGCTAACTTCTACGTCTTCTGCAACCTTGTAATCAAGGTGTTTAGCCAGCTTTAATGAGAAATCCATTACTTCATCATGGGAAGGCATTGCTTCACGAGGGAGCCTCTTTCTTGAAAAGCCAAGATGCATGTACGCTTTAACCTCTATATAATCAGGTTCTGCCAGTTTAATTAGCTCAGCATAAGCTTCCGGATCGAACATATTGATATCTTTGATTAGTGTTATGCGTATAACAGTTCTTGTTTCCTTTGTTTTGAGCACTTCAAGGGATTTGAGAATCTTATCCCATAGTGAAGGTGAATTTGGCAGACAGACCTTTTCATATGTTTCCCTATCAGGAGCATCAAGACTCATGTATAACTGGGAAGGGTTTATCTTTTCCATCATTTCAGGAACTGTACCGTTACTTACAACAAAAGTCGTCAAACCCTGTTCTTTGAACTCATCCACTAGTTCAGGAAGATATGGAAAAAGTGTAGGCTCTCCTGATAGGGATATAGCCACATGCTTGGGATCCCTCCCTTCATTCCAGTGTTTGGGAGGTGCTGAGTCTCCAAATCCTGATATAAGTTTTCTCTGGGACTCTATTGAAGACCCCACTATTTCCACTGGAGAGTCCCATTCCACAGGCATAGGTACGTCTACATCCGTTGGCCTCCAGCAGTGCAGACACTTCTGATTACACATGAGTGTTGGCGTCATCTGAAGGCAGCGATGTGAATGGATTCCATAGAAAACAGACTTGTAACATTCACCTTCGTCCTTGATGGACCTTCTAAGCCAAAGACATGTCTTTACAGCGGAATGCCTGCCTGCAAGACTGTATCCCTGTTTCTTGAGCAGACTTTTAAAGTCCGTTATATCCTCAGTCTTTTGTTTTCTTCTGGCCATTTGATTTGTAGTTAATTTTCAGATATATAAAATGAATGGAACTGCTCTGAATGTGATTAACAGAAAAATGGACAGAATACCATTTAACAAAAATATATATGCATACGAGACTAGTTTTAGGTATGGGCTTATTACGTAAACTTTATAAAAATTCTCTCGATAAGAAAAAAATAAGGAACACTGAAAAAAAAGCTGTCGAAGCTTATAGTAAAGGACATGTCTATCTCAAATTAGGACACTATGAAGAAGCCATTGACTCTTACATAAAAGCTGAAGAGCTATGGAATTCCCTGGGAGATATCTTTTCTGCGCAGGGAATGGTTAAGGAGGCCTCTGGAGTATATGTAAAAGCAGTTGATACATGGTTTGACAGAAGTTTTGTGCTTTATAAAATGGGCAAAAATGAAGAGGCATTAGAACTTATAGACAGTACCCTTGAAAAACAGGCAAATAACCCTAATATTTTTTGCAGTAAAGCACTGATACTCTTTGAAAATGAAAAATATGAAGATGCTCTTGAGTGCCTTGATATTGCCTTAGATCTGAACGTTGAATATCCAGGGGCCTGGTGCTACAAAGGTAACACTTTATGCAAACTTGACAGGTACGATGAGGCATTGGAAGCATATGATAGATCCATAGAATTGTCAAACCCTCAGGCTTTTCAGTTCCCCCGTTTTGCTTGGATATCAAAGAGTTCTTCCTCACAGATACTGCCAGATTCTGCACAGGCATGGTTTTGTAAAGGTGTCGCCCTTTTCGAACTTAAAAGATACGATGAAGCCCAAAAAGCACTTGTGAAGCTACTGGAAATAGAACCGGAGTTTGAGAATGCAAAAGAACTCAGGATACTTTGTTCCAAAAATTTAAAAACAGAATTTGATAAAAGTAAAAAATAGTAATAAAAAATGAAAGGGATATTAGCTTTATTCCCTTTCCATTACGTTTCTATCTGTGATATTAATATTTGTGGCCCTTTGCCATCTCCACCATTGCCTGGAGGTTCTCGGTTGGAGTCTTGCTCACAATACCACATCCAGGTGCCAGCAGACCAATTCCTGCGTCCAGTACCTTCTTTGACTCTTCCTTGATCTCCTCAGGTGTCCTGTTCCAGAGCATGTTAACAGGATCAAGATTACCAACGATGAGGGCATTTTTCACATTTCCGACAGCAGTTGCAGCATCTACGTTCTGGTCAACACTGATAGCATCCACACCGCATTTTTCCATGACTCCAAGACCCTGGGTGGTGTCACCACAGACGTGTAGTACTGTTGCAACATTAAGCTCGCGCATTGCATCACAAACTTTCTTGTGGAAAGGTACTACAAACTTCTCGTAGAACTCATTACCAATAAGCTGTGGACTTGCGGTTGGGTCAATGATTGCTATTGTGTCTGCACCATTCTCTACCATCTTCTTTGCATATGCAACATTGAACTCAGTTGTGAATTCCATGAGTGCAAGACCAAATTCTTCCTTTGTCATAATGGCCATGAACCACTCGTCACCATTGATATGCTGAGCAAGGGAGAAAGGACCGATCATACTACCTATGATAGGAAGTTCATCTCCATACTTGTCTGCAAGGATCTTGATAGCGTCACATACGACATTGATCCTGCCATTATCAAAGTTGTAGCCTTTGAGCTTCTCGATATCTTCTGCCGTCTTTACAACATGACCGATAACTGATGGTTGCTGTTCCTTAGTACCATCCTTGATCTCACAGCCAAAGAATTCGGCTTCTGCGGTGATATCGAAAGGTACACGTACAGCTTCAAATCCGACTACTGTGTGCCCTGCTTCGGCAAGGTCTGCCATCTTTTGAGCGTCATAGTTTGCTTCTGGCCAAAATGCGCCACTGGCTTCCATCTGTTCTACTGTTCCAGTCTGAGTTACGGATACTGCAGGCATCCTGTCAACTGGCTGACCGGTTAGTGCACGTGCTAATCTTTCTTTTGGTGTGTATTCTGCCATAAATTAAAACTCCTTTGATGTAATAGCTGCCAAATTGGAACCGCTTGAATATATATTTTACGATACAGTGGACGATGATTATAAATATAATAATAAATCATTGATTCTGAAAAAGGATAAATATGAGATATTATAGATAACAGTATGCATTCTTTTTTAAATAAATATATCGTTATGATGTCATCATTTTGACAATGTCTTCAAATTTAACAAATTATAAATATAAAATGATTAGAACATGAAAGAGATGGACAAACAATGTATGAAGTAAAGAGCACAATCACGGATCTTATTTTTATCAGTTGATAGAAAAGTATAAATTTGGAAAGCAAATCTTTGCTTAATTATAATTAATGAAATTTATACGCCATCATATTATTATAGGGCTACTATTTTTCTAGAACAGGAGGCGATTATGCAAAATATCTACAAATACCTCAAATATGCAATTGGAGGGGAAAAAAGAACAGAAAGGGAGCATGACATAAAAGTTTTCAAAAAATCAGAAGAATTAGCTCTTAAATATGAGATAGAGTATAATCCAAATATTTTTGTGCCTGACGATCTTGAAGCTGCAGATTCTGTATTTGAAGCGGGTATTGAACTTCTTCATTCTGTAGGGATATTCTGTAGAAGCACCCAGAGAGTTATCAATATTGATGAAGAAGATATTTTGAAGGCTTTGAATACCACAAACCCTCTTCAAATTGGAAGACTCAAAGAAAAAGTAATAGTATTAAATCGTTATCCTATGGCTTCGTTCCCACCTGTTATCATAGGCGGCCCGATGGGAGGAAGTATATCTGAGGAAAATTTCCTTTACGTTAACTTAAGCTCTGCACAGGAGAACGTTGTACAAGGAATCTACAGCGGAGCCATGAAACAATTTGGCGGAGAATATATACAACCAAAAAGTCCGTTGGAGATGCTTGCAGTTCTAAAAGCATCCAGAAATGAGAGACTGGCTTCCAAAATAGCCGGGAGAGAAGGGCTTACACTTATGGGTCCGAGTACCTCAACGCTTACAACATCGTCCTTGCTTGTATCATCGGATGAACTTTATTCAAGTGCTGACCCCCAGGAAATTTACATGGATGACCTGAAAGTGGATTATGAGACTCTGTCAAAATGCATTTATCATCAGGAACATGGTAACCACTATATAACAGGGCAGGTACCTGTTTTCGGAGGACCATGTATAGGCTCCCCTGAGGGACTTGCCATCATAGATGTGGCTGAAACTCTACAATCAAAAGTTCTGGCTCACTCCAGCATACACGCATCCGGTGCAGTACATTCTGAAACCGGCTCATCATCTGCCAAGGAAATACTGTGGGCATCAAATATATCATCCCTTGCAATTTCCAGAAATATGAACTATTATACTGCAAGATACTACTGGAACTCTGCTGGTATCTGTACGGATATGATGTTCTACGAGACTGCTGCACAGACCATTGGTGACACTGTATGTGGCAGGAGCATACTGCTTGGACCTTCTGGCAGACATGGAAGTATCCCTGACCACTCATCGGGCCTCGAATCTCGATTCATGGGTGAGATGGCCCAAATGGCAACCCACCTGACCCTATCTGAAGCTAATAGGCTTGTGGCAAAGATCTATACAAAGTATGCCGATCGCCTCAAAGCCCCGCCACAAGGGAAACCTTTCGAGAAATGTTATAAGATTCGCTCTGAATACGACATGGAACCCACCGAAGAGTATCTGGCACTTTACAGAAGGATTTCGTATGAAATTATGGGAGATATTCCAGGGGAGGCGGTTTAATCTAATGTTTAATGATATTTATTATCAGATTCTAAGCTCTCCTCATAAGAAAATTACTGGGCCAAGGACTATTTATAAGTGTACACTTGTCTTTTTATAGTTTATATTACATTTTCAACATACTTTGTTCTAATAGGACAGAGGCAATAGCAGGTTTGGGAAAAATAAGCATGCTTACATCGAATAAAAAAAGCTCTATGGAAAAATCACTGTTTGGCCTGGATGAACAAATTGCAAACATTCAAAAAGGTATATCTGATTTTGAATCCGGTAAAAGTGTAAATATCGCCATATTGGCTCATCCTTATGCAGGAAAATCTCAACTTGTGGACGAAATTATCAAAATGTATCCACATAAAGTAACAAATGTCATTTTTTCATCTATAATCAATAACAAGGCTGAGATACCTTTGCTTGGAGATCTTAATAAGATTAGTATATTTGATAATTGTCATTACCTGTATACGAGAAGTATCGGTGGATTTGATATTATCAAAGAGTTTCTCAATACCGTAATTTCCTCTGATGAAAGAATCCACATAACTACATGGAATATTCACTCGTGGAATTATCTTGATCAGGTACTGGATATAGGCAAATATTTTCCAATACAGATAACGATTCCACCACTTGAACCCGCGGTTATGAAAAAATTTTTACTTTCAGGATATAAAGAAAATGAAATACTATTTGTGAATGATAGTGATGTAAGTGAAAAAAAAATATTCACTGCAATTAAAAAACCAATTACAGAAAAAATCACCCATCGTACCATAAATCTATACAGTTTGCGGATTAACAATGCTGCCTTTAAGGCACTTCTCTTTAAGAGAAAAAAAGATGAAACTGCAGAATCTATTATATTTGAAGAGATTACAAAGATATCACATGGAAACCCAGGAGTTGCAAAGGAAATATGGAACAAATGCTTAGAATATCCTGTGATAAAAACAAGTAGTATAAATAGTGATTTCGATGATATAGATTTTGATGATACAGGACGATTTGTCTTGTATATTATACTGTCAATGGGTCATCTCAAAAAAGAAGAATTGAAACAAATACTGTACCAGAGCCACAATATCGATGAAACTGTAATTAATAAAATTATATTTGAAATGTTTAATCAGGATCTAATAAAGAAAAATGATGATAATTACAGTATAAAAATTGAAAAGCTATATGATGTTATCAAATACTTGGAAAAAATTAGGTTGGTGTGGTAATGGCTCAATTGGATGTTGAAACCGTTGTCACTAATTTTGGAAACATTGATACAAGTACTGTGATTGTATCTTTTGCCATTATAATCTTTGCCTACATTCTTTCAAAGATAGTGGCATTTCTGCTGACAAGCATTTCTGAAATGACATGGAAGTACAGGTTACATTTAAAGAGCATAATCTCTATTTTCAGAGTCCTCATTTATTCATTGGCTGTCTATTACATTTTGGCCTCTGTATTTGAACTGTCTCTGAACCAACTGGTGATCTTAAGTAGTTTTATTGGTGCGGTCATTGGTTTTGGCCTGAGGAACCTTTTTGAGGACATTGCAGCAGGAATCGTTATTGTAATGGAAAATCCGTATCAGGTAGGGGACAGAATCGAAATGGGTGATTATTATGGAGAGGTAAAAGACATAGGTCTTAGAGCTACCCTTATGATTACCCCCGATGATGATCTGGTGTCAGCTCCAAACAGCCTGGTTTTCACAGAGTGTGTGGCAAGCGGTAATTCAGGCAGCTCAGAAATGATGGCAACACTGGATATCTATATAGAGAACGATTCTGATGTAGATCTGGCAATGAAGATATTAAGAGAAGCCGTTGTTACTTCAAGATTCGTATATATATCACCTACAAGACCAGTTGTTATCCTTTTAAATGATTATCCCTTTTACAAAGGTCTAAAAGCAAGAGCATATGTGAACGATCTTAGGAATGAATTCATATACAGATCCGATATAACCCAGAGAACCTGGAATGAATTTTATAAATGGGGGATTAAGCCACCTAAAGCACTTATTCTAAACCATAAGAGTGCAGCTGAATGATATCCGGAACTAAGTAATAAAACATATTTTTTTCACAGACTCTTATTTATATGCCTCTAATACATGTGGACATGAAAATTTATAACCTGTGAAAATGCCCTCATATGTGATAGGTATTCATCCATTCACGAAATTTATCTGTTTTTGATGCTATTTTAAGAATATTAACAAAAGATAAAGTTCGGTCTGCGGATGAATCATCATTGAATAGTTCCAGATTTTCACTAAACATACCACTCAATCCTCAGATATTTACTATCTAAATAAACAGTATTGATGAGATGATATCTTTTTGGAAACAAAATGAATGTAAATGTAAAAAAATAAGTTGAGCCAGCGGCAATAAATCGCTGGCTACTAGGAAGGTGATAAACTAATTTATCACCTATATCTTGGGCTTAGAATACAAGTCCAAGTTCTTCAAGCTTTTTGCGTGCACCGTCGTAGACTTTCACATACTCGTCTGTTGGTGTTATGGTAGCAATATCGTAACATTCCTGGAATGTCTTG
>JAVEPM010000189.1:0-3940 GCA_034008115.1 Methanolobus sp.
TAGTATTTTCAGATGATAAAAAAAGATATTCATATAGGTATTTTGATGGTGAATTGAAAATAAGAGCAAATCAAGGTCATTCTATTGATTTTGTTAATATAAAATTTTCTGAAATTGAACCACCAACATTTTTATTTCATGGTACTTCTCCAAAATTTATTGATAGTATAATGATTAATGGGTTAGATAAAATGACAAGAAGATATGTTCATTTATCAACTAACAAAATAGGAGCATTTGAAGTTGGTCAAAGACATGCTAAAACTTTAAGACCAATAGTTTTAAAAATTGAATCATCAAAAATGTGTGAAGACGGTTATAAATTTTATTTATCTGAAAATAAAGTTTGGTTAACTGATTTTGTACCTGCTAAATACATTAGTATAACAAATATTAAACATGAAAATACTTTGTAATTTAAATAATTCATTGTATATTTGTACTCTAAAATTTTAAGAAATGAAATTAACCAGTAGAATAGATCTTAAAAATATCGAAAAATTAAAAGATTTCGATAGATATGAAGGATCAAGAAGACACGAAATTAAGGTTTTTACAAGAAAAATCGAATATCGTGGTTTTGATATTCTTAAAAATTCATATGTACCTGTCGGTGCATATGGTTATTGGGAAGTTCCTAAATTAAAATATATGGATAAGGGCGGATTAAAAGAAGGTTTCCTTACCGTATCTATTATACAATCAAAAGAAGCCATAGATAAATGGTATGAATTTAATCATCAATTAGAACTAATTTAAATTTAAATATATGTTTTATACCGTAATCGTAGCATCAAAATATCAAATTGATAAATAAACATTTATCACCATATACCATTTTTAAAATATCACCGGTTATGTCACAAATATTCATATGATACTGAAGATGGAATTGGATATGTAACATTAAATTTAATTAGGGGGAAAAAGGCATATTATCAATTAAGAGGGAATGAACCACTATTTGTAGAATTCACTGGATTTGGTGTTGTTAGATATGATGTACATTACCCACATCAATACCCTAAATTATATAATATTTTAAAAAAACATGGATTAATAGCTAAAAATAAATTTTGGAAAGGTGCGGATATTTAATATATATTTTTTATATATAATGTAAAAATAATAATAATAATAATAATAATAATAAATGAAAGAAAATATTAATAGAGTTCAAAAGTTTAGTAAATTTATTAATGAAAATAATGATTTTGATAATAAAGTTGAATTGTTCAAAAAAGAATTTAAAGATTTATTATTAAAATATAATATTGATATATATGCAGATTCTATTGGAGAAGGATTTACGAGTGAGATTGTTATCGATATGGATGATAAAGAAATAATAAGAATTACTGATATATATGATATTAAATAACCCATATTTATGATGGATATAAAGCAGTATCAACTTATTTAGATGGTAAAACAAAAGGAATTGAATATTGTATAATTAATATTGATAAATTAAAACGAAAATAAAAGTGTGTTGGATTTTTCTTTTAAAATTTTCAACCGAAATGTTGATTAGAATAATGAACGGAACACTTACACATAACGTTTAGTATATTAGGCGTTGCACTCACAGAATTTAATAGAATGAATAGAATTATAAATTTAATATAAACGTAAAAAAGACCACAGAGTCAATGCCTTATATACATTGTTATGTGGCGTTATTATTATGGGATCAGAAACAAAGAAATTAGCACAAGTGAGCTACGTTACAGATACAGACGTAAGCTACTATGAAATCGGAGAAGTTGAAGGAGCGTTCCAAGAAGAACAGCTTAAAGACTATATTAAACGGTTTGGACACGAAAAACTATGTAGCCAATTAGGTTATATGCAGTTTCAAATATGGAAAGCTGTGCGTGAAATAAATGGCGAACGAGATAGCCAAGATGGGGCAAAAGATGCGAGTTGCACTAATGCCATATAACGTAAAAGTGTAAGCGTAGTTGCGTATAAATTAAAACAAACATTATGAATAAAGACGAAGAAATTAAACAGCTAAAAGCTATAATTAAAGAGCAAAACGAGCAATTACGTTTACACAGTGTTAGCAACTGTATTGCGATTGAATACGCTGAATTTTGCGTAAGATGTGACCGTGAAAAATTACCATTACTTTGATTAGAGGACTATATTAAGCAATATTGCCGCTAACGGCTACAGGTATATTGACGTTGCGTGAATTTAGTATAAACTTAAAAAATAGAACAAATGTTAAAATTTATTAGAAACTTATTTAAGGGTAGAAAGCAGCAATGCAATATACCTGATGTTAGCCATAGTGCTTCTAAAAATGAAGATTGGGGTTACAAAGATGAAAGTTGGAGAAATCCTTTCTGTCAAATTAGAGAAACAGCAACAGGGAATGTGATAAAGGATTTCGGAGTTACAGTGCATCGTACTTAGCATTGTGGCTAACGGTAAAATGTATGGTGTCGTGGCTGCCATTAATCGAAGCCACATAGTTTCAAAACTTAATAAACTTTAATATGGAAAACGAAATTTTAAAAACCGAGCAGCCATGCACTATATATGGTGTTAGCATCCGTTTATTTCATGTTCACAACGACATTGAAGATGCCGCAAAATGGTATAAAATACCGATATCACTCTATAATAGAGATGATGTTTACATAATACAGGAAGATAGGTGTGTTTTTGTAGGAAAACCACAACAAGCAGTTCAATTTATGGAGAGAAACGAAGGTAAATATTGTAAAAGCAGGTTTCCTCTTTAAATGGCTACTAACGGCTGTGTGCATGAAACGTAGCCACACACTACACTTAATTTAAAAGATGAACCTTAATTGGCTATGTTTTATACACGTTGTTATAACCAGTACGGCAAAGTTGCACAAATGCTTGATTGAAACACCGAACAAAAACTTTTAAAAATGTGTGGTGGGAATTTTAAAATTAAATATTTATATATAAATTAAAATATATGAACAAAAATATGAAACTACGTAAATTTATTGCTACCACTATAAGAGAATATTTGAATGAACAATTTACAACTTCTTATGGAAAACAATATAAATCTTTTAAAGAGTGGGCGTATGAATACGCTAAAACAAACACAGAGGGATTTAATTCATATAAAGATACAAAAGAATATTTAGATTGGTTTATTGATGTTATAGACAAACTACCAACAAATATGAGACTGTATAGAATACTTCAAGTTGATAAAAGAAGTGATGTAAACAAGAAAAATCTCGGAAAACATTTTACTGATAATATGGATAATTTTGATGATGGGTTTTTACAATCATTAGGATTTTCTCGTAGTGAAATTCAAGAAAAAAAGTTTTATATTGTTACTATTTTAATTGATAAAAATCAAATAGATTTTGAAAACACTATTGCTACAAGATTAACACATCCTTACGAAAATGAATATACCTTAAAAGAAAATGCTATATATAAGATAATAGAAGTTGAACAATTTTTACCAGAGGATAGGGTAAATTTTTAAAAGTTTTTGAAACAAAACGCTGATTAGAACGTATAATGTAGTATTGTTTATAACGTTTCTCAGATATATTTAGGTTTTCTTTTATATATATATACACTACACCTTGTGGAATGAGTTGGGGTGTATTAACAACTAAAGAAGAAGTTGAAAATATGGCAAGTAGCCATAAACATCATAAAACTTTGAACACGGTAAAATGATTATAAACACGCAGATAGTTACAAATACAAGCCTAACTTGGCTATTTGCTATATTTATTGTTAGGCACAGTGGTTTATGAAAAATGAAGTAGAATATAGAATTAGAGAATATTGCGGAGTATTTGAGATACAAATACGAGGATATGAAGAAAAAGGAATGCTTTGGTGGAAACGCAAAGAATGGAGTTGGTACAGGACAAATGCGTGGGGTGGTGTGCTACAAACTTGGCCGATACTACAACCA
>JAVEPM010000188.1:0-3940 GCA_034008115.1 Methanolobus sp.
AAAAACATAGTTTTCGAAAACCAAGATATTATGTCATTCGCTTGGGCAAACGGACTAACACTAACTAATGCAAATATCAGCAACTATGAATCATTATCAAATATGACAATTAGAATTGGCAATGCAAACAACCAAAAATTAAACATCTTACAAAACTTAACTTTCACAAATTGCACAATTTACACTGCTACCAATTCATACACAAATGTTTCAGAAACACAATGGACTGTTTACAATCCTTATACATTAAAACTAGATAATACTATTGTTAAATCTGGTTGTCCTGATAAAATGTGGCAAGGAATCAGAGGCATCATTGTTGGAGAAGCAATTCCTGGTGATGACCCAACCTCTATTCCACCATCACAGTTGTTAGTTTACAACTCAGAAATACACGATGCTATCAAAGCAGTTGAAGCTAGTAACGGGCCATTAGGGGCTGTTGTAATTAAAGCAAACAACTCTAAATTTTACAATAATGTGTACAGCTTATATTTCAACTGGTGTAATTTCTCACAAAGTTCTTGTGTAATTCGCAACAACCACTTCATTACTAACAATATTCTAAATAATCCTTATTTATATCCTAAAGCTCACGTATATATGAATTACGTATCTGGCTTAATATTTAGAAACAATAGTTTTGAAAACACAATGTTATTTGATCCTCTTGTTCCTCCAGGGATAGATTATACTGTAGAAAAAAAGGGCACAGGCATAGAAGCCATTTTTAGTTCTTTCACTGTTACACAGGTAAATCATCTTTATCCTGCTTTTACCCCGATTTGGACAAATAGTTTTGAGAATTTGTATTATGGCATCATCGCAAAGGGTCAAAAAACTTATGCTCCGCGAATTTATCATAACGATTTTACTAATAACTTCCGAGGTGTTTATCTACGCGATGTTAATGGTGCAAGACTATTGTTCAATGAATTTGAAACTACAGAACAGTATATGAGTTTTGATTACATTGGAATTCCTATACATGCCGGATTACCTGCAACAAATGTTTCGTATGCTGCATACATAGCCAATTGTAATAACTTTAAAATTGAAGAAAATACAATTAAAAACGGGGAAGCAGGTTTGTATGTTTATAACACTGGCGAAGCTGCCGGACTTGAGGTTTACAAAAACTCATTCGGTGACGGGGACAACCCCGGTAATTTCGACATGAAAGCCGGAACTATTGTGGTTGGGAAAAATTCAAATTGGAATAGTATAAACAACCCAATTATACATACTGGTCTCCAAACCCGTTGCAACACTTACACCTCAACCGAAAACGCCATATCGGTTATAAACGGCAATATGCGTAAGAACCAAGGAGCGCAAAACGGACAAACCAACGAGCTTGCAGGTAACCAATTTAACGAAACATATTCCCCAGCAATGGATTTTAAAGTCCAAATCCAGACCGGCAACTCACAATTATGGAACTTTTCACAGTTTGATCTTGGTAGTTACAACTACTGGCAACATGATGATAATGCAAGTGAGGATATGGTTTTTTACCGACAACTCGATAATTTTACCGAGAATAAGGTTAATGCAGAAACTGAAACTGGTAAGGGATTTGATTTAGAAACTTCTTGCCTTACAAATTATCCTGGACCTGTTATTATAGATTCAGAATTTGAATTATCAAGAATATCAACATTTAGAAATACTATGACTGATAAAGAAAATCAGTACAACGATCTAGTTGACAGAGGAGATACCGAATATTTGATAAATCTAACTGAAAGCATGAGCAATCGCAATTTTAATTCTATTTTCCCGATACTTTCTAATGATGGATATTTAAGCGATGAGGTTTTTGAGACTATACTTGATAATCGTGCAACAAATCGTCCAAGAATAGCTTCGATTTTGATAGAAAATTCGCCATTGCCCGAAAACATTATGGAATTGGTTGAAAATTCAGACTATTTGCAAAACGGACATAAAAATCAGATTAGAAGAGTTCAGGATGGAACTAGCCCCAGATTAATATTTGAATATGAAATTGCCGAAATAAAGCATGAAATTTCAAAAATTGAATCGAATTTGGTTAATCATGCTATAGATAATGATTCTGTTCCGGCAGTAAGAGAAACTGTGATAAATTATTTGACATACAATGCAGAAGTAAACAGTACGAACTATGTTAACAGATTTAATCTGCAACTAGCACAAACAGAATTTACTGAGGCACAAAACACATTGGATAATCTTAGAATTTATGCTTCGGGTTTACAAAATGAAGATATAGCATCAGAAATTCAGAGATTCTGTGATGTTCACGATATTTATATTTCGATCTTGAAGGATACTGTTTACAATAAAGCCTTACTTGTAGAGAATCAGGAATTCTTAAGAGAAGCAGCACTTGATTTTTCTCCTTTATATTCAGGTAAAGCACAAACTCTCTATGAATTGGCAACAGACTCCGTATTTATTGAATATACGCCATTACCGTTTGAGGAAATGTTACCAAGAAATGTAATTATCGAGCAGGAAGAAGACATTTTTATGGCTGACTTAAATATTTATCCTAATCCAACCAGAGACAAGCTATATATTGAGTATAACTTCATGTCATACACCGAAGAAGGTAACGAAGATTTATTGAAAACTCTTGGATACCAAAAGAAAAGTGATTGTTCGAGTGGGGAGATAAAAATTTATACAATAGATGGAAAACTGATTATCAGTAAAACACTTGAACAGCAAAGCGGCATTGAAAGTGTTGATATGAAAGATTATCCACCGGCAAGTTATATTATTAAAATTACCGATTGCTACGGATTTATCAAAGAACAAAAATTCGTAAAACAATAATAAAAAATCCGGATTGCTCCGGATTTTTGTTAAATTTGTATTATTAGATTCTATAATGAAAAGAATTGCCCTATACATATTTTTAATGGTTTCTTGCTCAAAAGGATTTTCACAAAACGTCTTTAATAGAATTGTTGAGGATACTGCAGCGCATATTATGAACTCTGTAATAACACTTGATACAGGATATGTTTTCTTAAGTGGTACCAGAAATATATATAACATACGTAGCTTTTCACTAACTTTTGTTAATGAACTTGGTGATAAACAATGGAAAAAGATATATGGAGATACTCAAAATGAAATATGGGAAGGTTGGAATGGGAATCTAAGACAACATAATGAAGGTTGTTTTGTTGCTGGTCCCTATGTTAATACTAATGAAAATAAGAGAGGAATACATATTAGCGTGTTTGATAGTTTGTTAAACCTTAAATCACAGAGTGTAATATGTTATGACACAATTGATAAAAGAGCTTTTAATACAATTAAGACAACATTTAACGATTATTTCATAACAGGACAAATCTGTGATTCAGGTGACAATGACACATATAAATTATTATTATTAAAAGCAAACCATTTAGGTGAATATATCTGGCATAAATACTACAACATAAATGTAAGTGAGTATGGAAGTACAATCATTGAAACTTTCAATAATAATTTGGTAATAGGAGGAAGAACTGAGGTCTCTGACGTTGGAAATACACGCTGGTATTTAATAGAAACCGACACAGCCGGTAATATAATATGGGAACGAACTTTTGGTCGAAGTAATTATAACAATGGTCATGTGCGGGGTATAATCGAAACAGCCGATTCCAATTACCTTGCCTGCGGTTCATATCCTGTAGCTCGCTATGGCGGTGGTGGTGGCGAATATCTTTGGGATGGATGCCTGCGTAAAATTGATACTGATGGGAATCTTATCTGGGAGAAAAGATATCGATTTTACTCGAAAATTTCAAATCCTGAGATGATACAAATTGAGAGCTCATTAAATTCAATCATTGAAAAAGATGGTACATTATTCCTGTTAGGAAATCATAGAGATCATAGAGGTGCTTCAAGAGGATATTTACAAAAAATTACAGATGATGGCAGTATTTGT
>JAVEPM010000190.1:0-3928 GCA_034008115.1 Methanolobus sp.
TCAATTACTGATACTGCATTACTTTTCATTTCATGAGGTTTCCTAAAGAAAACAGAAATGAAAACTCTTGCTAATGTTTCAATATTAACTCTACTGTATGGAGGATTAGCATTTGAATGCTGTCCTCTTAGTCTTTCAAAATAAATATGAAAAACTCTTTCATCTTTTCCTAGATAATAGGTTTCGATTTTTTCGTGAAAATCATTTAGTGACTGCAAATCTTTGTCTATCGAATTTTGATTGTTTGCAGCATGAATAATCATCTTTTTAAGATTGTTATCATTTGTTGAAATTACCTTAGCAACAATTTCAATGTCATCAATACTGTTTTCTTCAGCAGACTCTTTATATTTTTTGAATAGTTCATTTGTCGTTTGGCAACCATTGATAATTCTTGGAAAAGTTAAAGTAAATTCCTTTTCTTTTACTGGATGCCTTTCAATTTTATCACAAATAATGGCCAAACCATTATTCAAAAATGGGAAATAGGTTCTTTCTGAAACTGCGTCTAATGTTTTTTTGATATCCAAATTAACAGGCGTAGGGCCTATGTAATTTCTAACATTTTCAATAAATAATTTTTCCTTCAAATTTTTATCCGATGTTAATATTAATTTCTTTAATTCAGAAAATTTAAGTGTTGCTAAAAGACTTAGTTCGACATTTTCAGCAGATGAAAGAGGGATATTGTTTTCAAATTTTAATTGTATTGAATGAAACTTTGATATTTTTTCATATTCTGCTTTTACCTCATCTTTTTGTAAAACAGAAATCCGCTCTAATGAACACTTGTTTTCAATTTCATTTCGTGATGTAATCTTGGACTTTTCGGAACTAATTTTATCTACACCAATATTGTGCGATGTTCGTGCGGAAAGAAAAAACAAAGATGTATGAGGAGTTTCTTCAATTCTATCAATAAAATTTCCAGATTCATCTAGAAGTTTTTTGTAAATTGTTGAGTATGGTTCAATATCAATCGCTCCTGTAAGAAACTTAACTACTTCATCAGTAAATGCACTGAATTTTTGTTCATCAAAGCTGTTCTTTGTTGTTGATTGAATGAATCCAATTTTAATTTTTATTGCTTCTGTTGGACCGAATTTACCCAAATCTGCTTCTTCCGTAACCAGTCTGTTATTAACGATAATAACAATTCCGTCAATGCCTTGTGCTTTATTAGTTGATACTGATTTTACATTATCAAGTTCTTCTTCTAATAAGTTGGATGCAATCACATAATTACCAAAATCTTCAAAAACATCATCATCGTTTGTATCTGTTCTTGTAATGCTGAATTTCTTTGCAAACTCGTTGATTTTTGCATTTAATCCAATGTCAAATTTTTGTGCCATTATTCATTATTTGCTTTTAAGGTGAAAAATTATCTCAGCATAAGCACCTTTATCTTTTTCAGTTCGGTTTAATACTGGTCGTTTATATTGATTAACAATCTGCATTCCGGCATTTTCTGCAATTGTCGGATACATATTGTATTTGTCATTTGCTACAAGGAAAACATCATAATCTTCAACAAGATATTTCTTTGCGTTATTCAAGACATCACTAAGACCTTGAATATAGCTTTGTTTTGCTTCTCGCCCTTGTCCTTTAAAAAGTGGCCCGATTTCAAGTTCGTCTTTTCGTTCAAAGCCGAACAAATCATAAGCATATGCGTGTTGTTCGTGATAGTCAATTAAACCTACATAGGGAGGTGATGAAAATATTCCTTTGATTTTTTGTTTCTCAACAAGTGTTGCAAAATCAGGGTTGAATTTTTTTAGTCCTACTAAAATATCTATGTTTCGGCTGTCTCCAGACAAACAAGTGTGAAAAGTCTCTTTCCTAAGCTTATTGTATTGTGCTAATCTTTTTACTGTGTCTTTAGAATATGTTTCCCACCATTTAAGAATTGAAAACAATGGTTTACACATTTTTCCATGTTTTCCACAATAATATGTAGCTGTGATTGGTTCAAGCAAGGTCGCTAAATCCGCATGTGTTGTGGCTCTGCAACTTCTAATTGTGCGACTTAGAATAACGCTAATTATTTTCTTGGTGTCAGAATTTTTAATCTTTTTAATTTCATCAAACACAAATTGAATCTCATCCCTGATGTGTTGAGTATACCATTTGTCAAGAAATGAATCTTCTTTATCTTGACGCAATTTAATATTATACTCATTTACGAGTTTATTGAATGTTGGCAAAAACTCCTTTTCCTTTTCTGCACCATAAGTCTTTTCATCAATTTCCTTACGTTTTACTTTGTATTTGTAATCGGGAACTGGAAAATACTTATTATTGAAAACATATAATTCTTTTAAAAGTCTATCTTCAAATTCAAGTGTTTTATGGTCAGCTAAAAATAGTTTTAATGCCTTAGAAATTCTATTTATTTCAGTTTGAACATCAACTAAGTTATATTTTGTAACCTTACAATTTCCAATCAGAGCATTGAAAGCAGAAACATCATTACCAACTGCATGAATTCCTAACTCACATGCCTGTACCATTGTTGTTCCACTACCAGAGAATGGGTCGTAAACAATGTCGCCCTGTTTGAAATAAATTTCCTTCTTGAATTTGTCTGTATGATTGTCTAGGAAATATTCAACTAATTGAGGGATGAATTTGCCTTTGTATGGATGAAGTCTGTGAACATGTTTTGTTGTCTCAGCCTCTTTGTATTGTTCAAACGACAAAGCCCAATTTAAATCTTCGCCAAGTTGTTCTTTCCATTCTTCTTGCCGTGATTTTTTTTGGTCTTTATAATAGTCGATTAATTCCTCTTTAATAACTTGTGTTGAGCCATTGTCTCCAATTTTTTTTATCCTCCCATATTGAATTAGGTAAGAAATGTTAGATGTAGTAACATTCTTTTCCAAATATTCAGTTGCCCATTGGCTTGCCTCTTTAATTGATAATAGTTCTGCCATTTTATTTGTTTTTTGTTACTCCGTATTTAATTGTTTTTTGTTACTCCGTATTTAATTGTTTTTTCAGCAACTTTTAGTGCTTGAATTCCTAAGTCCTCGTCTTTAAGTTCATATAGAATTTTCT
Source organism: Methanolobus sp. (assembly GCA_034008115.1). Lineage (GTDB taxonomy): Archaea > Halobacteriota > Methanosarcinia > Methanosarcinales > Methanosarcinaceae > Methanolobus. The sequence continues at coordinate 3,064 of JAVEPM010000190.1, forward strand.
CACTCAGATATTGAACAATCAAGGATTCCTTGTTGATTTCAAGAATTTCAGCCAACTTATTAATTTGTTCTCTTGTTGCTTTTCTTTCGCCTCGTTCAATTTTACTAAGTATAGCTGTATCAATGTCGAGCAGAGCAGAAACGTGTCGCAATAGCAATCCTTTCTTTTCTCGTTTTTCTCTTAGTATTTCTCCTGTTGTCTTCAATTTGAAAATATTTACTTGACAATAATTGTCAAATATAAAACTTTTTATTTAATCAATGAACAATAAAAACTTAAAACTTATCAACAATTAAATTGTGTTATCAATTAGGGAGGTGGGTGGGCTTGGGTGTGTAGGCAAAATGAAGGCTCTTTTGGCTTTGCGAAGTGTTGGCTTTTGTGTCGGGCAAAGACAAATGTGCCTGAATGTGCAGTAGGCTTCCTTTTTCTATGTCTTTATGCAGCAAAAAATTCCTTGTCATTCTGTAGTCTGTTTTGTCTTATACAATGAACGCTAACGGTTGGCAATAAGAAACGTAGGGCATTTCGAAGCTCCTATCTATCAATTTACACAGCCGTTTAGTAAATGTTATATCGTTTAAATTCAGCACTTTCCGCCCTATGTTTTTTATTGCGTGTTGCCAACAGTTTTTTCGTATTCTTCTATCATTTTATCAACCAATTCCTTATTGTCAAAATGAATCGGATATTTTGATTTATTCTCGCCCGTCAGAACTTTTATAAAATTCTCCTCAAAATCCGCTTCGAAGTCTTCTAATTTAAGTGACTCCATATAATCAATATGCTTTTGCTTTATTCCTTTGAAAAGCTTTCCTGTTATGATGTACTCAGAAATACTGTCTAACTCAATACTTATAGTACT
>JAVEPM010000048.1:0-25889 GCA_034008115.1 Methanolobus sp.
CGAAATTCATGGAGCTATTGTTGTTGTTGTTCACATACAACAATTCCATGTTTTTGGAAAAAGTGTTTTTGGTAAAATCATTGTAATTGGATAGCATAAGTTTTGCAGTTTGTAAAAAGAGCAGTTAGTCGGAACTAAGGTCATTCGGAACTACTGATATCACCAAAACACCTAAGTAATGTCCACCCGTCAACTGGATAAAAATGAGTGGAAACTTGTTTTTACATAAACCGAGTTGATATTTTGGCAATAAAAGACGGAGATACAATTAAGATCGATTATACCGGTACACTCGATGATGGTACTGTTTTTGATAGCTCAGAGAATCATGACGAAACTCTTGAATTTACTGTAGGTGCAGGGCAGGTCATACCAGGTTTTGAGGAAGCTGTAATAGGCATGGAAATCGGGGAAGAGAAGAAGTTCAGAGTAGAAGCGTGTGACGCCTATGGCGAGGCAAATCCAGTTCTTACACAGACAGTTCCAAGTTCATTGCTTCAGGCCGATGCAGAGATCACAGAAGGAATGATGATAATGGTGGGAACTGCTGACGGTCAGCAGATGCATGCACAGATAACAGAAGTGACAGATGAGACCATCACGCTTGATATGAATCATCCGCTCGCTGGCAAGGCACTGACTTTTAACATTAAAGTTGTAGAATAATACTACTATTCTGAGCTCGTTATTCGGGCTCACCCTTTCTTTTTATTTCATTTTGTTGACTGCCTTCTCTCTGAGTTCCTGTAACTTTACATCATCTGGCTTTTCCATTAATGCTTCATCGAACATCTCAATAGCTCCCCTGTGGTCACCAAGTCGCTGCAAGGCAATACCCTTATGCTTCCAGACCACGCTTTTACCATAGCCCATGCTTATCAGCTTGTTAAAACACGTTAAAGCCATCTGGTTCTGGCCAAGGCGGAGGCAGGTTATTCCTTTATTCATAAGGGCAGTGGCATTAGAAGGTTGCAGTTGCAAGGCCGCTTCAAAACAGTCATATGCAAGCTCATGGTCACTCTGCTCTTTTCCTGCTTTAATACCTTCCTGCACCCATTCAGATGCGCTTTTCCTGTCACGTTGCCTGAGTTTTTTTCTTGCTCTGTTAAGTGCAGCAGAATGGTCAAAAGGTCTGTCTTTTCGCTCTGTGGGTGTGGGTTCAATGCTTGCACGTCTCTCTGTCTTATCAGACTTAACATGAGGTTTTTTCTTTTGAGGGATGTAGGCGGGTTTAGCAAGCATCTTCCTTAAGATCATTATCGCTGCATCCTTATCAAGGGGACTATTGTTGTTTCCACATTTAGGGGATTGAATACACGATGGACAACCCTCTATGCAAGGACAGCTTTCAATAGATTTCAAGGTTACTTCCAGCATTTCAACGATCTTAGCGTAGCCACTTTCAGCATAACCGACACCACCTGGATGGCCGTCATACACGAATATCCCGCTGTTTCTGGAAAGATCATCATGCTCTGCTGTGGAAACACCGCCTACATCATTCCTGTCAGCCAGCAGGTGCAGTGGGTACATTGCTATCATGGCATGCTCAATGGCATGTATGCCGCCTGCAAAATCACGTTCGTGTTCATTTACCAGTTCGGTGAGCATGTAAGGCAGTTCAAGCCACAGGGCTTCGGTCTCCAGCCTGAATTCCGGCATATCTAGAGAAAACTGTCCAAGATCAGTGTCTGTACGCTGCTGAATTTTTTTGTATCCCGTTACCTGCTGGGTGACATCCACATCTCCAAACCCTACCTTTACGTCAGGAAATGTTGCCAGGGCTTTTGTTTCAACAAGTTCTCTGATGAGTATGTCTGATGATACAAGGGATTTTGTATAATAACCATCCTGCGCCTTCTCAACATGTATCTCTCTTTTATCATGGTCCTGTTTTGTAACACAGTAGGGAGTCCCTTTGTTGATGTACACCGCACCTTCAAAGGCTTCCCTGTAGGCACGCAGTCTCTCTATATTCTTTTCAAGAGGTTTTTTGCTTGTTTTGTCAATAATGGTATAGCTATCATTATCAATACCACGGATGGAAACTTTCATGTGTGGAGCAGGAACCAACGACCTCTTTTCGTCGATTCCTTCCAGCAATCCTTCTTCTTCAAGTACTTCAATTATGGTCTCAAACTCAGCACCGAAATACTCGCTGTCCTTAGGTCTTAATGGCAGCTCCTTTGCAGCACAGAGCAAATGACCTGCCTGTATGTAGCGGTTTGAGACATTGATAACTGCTTCCTCACAATTTCGTCTGAAGAAGTCTTCGGGATTTCTCATGTAGTACTGGTCAAGTGCATTGGAATCTGCAACAAGGGTGACTATGCTTTCCCGGCTTCCACGACCTGCACGTCCTGCCTGTTGTCTTGCACTCATGATCGTTCCGGGGAATCCGTCCATGATACAGGCATCAAGTCCTCCGATGTCAATTCCAAGTTCAAGAGCGTTGGTGGATATAACACCTTCAAGGTTTCCCTGTGCAAGCTCTTTTTCAATAGCTTCACGTTCATCACCGTGATAGCCTCCTCTGTAAGAGCTGATTTTTTTATCTATTCCTCTGCTGGCAAGTGTATTCTTTGCCTGGACATACATCCTCTCGACCTTCTGTCTTGATCTTGCGAAAACAATTGTCTGGAGCTCGCTTTGCACAAAAGTGCTGAAAAGGTCTACTGTTTCCCCAAAGCTGGCTTTTCTCTGGGTGAAATTCCTGGATTTCGCATAAAGTGGAGGATTCCAGAAAACAAACTTCTGAGCACCCTGTCCGGAACTGTCATTGTCTATCAGGCTGACATCTTTTCCTATAAGTGAAGAGCTGTGTTCAACCGGATTTCCGATGCTTGCAGTGCAGCATATATATTGAGGGTTTGAACCATAGTGCTCACAAACACGGTTCAATCGTCTTAGCAGGTTTGCCATGTGGCTTCCCATGACTCCACTGTATGAATGACTTTCATCCAGGATTATAAAGTTGAGATTCGAAAGGAAATGTTTCCATTGATGCTTCCATTGCAGGAAACTCAAATGCAGCATTTCAGGATTTGTAAAAATTATCTTGGTGTTTCCGTATTTCACGTTATCTTTTTCAGCTTTGCTCATGGAACCAACGAATCTATCGATGTTCACATTCAAGCTCATTGTGTGACTAAGTTTCCTGAAAGTGTCAAGCTGGTCATTTACAAGGGCATTCAGGGGTGATATATAAAGTGCGGTGGCATGTGGCTCTTCCAGCAAACGCTCAAAAACAGGTAGCATGTAGCATAAAGATTTGCCACTGGCAGTACTGGTGGAAAGAACAATGTTCTTCTTTTCCCGTGCGGTGCTAACTGCTTCAGCCTGATGAACATAGAGTTGTTTAATTCCATTTTCATTTAAAGCATATCTGATCAGTGGATTAAGTTCTATATTCATGTATTCTGCTTTTCTGCTGGGGAGGTCCTCAATATGGGTGATCTGCCCTTCATACTTCCTGGAAGATTTTATTTTACTGATCAGTTGGGAAATTTCCATTTTTGACTGGCTCCGCTGTCTACTAATGATTTCATCATTTAAAGATTATATTGTCCTTAAAAACCCTTTTCTACAAAAATTAAATTCAAAGCACTCATCATCTTATTATACGAGAATATGTTTTGAGTAATAATTGTGCAACAGATAAAATCAATTTATATGTAAGAGCATGAAATACGATAGTTCTTTGATACTCAGATTAAAACTAGCTATAAAGCGATGATCAAAATGATTCCAAAAAAGTGTTTTTTAACTAAGGGTGTAGGTGTGCACAAAGACAAGTTAGCATCTTTTGAATTGGCACTGCGCGATGCTAAAATAGAAAAATACAACCTTGTCAGTGTTTCCAGTATACTTCCACCTAATTGCAAATTAATATCTAGGGATGTGGGAATCGAACAATTATCTGCAGGAGAGATCGTGCATTGTGTTCTTGCACGCAATGAGACAAATGAACCACAAAGACTTGTATCAGCAGCCGTTGGCACAGCGGTTCCAGTTAATGATAATAAATATGGCTATATCTCTGAACACCACAGCTTTGGTGAGGATGAATTCACAGCAGGAGAATATGCTGAAGACCTGGCAGCAACAATGCTGGCAACTACTCTGGGAATTGAATTTGATGTTGACTGTGCATGGCATGAAAGAGAACAGGTCTACAAAGCAAGCGGACATATAATAGATACAACTCACTATTGCCAGACAGCAAGCGGTGACAAGAATGGAAAGTGGACTTCAGTGATAGCAGCAATGGTTTTCATTGAGTGAAAAGGATTCAGGATATCCTTTTTTATTTTGTTTTTTCGTAACTATTCAGCCTAGCACAATCTGCCAATTGGTGCTGATTTCATCGAAACGGAGATGTCTGCCCACTAACAATCTAACAATCAAAAAAGCAATCAATAGTAACAATCAAAATAAAAGTTCATAATGAAATTTACATTTCAACTTTTTGTCAAGATTGTTATAGATAGCGTTTTTATCAGGCTGAATAGTTACGTTAATTTTTACATTGTAATTTCGTACTGTTATGTGCACTGAATTACCTGGCTTTAATTTATCAAAAATTAAAAGATCCAGCTTCTTTTCATTCTTTTATATGTCTATGGAATATCCGGCGAATATCTTTACAAACTTATCCGGATAAATTTTTCTGATAGTATCTTTATGGGATGTACAATGTCCTGCACCTATTAGTTGCATATTTTTGAATAATCCAAATTCCTGGCTGTCATGTAAACCACCAAAGATGCCAGTTACATCGCCAAAAGAGGATGCAGCTTCTATTATCTGGAAGAGACTTGGGTGTGCGCAACCTGTAAGGATGAAAAGACCCTTTTCTGATTTTAGGATAAGAGACTGTTCTTTTATATCGTTGCCGAGTTCTCCTGTGCTGTATATATTATTGCATATTTCTTGAGCAGTCTTTATTTCATACAGTTTTCCATTTCCTTTTGAAGCCATCTCTTTTTTAAGATGGGCTGAAAAACTTGCAGGTACATATATATCAACATCCGGATTTTCATTTAGAAAAGTGCTTACACCGCCCACATGGTCCCAGTGTTGATGAGAAAGGACGAGGATGTCGATGGAATTGGGGTCTATAAGCATATTATCCATGTTTTCAAGCAGCAAGTGACCATCCCATCCTGTATCAAAGAGTATCTTGTGCTCATCTGTCTCTATCAGGCAGGCAAATCCCCATCCACTTTGTAAGCCTTCATTTGCTTCATTATCGTAAATAACGCTTAGTTTCATTCTATAGCCTCAAAATCAGTCAGTAATGCCGAAAACATTTTTCATGTAATAGCCTGAATAGATTGCAGCTGCAGGATTATGTGCAAGCACACGGTCCTTGACTATAAAAGTTGTAACCGGAGCAGCTGAATGCTGGGTGAATAAAATGTCATGCCCTATGCAGAGACCTATGATAATATTTAGCTGGGTTTCCTTCTTTTTCAGCATCATTGCCTGGCCTTTTGGATTACAGGTTGGATCAAAGGTTTCAGGTTGGAGCTTTTCAAGATTATAATCCTCTTTGTTAATACTGGAAACTTTGCAGCACACAGAGTATACATCAAAATGCTTTTCCAGTATTTTTTGAACTATCTTTGCTTCCTTTTCCATACCCACACAAAAAGCAAGACCTAATCTTTTGTATCCCATTTCTTTTGAATATAATATTATCTCTTCCAGTCTTGTTTTTTGCATATAATGCCGGGCTTCGATGGCAGCAGAAGCTTGCATTGATTTGAATTCGGTTCCTTCATAATTGATATCATCAGTTATGCCTGCACAGTCCTTGCCTTCACGGCACATCTTATCATCGCAGTAAGCACATTTCATTCAAAAACCACCAGAGTGACTTAAAATAGTCATCTGAGGAAGTATATTCCCTCATATGGGATAAAAGATGTGGGTGCCATGCACAAACCCGCTTGCTTTAAAAAAGATTGAAGGTCATTTACGTCTTGCTTTTTGCATTGGACCTTCATGTATTTTCTCAAGAGCTTCAATCATTTTCTCAAGGTTCCCATAAGGAATTCCTGCAATCATTTCATCGTTCCCTATATCTGTTAGCCTGCGGCATCCGTAACATCCCAGACTCAGATTCATTTTTCCTGTGAGCATAGGAATAATTGTAGAATCCACACAGGTGGCCTGGAAAGCTGCTGTGCTGAAAGCCTGTCTGCCTCCTTCAAAGAAGGTAGCTGCGGGAACAAGCCAGTAAAGTGTCTCGGGAAGATCCACCAGGATAACTACATCAGGTTTGATTTTAAATTCCTTCAGAGGACCAACAACTGTAGCGATTGTACTACCTTCTTCCAGCTCGCTACGTTGGGCTATCATATTTGCAGCAGCATCGGCAGATTCAAACATGCCTATGTTCACATGGAACTCACCTTCTTCTACTTTGGCAGGCGTTGGCGTCAGACCTAGGCTGGAAGCACCAACCACGCAAGCATGCTTATCAGCAGGAATTACAAAAGATTCTCCGTTTTTTGCCCTCATGATCGATTGACAGTGTCTTATATTGCTATCAGGTTCATTAAATCCGTCGGGAATCTTCTCTCCTTTCTTTATTAGCTTTACAGCAACTGGTTCATGTCTAAGTTCGAGTATTTCTGTGAGTTTTTGTGATATTTCCGTATTGTTCATGTGATCAACTTCTTGAAATTATATACTGGAAATTGTTTTAGTAGAATATTTATCTTTCTAATTTGACCATACTAATAAGCATGTTTTAGATATCGATATTGATTTCTTTTTACTAATAACTTTTTGCACAATTGCGAATAAATATATAAAAATTTAGGTTATACGTTTGCAGCATTATGCCTATTATTATTATTATTATTATTATTATTATTATTATTATTATTATTATTATTCAGCCTAGCACAATCTGCCTATTGGTTCTGATTTCATCGAAATGGAGATATCTGCCTACTAACAATCTAAGAATCAAAAAAGCAATCAAAAAAGCAATCAATAGTAACAATCAAAATAAATGTTCATAATGAAATTTACATTTCAACTTTTTGTCAAGATTGTTATAGATAGCGTTTTTATCAGGCTGAATAGTTACGAAGCAGATTCAGAATCCCACATTTAAATGGGCCTTTATGTTGATGAAAGGTATCACAGAAGTAAAAGTAAAAATGGGTTCAAACGTCCAAGTGCAGATTGCAAATATAGACATGTTCAAAGAGAAGATTATAACACTCATGGGAACAAGCTGTGAAAAATACTATTTGTAAGGAGACATCTGCGGAAAGTCGGATATATTAGTGGAACACCTGATTCCGTATATGCACAATTAAAAAGAAAGATCAAAGAGAATCGTCGTAACCAATCTCTTCATTGCTCAGGTAACATGCAGGATCATCTGCCCAAATATTGCCATAGACAGACTCAGCACGTACTCGGAAATTACCGTTGCATACATCAAACCACTTGCATACGGCACACCTGTCAGCATTCTCCTCAATCAATGGTTTACGATCCTTGAGCCCTGCCATAAGTTTGTCACTTGTATCTCTCCATATTTCACTGAACTTACGGTCCCTGATATTTCCAAAGGAGTAATGCCTCCAGAACTGATCAGGGTGAACTGAACCATCCCATGAAACGCAGCCAAAACCAATTCCTGTTGAATTACCCCGATTCATGTTCAGAAGTTCTAGAACCTCTGCAGCTCTTTGCGGGTCCTCTTTCAGAAGACGCAGGTAAATGTAAGGACCATCACAGTGATTATCAACTGTCAGTACTTCCACCATTTTACCTTTGTTGTGAAGATCCCTTGTCTTATCTATCAACATATCCACAGTCTTGCGACTTTCCTCAAGGGATAGGTCCTCGTTTATCATTTCCGAGCCACGGCCTGAATAAACAAGATGATAGAAACATATACGGGGGATATTTTCCCGTTCCATCAGGTCAAATATTGCCGGTATATCCTGAACATTGTGACGATTGATAGTAAATCGCAAGCCTACTTTGATCCCTTCTTTCTGACAGTTATGAAGACCCTGCATTGCCCTGTCAAAAGAACCTTCTAAGCCACGGAAACTATCATTGGTTTCACGCATCCCATCAAGAGATATGCCTACATAAGAAAGCCCTATTTTCTTGAGGGTACGGGCCATATCTTCTGTGATCAGTGTTCCGTTGGTAGATACTACTGCACGTATACCCTTTGAGGTTGCATATTCTGCCAGTTCAGGAAGGTCTTTCCTCATAAGAGGTTCACCACCTGAGAACAATATCACAGGACAACCAAACTCAGCAAGGTCGTCTATGAGAGCTTTGCCTTCTTCGGTGCTAAGCTCATTTTTGTAATCAATATTCTTGGAATGTGCATAGCAGTGAACGCAGCGAAGATTACATCGCTGAGTAACATTCCATACTACAACTGGTTTCTTATCCTTTGAGAATTGAAGCAAATGAGACGGAAGTTTTTTAGAGTCACGCCCATAGCGAAGCGCATCCGAGGGTTCGACGGTTCTGCAATAAAGTTTTGAAATACCTATCATGATCAGTGCTCCGAAATAGAAGAATAAAAGAAAATCGTTCTAATATGTGCGAATTCTATATCGCCATCCTATATTATACCTATGGTGGGTGAAAGAAAAAACAGGAATGCTCAGGAAATACTTAATCAAGCAGTTCCAGAACTTTCTTAAGAATATCTTCAAATGTGAATTTACCAGGAGTAACTGAAACCTTCACCCCATAACTTTCAATTATTTGTGCTGTGGGTACACCTATAGCTGCAACAATGGAATTATTCATAATTCTGATAACTTCATCTTTTGAAGCCTTGTTTGTAGCATCCTCAAAGAAATTGCGCACCATCATAGAACTTGTGAATGCAAACACGTCAACATCACCATCAAGAACCCTGCGCATAAAATCATCCTGCCCAGTACCCTGGGGTTTGATGAGCGTGTATACTTTTGTCTCATGAACTTGAGCACCACATTTTTTCAGACCTTCAACGAGAATGGAAGAACCATAGAAACTTCTTGCTGTATCAATAACTTTCCCTTTTATATCCGGACAGAGGAATTCCACAAGCCCTTCGGAACTGTAAACACCAGGCATTCCAATTACATTTATACCCAGATCCTCCAGTGATTTACGGGTCGTTGGACCAATGGCTACCACCTTGGTAGCATTAAGTGCCTCAATGAACTTATCATGCTCATCCGGATGAATTTTACCGAGAGTAAAGTCAATACCATTGGCACTGGTAATGATAACATAATCAGAAACACCAGAAAGAACTCTTTCAACAAAAGCATCGAAGTATTCATCCTTCATATCGATCAGTTCTACCATCGGAACTGCCAGTGCTTCAAAACTCATGGACTCTGCAAGCTTAGTAGACTCTTCCATATAGCGCTGCGGCCTCATTATTGCCAATACCGGTCTTTTGAGTTGTTCTGTCATAGGAAATACCTTCTATTCTAAGTTGCCTGAAGTCTGCTCACCAAGTATAGCATGAAGGGTAACAACGCTTCCTATTACTGTGATAGCAGGTGCTTTTACAGCTCTTTCTTTTGCGATCTCAGCAATATTATCAAGGACACCTGTTGTCACACGCTGATCAGGTCTTGTGCCCCTTTCTATAAGAGCAACAGGAGTCTTTGGATCCTTACCGTATTTCATAAGTTCCCCGACATTTCTGCCAAGCATTTTCACACCCATGAAAATGACAATCGTTCCATTGAATTTTGCAAGTGTTTCCCAATCAAGAGCAGTTTCCTCTTTGGTAGGATCCTCATGTCCTGTAATGAAAGTGAGCATGGAAGCATGATCCCTGTGAGTAACAGGTATGCCTGCATAAGCAGGAGCAGAAATAGCTGATGTTATGCCAGGTACAACCTCAAACTCAATGCCCTCAGCAATAAGTTCCTGAGCTTCCTCCCCTCCACGGCCAAACATGTAGGGGTCGCCGCCTTTCAGACGAACTACATCCTTTCCTTCCTTTGCTTTGCGGACAATAAGAGCATTGATCTCATCCTGAGTGAGCGTATGCTCCCCTGCGTGTTTACCTGCATCTATTTTTTCAGCATTGGCAGAGATAGAATCGATTATGGCTTTGCCAGGAAGCTGATCATATACAACAAGTTCAGCAGTATCAAGAAGCCTGCGTGCTTTGAGCGTTAATAGTTCTGGATCACCCGGGCCTGAACCAACCAAATAGACTTTACCATATTTCTGGGACATGTTAATGAAATCCTGTATATCTTTTTTAGATGCTAATGAACTTAACAAGTTATAAATATGCATCGTCCCGAAAAAATGGCAAAACAAGGCAATTTTATAATCCAATGAAAAATATGAAATGCATAACATTAATATTACAGTTAGCACACTATAACTAATTCAAAAAATTTTAAAAAAAACGTAACTATTCAGCCTAGCACAATCTGCCAATTGGTGCTGATTTCATCGAAACGGAGATGTCTGCCCACTAACAATCAAAAAAGCAATCAATAGTAACAATCAAAATAAATGTTCATAATGAAATTTACATTTTAACTTTTTGTCAAGATTGTTATAGATAGCGTTTTTATCAGGCTGAATAGTTACAAAAAAACAAAATAAATGAAATCATAACTAAATGCAAATAAAGTGCGTATCGTTTGATAGCGCACTTCACCTTAAGTTTTGAAATATTATTTTTTGCTCAATATATAGAACAGCATTTCCCTGTTCAATTTCCCTTCACGTTCCAGTTTGCTCACTATATCTTCATCAGACATGCCTTCTGATTTAAGCTCTTTGATCTTATCAAGCAATGCAGGAGCGATACTATAGTATTCATTAATATCTTTCCTATGACCCCATACATCACCCTCAACGAGCTTGATGTCCTGCATTGTCATGAACATCTCAATAGACTTTGAAACTGTGCGCCTGTAAGAACTAGGAATCTGGATGACTTCCACTTGTGGACATGTCTGAACCAGTAAAAAAATATCCTTGTTCGATGGCCGAAAAGCAAGATGAATTACCTTTTCAGCCGGATTTAACTGCGGTATTTCTTCTCGCGAACTTACAACTCTTATTTTCATGAGATTCCCTCACCTCCAGTTAGTAGAGAACTTATTAAAATAATGTATGTACTTACCTATTAAATAATTACCGATTTGTATTATAAAAAAATAGAAGGGTATATTATTCAAATCTGGCCCGAACAGAATCTGCATGTGCCTTCAGACCCTCTTTTTCGGCAATCGAAATAACAGAATCTTTTAAAGATTCAAGTCCCTGCTTACTTATTTTCTGTATGCTTGAAGATTTCATGAAATGAGCAAGGTTCAGGCCAGAATAGATCCTTGCATAACCTGCCGTAGGTAATACATGGTTGGTACCGGATGCATAGTCACCCACAGGGACCGGAGAATAGTTTCCTACAAATATGGAACCTGCATGCTCTATGTCCTCAAGAACAGCATCGCAGTCTTCTACCATTATTTCAAGGTGTTCCGGGGCAAACTCATTGGAAAATGCGATACATTGATCCATGGAATCAGCCATCAGTATTGCAGCGTTTTCAAGGGAACTGTTTACTATCTCGGTCCTGAGAGTTTCCTTTGCCTGTTTAATGACTTCAGTTCTTACATCTTCTGCAAGCTTTTCAGAAGTTGTTACAATAACAGATACAGAATTAGGATCATGTTCCGCCTGAGCTATCATATCTGAAGCTGCCATCCTGGCATTACAGGAATTATCAGCTATGATAAGAACTTCACTTGGACCAGCAGGAAAATCGATTTCTGCCATATCCCTTACCTGCATTTTTGCCGCAGTTACAAAAACATTACCAGGACCTACTATCTTGTCAACTTTCAGCACGCTTTCTGTACCATATGCCATACCGGCAACTGCCTGCACACCACCTATTCTATAAACATGGTCTGCACCAGCTATCTTTGCTGCTGCAAGTGTAAGAGGATTTACCTTTCCGTCCTTGCCCGGTGGAGTGCACATTACAACATTCTTAACACCTGCAACCTTTGCAGGAACTATTGTCATAAGAGCAGTAGAAGGATATGAGGCCCTTCCACCTGGAACATAGGCACCTACGCTTTCAAGAGGAGTGGTCTTCTGTCCAAGTTCAATACCTGGTGAAAGTTCAATGAACCATATTTTCTGTGGCATCTGTGCTTCATGAAACTTCCTGATGTTAGCGGCAGCGAATTCAAGATGCGCCAGAAGAGCAGGATCTACACTTTTTGCAGCCTCATCGATCTCTTCCTTTGAGACTTCGATAGCTTCAATATCAGCGCCATCAAATTTCTGAGTATACGCACGCAGGGCTGCATCACCATTCTGCTTTACATCTTTAAGGATAGAAGCAACCGTAGCCCCGACATCTGCAAGTTCTCCACCGCGACCAATTATTTTGCTTTTTTCTTCATCAGTAAGTTCGGATAGTTTCTTGTAAAGCATGATATTTCCCCGGAAAGGATAATATAAAATTGTTATTTAAGTAATACTAGTAAACGACTATGATTATTTCCTGATGCTTATACCTGTTCATCATATATAATGCTTGAAACATAATGCTTAAAACATAACACTTTAAACAAAATTAAAGTTTATTTTTCAAAATCACTGAAAGTCCTCTGCTCATTTTCCATTAATGAACCCATGGTCTTTGAGCTTAGATTTCCCAATTCAGCGGAACTGGGTGTAAAGTGGATGCCGATCTCACTAAATAGCTTTGCTGCTGTTTTTGGCCCAATAAGAGCAGAGACCGTACTGATATTTGAGTTTCGTATGTCAGCTACACTCTTAAGACCATTTTCATAGAGCTTGCGGGCACGTACACGTCCAATACCCCGTATACTGACAAGTTCGATAAGCTCTGGGGAAGCACCGTAATGTATTCTCTTTCCCAGTATCACAGCTTTGCCGGCAGCATCATTGTTCAGTTCAGGAGCAATGAGACCAGCCAGCCTTGAAGCGGAATGCATCAACCACTTGGCAATGTCTGTAAATGCATGTACATCACCTTCACCAACATTGAATTTTTTGGTAATCTGGTCAAGTGATTTTTCACCTATCCAATCAAGTATCAAAAGAGCAGTTTTTACTTCACCAAGGAACCAATCATAATCTATTTCCTTTGAGCGGGGAGGGATCTCTGCGAATTCTTCACTATGAGCTAGAACAAAATCATTGATTATCTCATAATCATTAGCCCTCATGTAGAGTTGACGCATATCAGGTGTCTTGCAGATAAGATGTAGGAGAGTCAGGTCTGTGATATGTTCTGCTTTTTTCAATCCGTCAACGATATAAGCACCTGAAAGTGGGTCGATGTAAAGAGTAGATACAAGCCTTCCAAGAACCGTGGGCAATAAAGTGTCACCACCTTCAAGCATCCTTTTGTCCCTCAAAAAGTCGAGACATTCGTCAACCACTTCCACAATGCCCCATGTATCATTCTGATGCGCAAAGAACGTAGCTTCAATGAACTCCATAAGTCCGTCCCTTGTAGTTGCAAAGCCGTTCACGATAGTTGAAAGGATATGAGTCCTTAAGGCATTCTCTGTTCCAAGTTTGGACCAGATATCCTCGGCACCTGCATCAATATAGTTGTCAAAAAGCCCTGCCATTTCGTCATATGATCTTGCGATAAGGACAGACTCACCATAAGGATCAAGGTGTGGTCTGCCTGCTCTGCCTGCCATTTGTTTGTAGTCCAGAACTGGTATTGGCTGCATGCCATAGTTAGGGTCATAGCGTCTGTAACTTTTGACAATTACTCTTCTTGCCGGAAGATTCAGACCTGCCGCAAGGGTAGGAGTGCTACATATCATTTTGATCTTGTTGGCCTTGAAAGCATCTTCCACAATTTTACGATGTGCTGAGTTGAGTCCTGCATGGTGAAATGCAGTTCCATTTCTCACACATTGTGCCAATACGTTTGATGCCTCCGTCTCACCACTTTCAATTATCTGTTCAACAAGTTCATCCAGTAAATTGCGTGTGGTTTTATCGAGAATTTCTGAAACCTTTGCACCTGCCCTTTTAGCAAATGAAACACAATTCTTACGACTGCTTTCAAAGACAAGACACTGTCCCCCTTCATGCAAGGTGTCCAGCAGTATGTTGACAGCATCGTCCGCAGACCTGGGTTCAATACGTTTCTGTGAACTCCTGAAATTGATGTTGCCACCGTAATAAACACCTTCATGCAGATCGGTTGGTCGCCATTCACTAAGTACAAGCTTTGCTTTTAGCCAGTCTGCAAGCTCATAAGCATTTCCCACTGTTGCCGAAAGAGCGATTATCTGGCATCCCGGATTGAGTTTCATGAGTTTGGTGAGAGTAACTTCCAGTGTGGGGCCTCTGTTAGCCGAATCAAGCAGATGGATCTCATCAACAACGATGCTGGTGATCTCCTGCATCCATGAAGTCTCATTACGCAGGAGAGAATCAGTCTTTTCAGATGTTGCAACAATGATGTCATTAGAACCAAGCCATTCGTCACGGGATTCAAAATCACCAGTGGATATGCCAACCTTTACTCCACCGTCCTTCAAACCGATGGATGAGAATTGCCTGAAACGGTCGAATTTCTCACTTGCCAGAGCCCGCAGTGGAACAATATAAAGTGCTTTGCCTCCGTTTGCTATTGACTTTAGCATTGCAAGTTCCGCAAGCAGCGTTTTTCCAGAGGCCGTTGGAATTGCCGCAAGCAGATTATTACCATCAAGCAATCCTTTTTCAATGGCTTCTGCCTGAGGAGGATAGAGTTCTTCTATGCCAGAATCAAGGTAAAAACGCATAACTTCATCTGGCAGGTCCAATGATTCAATTTTCATAGCTCTGAATTAAAGGATTAAATGTCTTATAAAATTACCCTAAGTTAAGCACATATCAAAAAATATCAAATCGTTCTTATGAGAGTAATAAGCATGTTTCTCCGACAAATAAGGCACAGATGCTTTGCTAATTTCCATTTTTGCTATTTGGTTTTGCCTTATGCTTGTGAAAGGTCATAAACACTCATCAATATAGAGTGCATTTACCGGGCAAACCTGTATACACTTGAAGCAACATACACAGGAATGTTCTGTCACAATATCCTTTTTCGATACTTCTATCCACATGGGACAAGTACTGTCACAAATACCACATACATTACACAGGGAAGCATCTCTTCTGACCTTTCCCCTGCTGACAAGATTCAACAGTCCGGCAGCAGCTCCCTCCTTGCAGAAATACTTACATGCTGCCCTATCCACAAAAAATGAAAGCAGTATTGAAACTATCATTATAGTTACCAGTCCTTCAAGTACGAGAATTTCAGAGGATTCAGCAAGAAAACCAAATTCTGAAAGGATCAAAGTCACAAGAACAAACACCATAAGGACATATCTGGAATATATCAACCAGGGATGGAATTTCCTGGGAACTGCAGTATTATACCTTTTGCCAAGGATCTTGCGCCCCAACTTCGCAAAAATATCCTGAAAAAGTCCTCTTGGGCAGATCCATCCACAATAAACAGGTCCAAAAAGCAAAGCCAAAGGTACACTTAAAAGTATAAAGTATATTGTGGACTGGCTGCCAAAATAAACAAAGATTGCCATTCCTGTCAATTGCAGGATTAACCTGAAAGCTTCAACTGTCTTTTTTTTGCCAGTATTGGAAAGTAAATCATTGACAATTTTCACAGTACATGCTAACGTATATCTGATTGAAATATTCTTTTGTTTTCAAGATCCATACTCAAAAGTTAAGGATATTCTTTCCTTATAATGAAGAAAACGACGGCTCTGTAGAAATCCTGTAAATTCCATTTTTAAACTCAGTAGTATTCAATAACTGTATTATTTCAATAATCTTCGGGCTAGGAGCAAAGGAACGTGCCGCCTGCGGCGGGTGGTGGCATTGTTCTTTGTTTATCAATGATTTTGTGCAGAGCTATCAGAAACACAAGGCTGCAGGGAACAATAATTTACAATAATTGGAAGTCATGATTAACTTAAACCATCCCGTAGGGTCCGGCGAAGCCGGCACAATCCGAAAAGATGAATAAGATAATCTGTTGCTTTCCAAAAAACTCTACCGAGATGCTTCTTGTGTGACTTTATTTCAAAATAAAAGTAACAGATAACTGCTCCTGTCAATCCAACTCCTTTACCTCTGACACATAATCATAAAGCAAAGCTACAAGCAGCGCATCAACTATCGGCCCTATAACATATATGTATATATATATGAGTGTGTCAGGAACTGCCACCAGAGGTGTAACAAAATAAAGGAAGAACTGTGGCATCAAAAAATGCCACAAAAATGTTTTATACGAATAAATTTATTCGTTGGTCAGGTCGCCACTGAAGTATTTATCATAGGAACCCATGTCAAAGTGACCATGACCACTGAGATTGAACAGGATAGTCTTTTCTTCACCGGTCTTCTTGCATTTGAGTGCTTCATCGATGGCGCATTTGATAGCGTGGGCTGATTCAGGAGCAGGAGCAATACCTTCACTGCGTGCAAATGTCACTGCCGCATCAAATATTTCGATCTGATGATAGGTAGTTGCTTCCATGAGACCTTCAGCAACGATTTTACTAATGATTGGTGAAACACCATGATATCTGAGACCGCCTGCATGGATTGCAGGTGGTATGAACTCTGAACCAAGTGTATACATCTTCAAAAGTGGTGTCTGCTGTGCCATGTCACCGAAGTCATACTTGAATTCACCTGCTGTAAGAGTTGGACATGCAGAAGGCTCTACTGCGATAAACCTTGTGTTGGTTTTGCCTGCAAGGTTATCTCTTATGTAGGGAAGAGCGATACCAGCAAGGTTGCTTCCACCACCACAGCATCCGATAACTATGTCCGGATAGTCCTCGGTCTTGTTAAACTGTGCCTGGGTCTCAAGACCTACTACAGTCTGGTGCAGACTGGTATGGTTAAGGACACTGCCCAGTGCATACTTAGTGTTATCATTAAGGGCGGCTTCTTCAATTGCTTCACTGATTGCAATACCCAAACTGCCTGTTGTGTCAGGGTACATCTCACGAATCTTTCTTCCAAACTGTGTATCGTTACTTGGGGATGGAACAACCGTTGCTCCCCAAAGGTTGATAAGTGACTTGCGGTATGGTTTCTGGTAATAGCTTGAGCTTACCATGTAGACCTTACATTCAATATCAAAGTAATTACAGCAAAGTGATAATGCGCTGCCCCACTGGCCTGCACCGGTCTCGGTTGTGATCCTCTCAGTGCCTTCCTTCATGTTGTAGTATGCCTGTGCAACGGCAGTGTTTGGCTTATGGCTTCCTGCAGGACTGACACTTTCATTCTTGTAGTATATCTTTGCAGGCGTTCCAAGCACCTTTTCAAGCCTGTGTGCCCTGTGCAAAGGTGATGGTCTCCAGAGAGTGTATATCTCCTGGATCTCCTTCGGAATGTCAATATACCTCTGAGTGCTTATTTCCTGTTGAATGAGCTCCTTTGCAAATATAGGCTCAAGATCCTTGGGATCCATTGGCTCGTTAGTTGCCGGATTGAGTGGTGGTTCAACAGGCAGGTCTGCAAGTATATTATACCACTGTTTTGGCATTTCATTTTCATCAAGTAAAATCTTTGTATGATCCATAGTTATACCTCTGTAGAAAGGGAGTTCAATGATGTATAAGTCAGTACATTGGACGATGTATTTAATGTTTTTGATTATGAAATAATGCATAAACGGGCTTAATTTCAAACAAATTAGATGCAAGGTGTAAAATTTGATAAATTTTAGCAAATAGTATATATCAACAGCTGCATTTTAGTTAAAAAGATAGATTATTTTGAGCATTTTTATCATCAAAACAATATACTTAATAATTCGAAGAACGAAGGGCATTAACAATGAGTGATATTGAAAAACAATTATGGAAAGCGGCGGATAAACTTAGAAAAAACATTGATGCTGCCGAATACAAACACATAATACTGGGTTTGATTTTCCTGAGATACATCTCAGATGCCTTTGATGAATTATATGATAAATTGCAATCCGGAGAAGGAGAGTACGCCGGTGCAGATCCTGAAGACAGGGATGAATACAAGGCTGAAAATGTCTTCTTTGTTCCTGCAATGGCTCGTTGGTCATATCTGCAATCTGAAGCGAAAAAACCGGAGATTGGTATAGCTGTTGATAATGCAATGGATGTTATCGAAAAAGAGAATCCTTTGCTTAGAGGAGTTTTACCAAAGGTATATGCACGGGGTAATCTTGATCCGACAAATCTTGGCGGATTAATCGATCTTGTGAGTAATATTGCCCTTGGAGATGCAAAAAACAGAAGTGCTGATGTTCTGGGTCATGTTTTCGAATATTTCCTTGGTGAGTTTGCTCTTGCAGAAGGAAAAAAAGGTGGGCAGTTCTACACTCCAAGAAGTGTTGTTGAACTACTGGTGGAGATGCTGGAACCGTATAATGGTCGTGTCTTTGATCCGTGTTGTGGTTCAGGTGGCATGTTTGTGCAATCTGAGAAGTTTGTTGCCGACCATCAGGGAAAAATAAACGATATATCGATATACGGGCAGGAGAGCAACCAGACCACATGGCGGCTGGCAAAAATGAATCTTGCCATCAGAAGCATTGATAGCTCCCAAGTAAAATGGAACAATGAAGGTTCTTTCCTCAATGATGCTCACAAAGACCTGAAAGCAGATTATGTCATAGCCAATCCTCCTTTCAATGACAGTGACTGGAGTGGTGATCTGTTACGCAAGGACGGAAGGTGGAAGTATGGTGTTCCTCCAACCGGAAATGCAAATTACGCATGGATACAGCACTTCCTTTATCATCTAGGCCCAAGCGGCCAGGCGGGTTTTGTTCTGGCAAAAGGTTCCCTGACATCCAAGTCATCAGGAGAGGGCGATATCAGAAAAGAGCTTGTGGAAGCCCGGATGGTAGACTGCATAGTAAACCTTCCGCCAAAGCTGTTCCTGAATACGCAGATCCCTGCCAGTCTCTGGTTTTTGAGC
Source organism: Methanolobus sp. (assembly GCA_034008115.1). Taxonomy (GTDB): domain Archaea; phylum Halobacteriota; class Methanosarcinia; order Methanosarcinales; family Methanosarcinaceae; genus Methanolobus. Next base: position 19,045 of record JAVEPM010000048.1, read on the forward strand.
AGGAATAAAGCCAACGGAAAGTTTAGAAACAGGACAGATGAAATCCTGTTCATTGATGCAAGGAATATGGGACACCTGATTAACCGCAGAACCCGTGAATTCTCCCAAGAAGACATACATGATATTGCAAGCACCTACCATAACTGGCGAAATCCTGAAGGGAATTACGAAGATGTGAAAGGATTCTGCAATTCCGCTCCAATTGAAAAGGTACGGGAACTGGATTATGTGTTGACACCAGGACGCTACGTAGGATTGCCTGTAGATGAGGATGATTTTGATTTCAATGAGCGTTTCACCGCCCTGAAAGCCGAGTTTGGGGAGCAGTTGAAAGAAGAGGAGAGGCTGAATCAGTTGATTGCCGAGAATCTGAAAAAGGTGAAGCTTGTATGAGCAAGGATGACTTGATACTCGCCAGAGAAAATAAGTGCTTAAGATCACAAATTGCGACCTTAAAGAATGATGAAGATTATGGCATCGCAAAATGTGATACTTTCAAAGCAATCTATTATTCCGATACGACCATGGTATTCACGAGGCTAGAGGGGATGGAGTGATGGGGGAGTGGAAGGAATGTAAAATTGGAGACATCGTCACTCTCGAATATGGGAAAGGGTTGAAAGATTATAAAAACGGGAATGGAAATTATGACGTTTTTGGAACAAATGGGAAAATAGGTTCTACAACTGATTTTCTATACAATGAACCATCTGTAATCATTGGAAGAAAGGGAGCGTACCGTGAGGTTCACTTAGCAAAACAACCTTTTTTTGTAATCGATACAGCCTTTTATACCAAAATAAAAATTAAAGAACTAGATAATCTTTTTCTGTATTATTGGTTTAAAAATGTTGATATTAATGAAATGGACAGTGGGTCAGCAATACCTTCCACTAGTAGAGACGAAGTTTATGATTTAGACATACTTCTTCCTCCTCTCCCCGAACAACATGCCATTGTCTCTGTGCTTTCCAGCCTCGACGACAAGATAGACCTGCTTCACCGCCAGAACAAGACACTTGAAACTATGGCGGAAACGCTGTTCAGGCAGTGGTTTATGGAGGAAGCGGATGAGGAGTGGGAAGAAATACCGTTATCCAAAGTAGCTGATTTTTTAAATGGATTGGCGTGTCAAAAATATCCTCCTCAAAATGATGTAGACAAACTACCGGTCTTAAAAATTAAAGAATTGCGCAATGGTTTTTCAAAAAACTCTGACTATGCTACAACAGAAGTCAAGCCAAAATATCTTGTAGAAAATGGGGATGTGATTTTCTCTTGGTCAGCTTCATTAATGGTTAAAATATGGGATGGTGGGAAGTGTATTTTGAATCAACATTTATTCAAAGTTACTTCAGAAGATTATCCGAAATGGTTTTACTATCAATGGTGCAAATACCATTTAGAAGAATTTGTTTCTATATCAGCAAGCCATGCCACTACAATGGGGCATATTAAAAGAGGAGATTTAGATGTGGCAATGGTTTTAGTTCCATCAAATAAGGAACTAGAAAATATGACGAAACTAATGATGCCTCTTATGTATAAACCGATTGTAAATAATAAACAAATCCACTCCCTTGAAAAAATGCGAGATACGCTGCTGCTTAAATTGATGAATGGGAACGTGAGGGTAAAATGTGAGGATGTGGGATAGTGATTGATACCTTTTTTAAGCTTTTATTAACACTAAATTCATTGGCACTTTCCTTGTTGGTATTTCTCATTAAAGAAGAAGTTACCATAAATCCGTTACATTCATATCTTTCAATTTTACCAGCCATAATTTCTTATATTTTCTATTTTGGAATTGTTTTAGTGCTTACATGGATAAGTATGTATTTAACTAACTCCTTAGACACAGATACAATAGATAAAAACTCTATATCTGTTATTGAACCTGCCAATGATGCATTCTTGCCAAGTTATTTAGGTTACTTTTTTGTTGCGTTGAGCGTACCAAACATTGAGGTATTTCTTTATGTTTTTGGGATTATCTGCGTTTTTATTTATCATTCCAGAATTTCGTATTTTAATCCTATCTTTTTTCTGATTGGATATAATTTTTATTATATAACGAATAATAAGAATACAAAAATATTATTAATTACACGAAAACAACTTAAAGAGCCAAAAAATGCAGAATTTGATAATTTAAAACGCATCAATAATTATACATTTATGGATATAGGTAGGCAGGTATAATGAACCATTTATTAGCAAGAACAAAAGGTCAGAATGGCGAATTCGTGAAAGTAATGTCTAATGAAAATGATTTATTTGATTTGCCTGATTTATCAGAGAACCTAACATATACACAATCTTACACGCTAGAAGATGATGAATGGTATAAATTGGACGGTTTTCTAAGTCTTGGTTATGAGAATGACTTGATAGGAACAATATTCGATAGCACAGTCTATAATCAAATAGATCAACAACAATACTCTAAAATTAATTATTTTTGCAGTAAACAAGGTAATTATTTTCTTTTTCAGAAAATGTTTCCAAGGCGTTTATTGCGTAAAAAATGGTTTAAAATATCCGAGGCACCCACACTTGAAACAAATGCACCAATTATAGTTCTCAATAGCTATGTAGATGCGGCTTACGATATAAATGCAGATATTCTCTATTTCAAGAGTATTGCCAGAATAAAGTCAATTTTCAGAGGTATTGAGGAACTTTACCGAGAAGCTACTCAAGATGAAGTCAACGATTTTCTAAATCATAATTTCATTTCTCTTGATGAAACATTTACTAGTGACAATGTAAAAACAGCTAATAGAAAACGTATAGCAATAGCAATTGATACATTAAACCAATTCACAGAAGATGACGAAAGGCAAATTTTCCAATACATACGTTCTTATTGTGAAGATGTTCCGGTTAATGGCGAATCTTTTCTTATTAGCACAGAGAATCATTTAAAAAAGATATTATACGGTATCGAACAGAGATACTATACAACACCACTAGGCAATGAAAAAAGGCTGGCAAACTCTACTTTGACACTAAGCAGTGACTAATTAACAAATATATTATTGTTATATATCCAAAACCACCAGTCCGCAATGCGGAGCTAACAAGTCATGAACGAAAACAACCTTTCCGGCAATCAGTCAGATTTCGTCCTCTACACATCAGACAAAAGTGACGTAAAGGCTGAAGAGGTCAACGTGCAAAAAATGCACTTTGCACATTCCGGTGAGATTGCAACTACCGGGGATTTCTCGGTAGTTCAGACAGATGGTAGTCGATTTTGACAGGGAAGTACAGAGTATTAAAGAGGACCGGAATGCAAATGAATAAGATCACCGAATCCGAAATTGAAAACTTTGCCATCGAACTCCTTGAACGTCAGGGCTACCAGTACATCTACGCTCCTGATATTGCCCCGGATAGCGATACACCAGAACGGAACAGTTTTGAGGATGTGTTATTATTAGAGCGTCTGCGCACAGCCGTGGCCCGGATCAATCCTGATATACCGGTAGATGCAAGGGAAGATGCCATCCGGCAGCTTCAGCGTTTGAATTCTCCTGAACTTATCACCAATAACGAAACGTTTCACAGGATGCTTACGGAAGGTGTAAATGTAAGCTACCAGAAAGATGGAATTAGCAGGGGTGATCTGGTCTGGCTGGTTGATTTTAAAAATCCAGAAAATAACGAATTCCTTGTTAGCAATCAATTTACTGTCATTGATAACGATGTGAACAAGCGTCCTGATATTATTCTTTTTGTTAACGGCCTGCCACTTGTTGTTATCGAACTCAAGAACCCTGCTGATGAGAACGCAACCGCAAGATCTGGATTCAAGCAGTTGCAGACCTATAAACAAACAATTTCCTCCCTGTTTGCATATAATGGTTTCATGATAATCTCCGATGGATTGGAAGCCAGGTCAGGTTCCCTCTCCGCAGGTTTCAGCCGTTTTATGGCATGGAAAAGCTCAGATGGCAATGTTGAAGCCTCGCCACTCATCGGGCAACTTGAAACACTCATAACCGGGATGCTTGGCAAAACCACTCTTTTAGATATCATCCGGCACTTCATCGTATTTGAAAAATCAAAAAAGGAAGATATATCAACAGGCATCATTACCATTCAAACCGTAAAGAAACTCGCTACATATCATCAGTACTATGCAGTTAACCGGGCAGTGGAATCGACGCTCAGGGCATCGGGTTATACTGCTATGGAGAAAAGGGGATGGGATACTTTAGGCATACATCATGAAAGTCCCGAAAACTATGGTCTTCCTGGAGTGGAAAAACAACCCATAGGAGACCGGAAAGGTGGTGTGATCTGGCACACCCAGGGAAGTGGTAAATCTCTTACCATGGTATTCTATACAGGAAAAATTGTACTTGCAATGGACAATCCCACACTGGTAGTGATCACTGACCGTAACGATCTTGACGACCAGCTTTTTGACACATTTGCCGCTTCAAAGCAACTTTTAAGGCAGGAACCTGTACAGGCAGAAAACAGGAACCATTTAAAAGAACTCTTAAACGTCGCATCAGGTGGTATTGTATTTACCACTATCCAGAAATTCCAACCTGAAGAAGGCAACGTTTACCCAGAACTCTCGGACCGGGAAAATATCATTGTGATAGCTGACGAAGCACACCGTACACAATACGGTTTCAAGGCAAAACATGTTGATGTAAAAGATGAGCAGGGAAATATAATCGGTAAGAAAATCGTTTACGGCTTTGCTAAATATACACGTGATGCCCTGCCCAGCGCAACATACCTTGGCTTTACCGGTACACCGATAGAAAAATCAGACGTGAATACACCTGCTGTTTTTGGTAATTATGTTGACATCTATGATATATCTCAAGCTGTTGAAGATGGTGCCACGGTAAAGATATATTACGAGAGCAGACTGGCAAAAATAGCTCTCAGCACTAAAGGAAAAAAGCTTGTTGCAGAACTGGATGAAGAGCTAGATAAAGAAGACCTTGCAGAAACCCAGAAAACCAAAGCGAAATGGACTCAGCTTGAAGCCTTAATAGGCAGTGAAACCCGGGTAAAACAGATCGCACGGGATATTGTGACCCACTTCGAACAACGACAGGAAGTCTTCGAAGGAAAAGGACTGATCGTTGCAATGTCACGCAGGATAGCCGCAGACCTGTATGATGAAATAGTCAAAATAAAACCTGACTGGCACAGTGATGACCTTCGAAAAGGTGCTATCAAGGTCGTTATGACATCCGCATCCTCCGATGGTCCCAAAATATCAAAACATCATACTACAAAAGATCAAAGAAGAGCTTTAGCAGAACGAATGAAAGACCCTGAGGATGAACTGAGACTTGTAATCGTCCGGGACATGTGGCTTACGGGTTTTGATGTTCCGTGTCTTCACACGATGTACATCGACAAGCCAATGAAAGGCCATACCCTCATGCAGGCTATTGCACGAGTAAACCGGGTGTATAAAGACAAGCCAGGCAGCCTGATCGTAGATTATCTGGGAATAGCCTCGGACCTCAAAGAAGCCTTGTCCTTCTATTCTGATAGCGGAGGAAAAGGTGATCCTGCTGTGCTTCAGGAAAAAGCAGTTCAGTTGATGCTTGAGAAGCTGGAAATCGTCTCCCAGATGTTTTATGGATTTACTTATGATGAGTACTTTGAAGCGGATACATCCAGAAAGCTGTCGATAATACTTGAAGCAGAAGAACATATTCTGGGTCTCGAAAGTGGTAAAAAAAGATACATTGACGAAGTGACCGCTTTATCAAAAGCATTTTCCCTGGCCATTCCGCACGAACAAGCAATGGATGTAAAAGACGAAATATCATTTTATCAGGCAGTAAAAGCCAGACTTGTTAAATTTGATAGTACCGGTACCGGTAAAACAGACGAGGAAATTGAAACAGCTATTCGGCAGGTTATAGATAAAGCCCTTGTTACTGAACAAGTGATAGATGTATTTGATGCAGCCGGAATTAAAAAGCCGGATATTTCCATATTGTCAGAAGATTTCCTTCTAGAAGTCCAGAATATGGAACATAAAAATCTGGCTCTGGAAGTCCTGAAAAAGTTGCTCAATGATGAAATAAGAGCTCGCACAAAGAAGAACCTAATTCAGAGCAGATCATTAATGGAAATGCTGGAAAATTCTATCGTTAAATATCATAACAAGATATTAACTGCAGCTGAGGTTATTGAGGAATTAATTAAACTTAGTAAAGAGATCAAACGTATGGACAAAAAGCCCCATGAAATGGGTTTGTCTGAATTTGAATATGCTTTTTACACAGCAATTGCAGATAATGAGAGTGCTAGGGAAGTAATGCAAAAAGAGCAGTTGAGAGAACTAGCTGTTGTTTTATTTGAAAAGGTAAAACAAAATGCCTCTATCGACTGGACAATCAAAGAAAGTGTCAGGGCCAAGTTAAAAGTAATCGTTAAAAGAACGCTAAGGAAGTATGGATATCCTCCTGACATGCAGGCACTTGCTACAGAAACAGTGCTTAAACAGGCAGAATTGATTGCAGATGAAATGACAAAATGTGTTTGATCTATCAAACACATTAAACTGGTATCTGCAATGATTCATCAAGTTTGTTCTGCAACTCACATTCTCCTGTACACACTCGCTACAACTAGTGAGAACACCACAGCCAAAGCTGTAAATGCCGGAGTTGTGGATGAGCTGCTATTGCCGGAGTCATCTAGCGGTATTTCAGGACCATCGTAGTACTCTTCAGAGATTGTGACGTAGGCAGCGGTGAATTTACCACTTGTAATCGTTTTTGCAGTATCCAGATCAGTCATTTGGTAGTAAAAGTTAATTGGTGCACTTCCACCTGCCCATTCTT
>JAVEPM010000191.1:0-3886 GCA_034008115.1 Methanolobus sp.
CTCGGAATCCTTGGCTCCCACTCGTCGGAATCGATGGCTCTCGATCCTCGGAATGGTTGGCTCTCAACTCGCGGAACGCTTGGCTTTGAAGCTCGGAACAGTGTTCCTTTTGGCTCGGAATAACCAGAGGTCTTGCTCTATTATCATAAGGTTTACACAGGGCTTAATTTAAGTAAATAAACCTTATATATTACTTAGAGTCGATTTTAAATCTTTTATCTTAGTTTCAATTTTCTTAATAACTTCAATAAAATCATTATCATTCTTTCCGGTCGGATCATCCAAGCCCCAGTCCTCTCGGTGCCTACAAGGCAGATATGGACATTCGACATTGCATCCCATTGTAATAACAATATCCACAGGGGGGATATCCTCTAAAAGCTTGGGATGCTGGGTGTCTTCCATGTCAATTCCATAAAGTTGTTTTATAATCCTTACTGCATCAGGGTTGATGCGATTTTTTGTTTCTGTGCCTGCAGAGTAGCTTTCAAAAACATCAGATGCTAAATGTTTGCCGAGTGCTTCGGCAATTTGGCTGCGACAAGAATTATGGACGCAGATAAATGCAACCCTTAGTTTATCTATTTCCGCATCTTTGGTTTTATGCATATTCTATCCTCTGACCCTTTGCAGGATTTTTACGACCTCATCGGTTTTGAGAACCTTGCCATAAGAAACAACTTTTCCGTCTACAACCAGCGCAGGGGTAGTCATCACACCGTAAGTAGCAATTTGTGCGAAATCAGTCACATGATCGATTGTCGCATCCATGCCCAGTTGTTCGAGTGCAGCTTTTGTTGCAGCTTCAAGTTGATTACATTTCGCACAGCCGCTTCCTAGCACCTTAACACTTGCGCCCTCTGCTTTTGCTTTTTCAGCCTTTGCCATGTTTTCAGTATCACAGCTACCTCCGCAACAGGAGGTATTTTTTTCATTCTTATTTTTCTTTCCAAACAAAGCCATGAAATTTTCTCCTTTATATCATTATTAGAATCCGAGGTTAACACAATTCAAATTGCGGTCAGAGAACTTCCTATTTATCAGCAGCAATTGCCTTCGCAGCAACACCCAGACTTGGTTTTCTTCCCATCAAAGAAATTTTTTAGGTTTGCAGGCAATTGATATTTATCAGAGGAACATTCTTCATTGAATTGACTAAATACACCCTGAAGGATGCTTTCTGCTAGCATTTCTTTGGGTGGAATCTCGTAAGTCTTACCGTTATACTCAAACACACGGCATTCTACATCTGTGTTGCTGATATCACTACAGCAGCCACAACTGTTTTCAGCAATTGATTTACAGATGTCCTGACCGTTCACCCGAATCGTCGGTGACGAAACAAATTGATGCTGTACGGCCATATCAACTGTCTTAATTTCAGTTTTGTTGTACTCAACATCAAAACCGGCAAGTTCTAATGCAGGAGTAAGCACCCGCATCACCTCATCAAGAACGCTGTCTGTCCCGATACAACGCTCACAGGTTTGAAGGTCAAGATAGAAATATTCAACAACAACCTTTTTATCACAATCACCGCATCCGCAGGAGCAGCAGGATTTCCCTAATGTTTTTGTCACCATTCATACCTCCCAAATTATATTATTAGCGCTTGTAAAGTATTGAAAATATATCCCACAACAATAATTCCTACAGTGCATACGGCGATGAACAGTGCCAGCAGTTTTGGCTTTATTGCCTTGCGAAGCATAATCAAAGATGGTAGAGACAACGTAGTTACTCCCATCATAAACGCCAGCACCGTTCCCAACTGTGCCCCTTTGGCCAGTAGTGCTTCTGCAATCGGAATCGTGCCAAAGATGTCAGCGTACATCGGTACGCCAATAACTGTCGCTAATATTACGCCGAAGGGGTTGTTGCTTCCCAGCAGGGATACCACCCATTCTTCGGGTATCCAATTATGAATAAATGCGCCTATTCCGACACCAATTAAGATATACGGGAAAACCTTTTTAAATGTTGATAGCGTTTGCTCCTTTGCATAAACCAACCGTTCTTTTTTTGTGAGTTCAGGAGATTCAATATCAACACTGCCAGCAGATAAAATAAAGCTTTCCACATACTTTTCCATGCGCATTTTCTCGATGATGGTGCCTCCGACCACAGCTATGATAAGTCCGAATATGACATATAATATAGCGACTTTTGTTCCAAATATGCTCATTAGCAGAATGAGAGAACCCAGATCTACCATCGGTGAAGAAACCAAAAATGAAAAAGTGACTCCGAGGGGTAAACCTGCGGATGTAAAGCCTATAAACAATGGAATAGACGAGCAGGAGCAAAAGGGTGTTACAGTCCCAAGCAAGGCAGCAACGGAATTTGCCCCAATCCCGTGGAACCGCCCTAAGATCTTTTTACTGCGCTCCGGAGGAAAGTAGCTTTGAATGTAACTGATAATAAAGATTAAGACGCATAATAGCACTACTATTTTTATAACGTCATAAATGAAAAACTGAATGCTACCTACCCAGCGATTGGCAGTGTCTAGCCCAAACGCAGACAGCATACTTCCGATTAGGTCGCTAAGCCATCTCATGCCGAGAATCTGATTTTGAAAAATATCCCAGATTGTTTTTAATATTTGCATAAGTTAACCTTCTTTCTGAAAACGGACAATCATATCTAAAAAACTTGATGTATAGTGTCTGAAAAAAGCCATTTTATATAAATGGCCTTTACAGACAACAATTACGTTCTTCAGTCATAGCAATAGCATTTGGTGTGATTAGCTCTCTCAAAAGTGCCATAGCTTCTCCACCACCCTTTTCGCTTATTTTATAGTACATCCATTTTCCTTCAGGTCTGCTATCCACGATTCCAGACTCACAGAGAATTTTCATGTGGTAGGATAGTGAAGACTGCGGCATATCAAGCTGTTCTATCAGAACACAGGCACATTTTTCACCGCTCCGAAGTAACTCAAGGATACGCAGCCGCTTTTCGTCGCAGAAGGCTTTGAATACCTTTACTTGATCATCATATGTGGTAACTATGTTCTCACCTCAAATCCAAAAAACTTGATATGATACATTATATGCTTCAAATCCAAAAATGTCAATATGTTTTATGTGATTTATGAAAAAGACACTCCACGACTTAATTTCCGTAGAGTGCCTTGCTCGTTTTTGGCTCTATTCTTCCACATCAACCGTCAAGCCCGATTTAAATTCCACGGTAAATTTGTCCTCATAGATGATGACATTTTCAATCAGCCGTCGGATAAGTTGCTCATCATATTCGGTGAGGGCGGTGGATTGCTTCTTTAGAAAGGTACTCATGTCGGCCATGCGCTTTTTTAGTTCATCACGGTTGGCGTTTTCAACCTGCAACTTTTGCTTCTGGTCACGCAGACGGTGAATCTCATCTCCAACTTTCTCATAATCCGCATTAGAAGTGGCCAGCTTCAGAAGTTCTGTTTGCAGTTCCTCCAGCCGCTTGTCGATATCCGCCAAAGCCTTGTCGCTTTCTCTATTTATGACGGTTGCGATGTTGTCCCGCAGAGTTGTCAGGAAAGAGTCCTTGTCGCAGAGCGTCTGATTAATGGCGGTAACCAGCACTTGCTCGATTTGGCTCTCCGGCACCGTGCGTGCATCGCAGAATAGGCCGGTGTTTTCTAACCGGCTGACACAGCGCCAGACGATGGATTTCTTTCCTCTGTTGTTCCAATGCACCCTGCGAAAAACCTCACCGCATTTGCCGCAGATGATTACCTGTGAAAAGACGTGGTTGCTGCTGAAAGTTCTGGTCTTTCCGTTGGGGCTTGTGTGCACGATACGGCGGCGGATAAGCTCTTCCTGCACCTGCATGAAAACTTCACGCGGGATGATGGCTTCATGGCTATTTTCTACATAGTACTGCGGAA
>JAVEPM010000192.1:0-3865 GCA_034008115.1 Methanolobus sp.
TAGAAAGCCCCGCCTTTTGATATTGTAACATAATCATTTAGCAGGGCTTGATGTAAGTGTTAATTGTCTTGTTTTGGCAGGCCAACAATATTTGGGTCATAGCTGTTAATCCAGTTCAATGCAAGTATGATTAGAAATGCAGGCAATCCAAGTATTGCAAAAGGAATTAACAATATCAGTAAGACAATTGTTAGAATCATTCTGATTACTTTCATCTGTTTTCTCCTTTTAAGTATCTAAGATATCTTTGTTTTTGTTCTAAGCTTTGACAATCACTTATGTTATCAACATTTAGGTGCTTTCTAATAGAGTTTATTCTGTGCTTTTGCTCATAGTTTTCATCAAGCCAGGCATTGATTATTTTGTCAAGTCTTTCGTGCTTGCGCTCCTCGGCCGGAGTTAAATAAGGCGACCATTCGTCCACTCTTTCTATTTGCCATCCATTTTCATCAGACCAGATTCCACAGCAAGAGCAAAGCTTAGCCACCGCATATCTTTTGTAGTTATCGCATATCACCCAAACAAGAACATCTTTAGGGCATTCCGAAAAGTCTTTGCTGTATTCTCTCATGATTGTTCTTCCTTAAGTATTTCCTTGATTAATTCCCATGCATATTCATGTGTTTCTTTTTCATCAAGAAAGCAAAATCTTGAGATGAGATTAAGAACAATATGCTCATGAAAATCAAACAACCATTTTTCTGCCTGCTTTTTTATGAAGCATTTATGACATGTAATTATTTGTTTTTCATTAATAATAAGAATCTCATCATCCTTATTGCCTTTTGTTAGGCAATTATCACAAACATATTCGCCAACATAATTTCCGCAAGACGGACACCTTGGCTCGTCATATTCGGCTGGCCGAGCCATGTCGTTTGGGTAATATACTGCTTCATAAATCAGTTTGCAATAAACGTCATCCTCGTCAATAATTCCGCAATCACTACAATAATAATACATAATTCACTCCTTTACATTAAGTATTCTGTCATCAAGGTTTACTTCTTTAATTTCTTGGTCAAAATCAAGCTCGAATGGAAATAATTTCTTGTCAGGAAACCTTATGCAAATTGCAAGGTTTCCGCAAATATCTCTGGTGTCATCGTCGTTCCATTCATGGTCAATTTTTTCCAGCCAACGATTTTGATTGTTACAGCAATTGTTTCTTAACCAGCAATCGCGCTTATTGTTTTTCCCGTCATTAACAATATCATTCAATACAAGAATTTGATAAACGAACGCTTTTGTTTTCTTGCCGTCCGGCAATTGATTAAAGGTTGTGACAAGAAACTTCCAGATACAGAAGTCCTCGGTCATCTTGTTTGGGTTTGTGTTTTCTGCCCAAGCATTTACTTTTTCAGTTATTCGTTTATCAAGCCATGTAAAGATTTTCATAAACTCAGTTTCGGGGTCAATTTCTACAGATAGGTATCGCTTGTGTTTCTCAATTGGTATTTTCATATTAGGCCTCATTCTAAAAACAAACAAACAAATCTATTTGTTTATTTTTCATAAGTTGTTTTTTAAGTTTTGCATGATAAGAATAATGGCAATCTTCACATAATGTTATTCCGTTTGATATATCGTATGCAAGAGAAAAGTCTCTGCTTAGCGGAATAATATGATGTGCTTGCAAATGTCCACTTTTCTTTTTGCCACATTTTTGACATGTATAGTTGTCTCTTTCAAATACCTGTTTTCTCCAATTAATCATTTTAGAAGAAGTTCTAAATTGCATTATTTTTGATGTTTTGCCACCTTTCCAAAGTACAGATTTTTCTTTTGATGTTGCAATTCCCCTGCATTTATTGCTACAATATTTAGCGTTCCTTGTTCTTGGATGAATAAATTCAGCTCCACATTGCAAACAAATACTTTTAGTTTTTCCATTTTTCGACTTATTGAAACAATCTTTTGAGCAATATATGCCAAATCCTCTTTTGACTTGAGATGATTTTGCCTTAAATTTTTTACCACAAGTAAGGCATTTTTTTTCAACATAGGTGGGAAACTGATGATTTGGATGTCCCACTCTTTTCTTATAACACTCTCTTGAGCAGTAATTGTTAACTGAAATTTCGCATGGATATTTATAGAATTCTTTTCCACAAGTCCTGCATACACAGTTATTTTGAGTTGTCTTTTCTGCCCTGCACCATTGTGAGCAAAACTTGGTTTGCCACCTAAATGCACCACGAAAATACCATTGTTGAATAAGGTATTCTTTTTTACATGTTTCACAAATACATTTTACTTTTGGCATTTTATCCATCCCATTACTATATCTATTTCAAATCGTTTTCTTCTTCCCACCGTGTGAAATGGCATTCCATTGTCGATTAGCCTGTATATTTGGCGTGTTGAAACAGACAGGATTTTAGCAAGCTCTTTGATTGATAGCAGTTTGTCATTCTTCATATTTGTCTCCTATGTTTAATGTGTCAATTTTCACGAAATGGCACATCTTGTCAAGCTAAATCTATGTTATTATGTCAAGAAACGGAGATACACTTATTTCTTTATCTCCAAAAACCAAAGAAGTTGATAGGTAAAGCTCTTGTTTTGCTCTGGTTACAGCAACATACGCAAGGTTTAGCTCTTCCCTATATTCCCCCATTGGGTGGGGCAGCAACAAGAAACTTGCAAAGACAACATCGGACTCTAAGCCCTTGCTTCCGTGTACTGTTGACAAAGAAATAACTCGCTCTCCAGCCGGAACGCAACGTGGCCTTGATATTTCTGCTATTAGGCTATCAATTTCAGTCATGTTTTTGCAGTACTTAAGGAACTCTGCTATACCTATCAAGTTATCACCAGCGGAGTCTGAAAAGTCCTTCATGCAGTCCATCTTGGATATTGCATTTACAATTTGCATTGGCTTCTTCCCTGCCAGCATTTCCATAATATCTTCAAGGTCGTTCAGGACAGGTTCGTGCTTGCGGCCTAATTTGCTAGCCAGAACGTCCGTCTCGGACTTTCTCATGTCAGTCAGTGTGCCGTATAGTAGTTTCTTGGAATAAGGCGATAGCAATGGTCTCATGTCGTTTATGGTGTTTGCTTTGCCGTCTATGTTAAGGTTATCATATTCCGTGACAAACCTACAGCAGGCAATCGCTAACTTCGCCTCTCTTGTATTGAATATACTGTTATTCTGATTGATAGAGAATGGTATGTTTTGCCTGATTAAGAATAGCTGAAACATGACAGATTGTGCATTGGTTCTATACAAGATTTTAACTGTTTGCTTTGTGCCTTGAAATATCTTGATTGCCTGTTGGCAAACATACTCAGCCTCATTAGACTGGGTGTCAAATATAGGCAATTTGATTATTTTCCCCGCTGATTTATTTGCGGTATCGATAATCGTCTGGTCTATTTTAGCAGCTATACGATTACCTGCCTCGCAGATAGCCTTGGCGCATCGATACGTGGTTGGCAAATTGAACGTGCTTGAATCAGGATAATACTGCTTGAAGTTTGTAATTAACTCCGCCCCATTGATATATCTATGTTCTCTCATTTTTCCTTCCTTATTAATTACACGAAAATATATCAATTTGTTCTTTAGATATTTTTCGCAATCTTTTGTGTTCCTTTTTGTGACAATCAACACACAGTGTTATGCCATTTGAAATTTCATATCTTAGTGTTTTGTCTACAGAAAATGGTATGATGTGATGGGCGTTTAGAACGCCTCCTCTTTTCCCGCATTTTTGACATGTATAATTGTCTTTCAAATAAACTGCCTTAGTCCACTCTTTTGATTCTCCTCGTTTTCTTTCTATTGTTGTTACTTCCGAGCATTCTTTTCTTTTCAGTATAGAAGCACATTTTCTTGAACATGTTTTTCTAATTCAAATTC
>JAVEPM010000193.1:0-3856 GCA_034008115.1 Methanolobus sp.
TGCCATCAGGTTCATATAAAGATGTTTGTAAGTGTTTGGATTTTTCAAACTCCCTTAAATCTTTGAGATTGATTTTTACTGAACTGTTTTTGTTGAATACTTCAATATGCTCTTTAATCTGATTTAGAATTTCAGGCTTTGGTGCTAAAATTAAAATATCGTTTTTAGGGATATGGTCATAGGTGGCTAATTGATGTAAAAACTCAATAAGTTTAATTAAAACCAAAGTTTTACCTGAACCTGTTGCCATCCATAAAGAGGCTCGATTTAAAAATTCGGTGTAAGGTATTTGATTATCTTCTACTTTGTAATACTGTCCTAATAAACCAAAATGAGTGCTGTTATTAGCATAGCTAATTTGTTTTTTCCAATCTTCGTTGGTTTGCGTTTGGTAGTGATTGTAAAGATGTTCTTTTTGATGAAAGAAATAATACAACGTGTTTAAAGCGTGCTTTAAAGCCGATTGTTGGTAATCGTGTAACTTCCAATCAATACCAAAGGTTTCCTTATCCAAGTTCTTGTAAAACTCAGGTAAACTTGAAGGGTTATCTTTAACTAATTTTTCTAATACTATTTTAGCCATAGTTTGTCAGTTTATTTGCTGTTCCACCAAATCAATGGTTTAATCCATGGATATTTTTCAAAAGTCATTTCATCATAAATCACTTCGCTTCCATCTTCAAAAACTACTTTGTCTTCAAAAATTTGTTTGATGTGCTTGCCCGAAACATTAGAAAGTGTTTCAGCTATATCAACATCAGGATAGAGCTTTTCAAACACTACTTTGGCATTTTTCTTTTCGTAATCAATCTCAATAGCTTCTAATAACTTTTGGTCTTGTAAGAAGCTGTACTGTTCTACCTGATTTTGGCCTTTTTTACCCTGCCATTGATATTGCGACTTGGCTAAAACATCTTCGTATTGTTCGAGTTCGTAGTATTTAAAGAAACCACCGCCTTGCCAGTTAAGGTCTTTGGTTAAATGAGGTCGTCTTTTTTCATCTGTATTAGGCAATCTAAACTCTATATCTCCTTTAATTACAATTTTCATTCTGCCTAATACACCAACTTTTTTAACTCCTTCAGTATCAAAATAAAATTCTCCAAAATGTTCGCCCATTTCTATGCCTATATACTTTCTGTTTAATTTATGAGCTACAGCCGTTGTTGTACCCGAACCATTAAAAAAATCCAATACAGTACCTTCAATTTCACAAGAAGTTTGTATAATTCTTCTTAATAAGTTTTCTGGCTTTTGGTTACTAACAAATGAAAAACTTTCAGTGATTCTAGGTTCAGAATATTGAAAGGAATAAATGTCATTCCAAATAGTACCTTTTGCTTTTACTTTTAAATTAATCGCCTCTTTATAAAATTTATTTTCTACCCATTTTTCTTTATATAATTTTTCTTTATTTCCAATAATATCTAACCATCCTAATTTTTCATTTTTATCTAACACTTCATACGCTTTTCTGAAAAAATAATTTTCTGACATTCGATAGTAGTGTATAAAATCAGCTTGTCTTATCCAGTTTTTAGCTTGAGATTTAAAACCTGATATATTATCACCTGTATTCCAAGTAATTTTTGCCATAAAATTCTGTACACCAAAAATTCTATCTAACAAAATTTTTCCATAATGTTCAGCTATATGGTCAAGTTGCATATAAAAATTACTTCTATCATTTAAAAAATTGTAAGATAATTGTAATTTATTATCCATTAAAGTAAGCCAAGTTGTGTCTTGATATTTATCTTTGAAATCGAAATCATTGCCTGTGTTGAATGGTGGGTCAATGTAAATCAAATCTATTTTATTTTTAAATAAATCCGAAATTGTATTTAATGCCTGCCAATTATCAGATTTAATTAAAACTCCATTTAATTGTTGGTGTAAATTATCAAAATTACTTAGAATAGTGTATTTTTCTATTTTAGTTAAATTTTTGGTGTCTATTGGAAGTGTTCTAAACTTATCATAATCTTTTTCAATACTTTGTATATTAAAATCATCATCTACAAATTGTAATTCCTTCCATTCTTTTAATTGCTTAGATAAATCAAATTTTAATACATTTTTTAGTGAGTCTCTATCTAATTTATCTAACGTTAATACGTAATTACAGTTACGTACAAATTTTGGTTTCTCCCAAATGGCTTTGAGTTCATCTTCAAAACGAGCAATGTATTCAATAACTTTGTGTGCAATGTTTTTTATATTTTGCATTCGCTTTACGGTCGCTGCATCAAAATCAGTATCTAAATCATTGAATAGCCAATTGTAAACGTAAATGTCAAATTGCTCTTTTAAAAACCCTTCGGCATCCTTGTGTATAAAGTAGTCTATTTCGTTTTGGCGTTTGTAAATGCTAAAGATTTTCTTCAAATCTTCTTCATACAAAATTATTCCGTTTTTGTGCAGGTATTGGAGCATTAACGATAAGTCATTGATACTATACTCAACATTAACAGATTCTAAGGCATCATCTAAATTTTCAATGTATAGACATTTTCTCTGGTCGCCTTTTTTATCAAATACAGTTAGGTCAATACCTGTGTTCTCGAAAACAATGTTTGGGTGTAAATCAGAACCATATTCATCAATACACTTGTCAATGATTTCGTTGTTTTTGTCAAGGTCTAAGTACGTTTTAAGTCGATCGTACTTATTGTTCTCTTGGTAACGGATTTTAAAAATCACTTCGTCTTTAGTGGCTTTAACCATAAAGAATTGAATGGATTTTTTCTCGTTGCCTTTGGCGTGCTTTATTTCAGAAGCGTCAAACTTAATGGTGATGCCATTTACTTCTGTTTGCAAGTCGTCATAATTAGCTTCCGACTTTACGTAATAGAGTTTTTGTGTCTTCCAAAACAGAGCCACATCATCACGGTCTGAATACACTTTTTCATAAAGGTTCTTGTGGATTTGAGAGTTTGCAAAGAAAACGGTTCCTGTTTCGTTTAGGTAACAGTCAAAGAAGTTGAAGAGCTTTTCGAATAATTCGTCACGGTATTTGGCTTCAATTTGCTCATTTATTTCTTTCTTAATATAGGGTTCAATCTCAGCAAAATACTTTGCTTTTAAATCCATCAGGTTTACATAGCCTGATTTACCCTTTATTGGATGCCCAATAAAAGTGTCTTTCAATGCCGAAAAAAATCGTTGTTCGTAGATATTGCTCATATTATCTATATTCTATCTTAGAAGTATCTTTCAACAAAAATAGTTTTATTATTTCTAAATTCAATATCTATCATATTTGATTTTTCAACCTATAATCTTTATAACAATAAATTTAGTATTCATAATAGAATTTATTATTACAAAACATCAGCAAGGTTTTCTTTTATTCATAGTTGTAAGTTAATTTATCTTTTTTCTAATAAAATCGTAAAATATCCGTATATAGTTGCCTTCTATTTTTTTTGGCCACCGAATAGCCCACCTAAATAATGCTTTTTTATGGTATATTTTGACATATTCACAAAAAAGAAAAGCCTCTAAATATTTAATTTAAAGGCTTTTGCATTATTCTGGTATATTTCCCAGCTCCCCCTCTTGGACTTGAACCAAGGACCCCCTGATTAACAGTCAGGTGCTCTAACCAACTGAGCTAAGGAGGAATATTTCAATCTTTCGTGCTCTTAACCCCCCGATAACTATCGGGGGAGCTAAGGAGGAATATTTCAATCTTTCGTGCTCTTAACCCCCCGATAACTATCGGGGGAGCTAAGGAGGAATATTTCAATCTTTCGTGCTCTTAACCCCCCGATAACTATCGGGGGAGCTAAGGAGGAATATTTCAATCTTTCGTGCTCTTAACCCCCCGATAACTATCGGGGGAGCTAAGGAG